>JBAZYX010000048.1:0-18795 GCA_041659105.1 Acidimicrobiia bacterium
TCTTCCGATCTGCCCCTCGACGCCGAGGGCGTCACGGTGCGCGGCTTCGGGCGCCTCGACGGCGACGAGGGCTTCGCCGAGGTCTTCCTCGACGACGTGCTCGTGCCCGACGACGCCGTGCTCGGCGAGGTGCACCAGGGCTGGTCGGTCGCGATGGCCACCACCAGCGTGGAGCGCGGTCTCACGCTGCGCAGCCCGGGCCGGTTCATGGCCACGGCCGACCGGCTCGTCCACCTGTACCGCGACCGCGCCGACACGGCCGCCGCCGCCGACCCCACGCTGCGCGACGCCGTGGTGCGGGCCTACATCGACGCCGAGGCCTACCGCTGGCAGACGTTCCTGACCGTCACCCGCATGACCGACGGCGACAACGTCGGCTCGGAGTCGAGCATGACCAAGATCTTCTGGTCCGAGCTCGACGTCCGCATCCACGACGCCGCGCTCGGCCTGCTCGGGCCCGACGCCGAGGTGGGCGACAACCCGTGGATGAAGGGCTACCAGTTCGCTCTGTCGGGCCCGATCTACGCGGGCACCAACGAGATCCAGCGCAACGTGATCGCCGAGCGCGTGCTCGGGCTGCCCCGGCGCTGACGGAGACTCGGAGACCCACGCCCCATGCGCTTCGCTTTCACCGAGGACCAGCTGGAGTTCCGAGACGCCGTGCGCGACCTCCTCGCGAACGAGTGCCCGCCGGGCGTGGTGCGGGCCGCGTGGGAGAACGCCGACGGTCGCAGCGGCGCCGCGTGGGCCGCGCTCGCCGAGATGGGTGTGCTCGGTGCCGGCGCGCCGGAGGACCGGGGCGGCCTCGGGTTCACGGTGCTCGACCTCGTCCTCATCGCCGAGGAGACCGGGTACGTGGCGCTGCCGGAGCCGTTCGTCGAGCACGCCGTGGTCGCCATGGCGGTGCTCCCCGACGACGCGGCGGAAGCCGCAGGCGCGGGGGAGACGCTCGTCACCGCGGCACTCGGCGGCGCCGCGTACGTGCCGTACGTCGGGGTGGCCGGCCTCGTGCTCACCGAGGAGGACGACGCGCTGGTGCTCGTGGCGCGCGACGCACTCGTCGTCCGGCCCGAGACCAGCGTCGACGGTACGCGCCGGCTCGGCTGGATCGAGTGGGACGAGGCCGAGATCGTCGGCGAGGCCGACGATCTCGCGGCCGCGTTCGACCGCGGTGTGCTCGGCACGGCCGCGCAGCTCATCGGCCTCACCCGGCGCATGCTCGACCTGACCGTCGAATACGTGAAGGAGCGTGAGCAGTTCGGGGTGCCGATCGGCAGCTTCCAAGCCGTGAAGCACCACCTGGCCGACGCGCGCATCGCGCTCGAGTTCGCCCGCCCCCTCGTGTACCGCGCGGCGTGGTCGATGGCCGAGGGCGAGCCCGACGCGCCGGTCCACGTCTCCATGGCGAAGGCGCTCGCGTCGGACGCCGCCACCCTCACCGCCCGTCGAGCGCTGCAGTGCCACGGTGCCATGGGGTACTCGTTCGAGTACGACCTGCACCTCTACATGAAGCGGGCCTGGGCCCTGGCCGCGAGCTGGGGCGATCCCGCCTGGCACCGGGCCCGCGTCGGACGTGCGATCCTGTAAGGCCCCGCTGCGATTCCGCTGATCGGCCTGCTCCCGTGAAAGGACCTTCCATGCCCGAGGCCTACATCGTCGACACCCTCCGCACCCCGGTCGGGAAGCGGGGCGGTGGCCTCAGCCAGGTCCACCCCGCCGACCTGGGCGCCCACGTCCTGAAGACCATCGTCGAGCGCAACGACCTCGACCCGATGCTGGTCGAGGACGTCGTGTTCGGCTGCCTCGACACGATCGGGCCGCAGGCGGGCGACATCGCCCGGACCTGCTGGCTCGCCGCCGGACTGCCCGAGGCGATCCCCGGCACCACCATCGACCGGCAGTGCGGTTCGTCGCAGCAGGCCGTCCACTTCGCCGCGCAGGGCGTGATGAGCGGCACCCAGGATGTCGTGATCGCGGGCGGCGTGCAGAACATGAGCATGATCCCGATCTCGTCGGCGATGACCGTCGCCGAGCAGTTCGGGTTCACGGATCCGTTCTCGGGCTCCAAGGGCTGGGAGGCGCGCTACGGCACCCAGGAGATCTCGCAGTTCCGCGCCGCGGAGCTGATCGCGGACAAGTGGGGCATCGCCCGCGAGGACATGGAGCAGTTCGCGCTCGAGAGCCACGAGCGTGCGCTGCGCGCGATCGACGAAGCGCGCTTCGAGCGGGAGATCGTGCCGCTCGGTGAGGCGTCGATCGACGAGGGGCCGCGGCGCGGGACGTCGCTCGAGAAGATGGCCACGCTGCCGACGCTCGTCGAGGGCGGGCGCATCACCGCCGCGATGGCGTCGCAGATCTCCGACGGCGCCGCGGCGATGCTCGTGATGTCGGAGCGCGCGGTGAAGGAGCTCGGGGTCACCCCCCGGGCCCGCATCCACCACCTGAGCGTGCGGGGCGACGACCCCGTGTTCATGCTCACCGCGCCGATCCCGGCCACGGCCTACGCGCTGGAGAAGGCGGGCATGAAGCTCGACGAGATCGACCTCGTCGAGATCAACGAGGCCTTCGCCCCGGTCGTGCTCGCGTGGCAGCAGGAGACCGGCGCCGACATGAGCAAGGTGAACGTGAACGGCGGCGCGATCGCCCTTGGCCACCCGCTCGGCGCCACCGGCGTCCGGCTGATGACCACCCTCCTGCACGAGCTCGAGCGCACCGGCGGCCGCTACGGCCTCCAGACCATGTGCGAGGGCGGCGGTCAGGCCAACGTCACCATCATCGAGCGTCTTTGATGCGTCGCTCGCCGTCGCTCCAAGACGGTCTGCAGCGCCTCGACTGTCGAGGCGTTGCCCACCGTCGCTCCACGACGGTGAGCAACGCCTCATGAACGTGGAGGTGGTGCGGGACGGGGCGTTCGCGCGGGTGTGGATGAACCGGCCGGAGCGGCGCAACGCGCTTTCGCTCGGCCACCTGCGTGACCTGCGCGACGCGTTCGCCGAGATCGGTGAGTCCGACGCGCGCGGCGTGGTGCTCGGCGGGCGCGGCCCCGTGTTCTGCGCGGGCCACGACTTCGCCGACCTCGCCGGCGCCGACGTCCATGCGGCCCGCACGCTGCTCGAGACCTGCACCGAGCTGCTCGAGACGATGCAGACGATCCCGCAGCCGATCGTCGCCCGTGTGCACGGGCTCGCCACCGCTGCGGGCTGCCAGCTCGTGGCCACCGCCGACCTCGCGGTCGCGGCCGCGTCGGCCGGGTTCGCGGTCCCCGGGGGCAAGGGCGGGTGGTTCTGCCACACGCCGATGGTGGCGGTGGGTCGCAACGTGGGTCGCAAGCGCGCGCTCGAGCTCGCGCTGACCGGAGACACCATCGACGCGCGCACCGCGGCCGACTGGGGGCTCGTGAACCACGTCGTCCCCGACGCCGATCTCGACGCCGCCACGCTCGACCTCCTCGAGCGCGCCACCCGGGGCAGCGCGATGTCGAAGGCGCTGGGCAAGCAGGCGTTCTACCGCCAGATCGGGCTCGACCAGCCCGACGCGTACCGCCTCGCGATCGACGCGATGGCGAACGCGAGCCAGATCCCCGACGCGCAGGAAGGCATGCGCGCGTTCCTGGAGAAGCGTCCGCCCGAGTTCGGGCAGACCGGCGACGCCCGAAGTCGCTAGAAGACGGTCAGCACCAGCAGGGCGACGATCGCCAGCACGATGAAGATGATGCCGACGATCCAGACGAGCGCCTTGCCGGCGCCGCCGGCACCGCCCATGCCCATGACGTCCATCACCGCGGCGCGCTCACGCTGCTGCTCGCGGGCCGCGGAGCTGGGCGTGTGCTGCCCGACCTTGTCGAGGTGCTGGCGCTTGCCGCCCTTGCGGCTCTTCTTCGATCCCGAGGAACCCACGACGCAACCCTAGACCGAGCCGGCCGAGATCCCGGTGGCCGCGGCGAGCCGGTCGAGCTCGGGCAACACGACGTCGCGGCCGCCCGCGGGGACGCGCAGCACCACCTCGTCGACGCCGATCGACTCGTAGTACTCGAGCTTGCCCGGCTCGTAGAGCGTGCCGAAGGGCACGATCGTGACCGAGGCCGGATCGCGGTCGACCGCCGCGCACGCCTCGTGCAGGGTGGGCAGCGCCTCGCGGATCCCGGCCCCGCCGATCGGCATCCATCCGTCGCAGTACTCGGCGACGGCGGCGAGCGCCTTCGGGGCCGGTGCGCTCCCGAGCAGGACCGGCGGACCACCCGCCTGCACCGGCTTCGGCCACGACCACGTGGGCGCGACGTCCACGAAGTCGCCGTGGAACTCGGCGACGTCGTCGGTCCACAGCGCCCGCAGCGCGAGCACGTGCTCGCGCACGAGCTCCCGCCGACGGGCCGGGTCGATCCCGTGGTTCTCCATCTCGTCGATGTTCCAGCCGAAGCCGATGCCGAGGTCGACACGGCCACCGGTCAGGTAGTCGAGCGTGGCGATGGCCTTCGCGGTGACGATCGGCTCACGCTGGCCGATCAGCGCGATGCCGGTGCCGAGCCGGATCCGCTCGGTGCGCGCGCCGGCCGCGGCGAGCGCGATGAACGGGTCGAGCGTGCGCTTGTAGCCGTCGGCCAGCTCGGCCTCGCCGGTGGGCGGCGGGGTCTTCCGACTCGTGGGGATGTGCGTGTGCTCGGGGATGTAGAGGGACGCGAAGCCGCGCGCCTCCGCCTCGACCGCGACCTCGTCGGCGCGCCACGTCTGGTCCGTGGCGAAGATCGTGACGCCGTAGCGCACCGCGCCTACTTCAGCCGCTCGACGATCATCGCGAGGCCCTGGCCGCCCCCGATGCACATGCTCTCGAGGCCGAAGCGGGCGTCGCGGTCCTCCATGCCGTTGAGCAGGGTGGTCATGATGCGCGCGCCGGTCATGCCGAACGGGTGGCCGAGCGCGATCGCGCCGCCGTTCGCGTTCAGCTTCTCCCACGGGATCCCGAGGTGCTTGGCCGACGGCACGACCTGCGCGGCGAACGCCTCGTTGATCTCGACGAGGTCGATGTCCTCGATCGTCATGCCCGCGCGGGCGAGGGCGCGGCGGCATGCCTCGACCGGGCCGAGGCCCATGATCTCGGGGTCGACCGCGGACACGGCGCTCGCCACGACCCGCGCGAGCGGGGTGAGCCCGAGCTCGGCGGCCTTCGCGTCGCTCATCACCACGACGGCCGCGGCGCCGTCGTTGAGCGGGCAGGCGTTGCCCGCGGTGACGGTGCCCTCGGGCTTGAACACCGGCTGGAGCTGCGAGAGCTTCTCGGCGGTGGTGCCGTCGCGGGGGCCGTCGTCCTTGGTGACCACGGTGCCGTCGGCCAGGGTGACCGGGGTGATCTCCCGCTCGAAGAAGCCGTTCTGCTGCGACGCGACCGCCCGTTGCTGCGAGAGCGCGGCGAACTCGTCCTGCTCCTCGCGGGTCACACCCTCGAGCTCGGCGACGTTCTCGGCGGTCTGGCCCATCGCGATGTACACGTCGGGCAGACCGGCCGGCGTGGTCCACGCGCCGCCCTCTCCGGTGCTGCGGGACGCGGTGCGGGCCTCGGCGTCGGCGAACCGGTCGTTGTGGGAGCCGGGCGCGCCGTCGGACAGGCCCTTCCCGAAGCGGCTCACGTTCTCGGAGCCGCCGGCGACGAACACGTCGCCCTCGCCCGCACGGATGGCGTGCGCGGCCATCCGGATCGTCTGGAGCGACGACGAGCAGTACCGGTTGACGGTGACGCCGCCGGCCTGGGGCAGGCCGGCGAGGATCCCGACGACCCGGGCGAGGTTGTACCCGGCCTCACCGGCGGGCTGGGCGCAGCCCCAGAGCACGTCCTCGACGAGGCCCGGGTCGAGCGCGGGCACCTTCTCGAGGAGGGCCTGGACGATCGTGGCCGAGAGGTCGTCGGGGCGGCAGTCGACGAGCGAGCCCTTGTTGGCTCGACCGATCGGGGTGCGGGCGGTCGCGACGATGACGGCTTCGGGCATGACGGGCTCCTCTGGCGAAGTGGTGGCCGGCCCGGAACGGGGCGAGCGGTGGGCCAGGTTACGACGTGGCGGCGGGGGCCGTGGCCTCCGGCGTCGCGGTGCCCTCCAACGCCTCTCGCTCCGCCCGTTGCTCCTCGATCGCGATGGCCGAGCGCAGCATGGCCCACACGAACAGGTCCACGGCGAGCCCGAAGACCGCCGCGAACTGCTGTTGCTGGAACATGTACACCTGCACCACCAGGATCCAGACGAGCAGCGCCCGGTCGAACCAGCGGAACGCCTCGAGCCGGGACCGGCGCAGCCGCACGATCCCGATCAGCACGAGCACCCCGGCGACCGAGCCGGCCACGGTGGCGACCTTCTCGCTCGGCCGGGTGATGCCGGGGCCGTCGAGCGAGAAGCCGAGGATGCTGCCGATCGTGCTGGCGGCCAGCAGGAAGAAGAAGATCTCGATCACCACCGTGAAGCTGCGACGGGTGCTCCACGCCGTGTAGCGGGCCCGGAGCATGACCCGGGCCCGCCGGATCCGGCCCGGCGGCCGCGGGGGCGAGGCGGGTGCGTCCTCGAGCAGGTCGCGGACGCGCTGCGTGAACGAGGTGTCGGGACCGAGGTGGTGGAGGCGCAGCAGGGCCGCCCGGCGCTGGCGGTCGTCGAGGTTGCCGAGCGTGGCGGCCTTGAGCGACTCGAGCGCGTTCACCACGGCGTCGTCGGGGGTGAAGCGCCGGCTCGCCATCGCCCGGAAGACGAGGAACATCAGCACGAAGACGATGTAGATCAGCGCGAGCGCGGGCTTGAACAGGTAGCCGGCGTTGCTGACGTACTTGCCGAGCTCGTCGACGTACCACCCGAAGCCCAGCCCGCCGACGACGGCCACGAACCAGCGCACCGCGGGGGCGAGGAAGGACAGGGCGACCGTGGCCGCGACCATCATCGCGAAGCCGCCGTAGATCGAGTGGGAGATGTGGATGCCGTCGGGTTTGCGGCTCCCGATCTGCGGGTAGCCGAGCACGATCAGCAGCGCGCGGTTGAGGATCACGCCGCTCGCCGCGCAGACGAGGAAGGTGTCGAGCTGCTGGCCCAGGGCGTAGTTCCGTCCCCGGAACCACGCCCTGGGTCGACGTTCTTCGGTCAATGGAGGTCGCGAGTCGTTCGCGGGAGCGGGGCGGTCACGTCGCCTCGACACCCTCCGCCTCGACCTCGCCGGTCTGCACGGCGTCGCCGCCCGTCGCGACCTTCCAGATCACCGCACCGATGATCGCGCCCACGATCGGCGCGACGATGAACAACCAGAGCTGCTCGAGCGCGACGCCGCCCTCGAAGACGGCCGGGCCGAGCGACCGGGCCGGGTTCACGCTCGTGTTCGTGATCGGGATCGAGATCAGGTGGATGAGCGCGAGGGTGAGTCCGATGGCCAGCCCCGCGGCACCCGGCGACGCGGCCTTGGTGGTGGCGCCGAGGATGATGATGACGAAGAGTGCGGTGAGCAGCACCTCGGCGAACGCGGCCGACGGCAGGTCGAAGAAGAACCGCCCGTTGCCGTCGACGTTCTGCCCGTATGCGTTCGAGGCGAAGGAGCCCTGGCCGATGTCGAAGCCGCCCGGGCGCCCGGCCTGGATGCCCCACAGCGACGCGACCGCGACGAGGGCGCCGAGGCACTGCGCGATCACGTAGCCCGGCAGCTCGCGCCACTCGAACCGCTTCGCGGCGGCGAGACCGAACGAGACCGCCGGGTTGAAGTGACCGCCCGACACGTGACCGAAGGCGTACGCGCCCACCACGACGGTCAGGCCGAACGCCAGGCTCACACCGAGGTAGCCGATGCCGAGGTTGAAGATGCTGTTGAACTTCAGCGACGCACCGCCGATGTCGGCGCTGCGGCTGGAGTTCGCGAGCGCCTTGGCCGCGAAGATCGCGGCGCCACAGCCACCGAAGACCAGGATGAAGGTGCCGAGGAACTCGGCCCCCCACTTCTTCGCGCGCATGGCACGCCCCTTCCATCGAGCGGATCTCGCGAGAGGTTAGGTTCCGGGCCGGGTCAACCGCGTGACCATGCGGGATCCGGCAGGGGCAGCGGGCGTCCGCCCGACCGCGACCGGTTGCGGACCGGGCCTACAGTGCCGCCATGCGCCGTCGAAGGGGGATGCTCGCCGGAACGGCCGCGCTCGTGGTCGCGGCCCTCGCGATGCCCGCGGTGGCCCGCGCGGCCGCGAAGCCGAAGTCGGGCGGCGAGGTGGTGTGGGGGCTCGAGGCGGAGACCACCGGCGGCTGGTGCCTGCCCCAGTCGCAGCTCGCCGTGTCCGGGATCATCGTCGCGAACGCGATCTACGACACGCTGGTGACGATCAACTCCAAGGGCGAGTACGTGCCGTACCTCGCCAAGTCGGTGACGCCGAACGCCACGCTCGACGAGTGGACGATCGAGCTGCGCGACGGCGTGAAGTTCCACGACGGCACCCCGCTCGTCGCCGACGCGGTGAAGCTCAACCTCGACACCTATCGCGGTCTCAACCCGCGCGTCCCGGGCCGGCTCACGCCGTTCGCCTTCAGCAACGTCGCCGACGTGAAGGTCACGGGACCGCTCACGGTCGTCGTCACCACGAAGACCCCGTGGGCCGCGTTCCCCGCGCTCCTCTACGGCGGCGGGCGGTACGGGATCCTGGCCCCGGCCCAGCTGAACGACCCGGGCACCTGCGCGAGCAACCTCATCGGCACCGGTCCGTACGAGAAGGAGGAGTGGCGGGTCAACGAGCGGTTCGTCGTCGTCCGCAACCCCGACTACTGGCGCCCGGGATTGCCGCTCCTCGACAAGATCACGTTCCGGCCGGTCACCGACGCCGCGGCGCGGCTCACGCAGTTCGAGGGCGGCGAGCTCGACGTCATGCACACGTCGAGCATCGACAACCTCGTCGCGCTGCGCGAGGACGCCGCGAACGGCACGGCCCAGCTCTTCGAGTCGAAGAAGGGCGGCGAGGTCGCGTACATGATGCTCAACTCGTCGAAGCCCCCGTTCGACGACCTCCTCGCGCGCCAGGCGGTCGCCTACGGCCGCAACACGGCGGAGGTGAACCAGATCCGCAACCGCGGGATCCCGCTGCTCGCGAACGGTCCGTTCGGTCCCGGGTCCATGGGCTCGGTGGTCGACTCGGGGCTGCCGAAGCCGAACCTGAAGAAGGCCGAGAAGCTTGCGGCCGAGTACGAGGCCAAGCACGGGCAGAAGATCTCGTTCGAGTACCTCACCAACCCGGAGCCGGACACCCTCGCGATCGCCCAGCTGGTGAAGGAGCAGGCGGCCCGGGCGGGCATCGACGTGTCGATCCGGACCGTCGACCAGTCGACGCTGGTGAGCGAGGCGCTCGCGGGCAACTTCCAGGCCATGGGGTTCCGCAACCACGCGGCCAGCGACCCCGACGCGCAGTACAACTGGTGGCACTCGGGTTCGCCGACGAACTTCGGTCGGATCAACGACCCCGAGCTCGACCGCCTGCTCGAGGCCGGCCGGGTCGAGACCGATCCCGCGAAGCGGACGCAGATCTACGAGGACCTCACCCGCCGGTTCGGCGAGGAGATCTGGAACCTCTGGTCCTGGTACACGGTGTGGGCGGTTGCCGCGAAGCCCGACGTCAAGGACGTGCTCGGGCCGCCGCTGCCCGACGGCGGGGGCAAGTCCGCGTTCCTCGGTGGCTTCGTGCCGGTCGTGGGGGAGTGGCGCACCGGCGGCTGATCGCGAGCCGATCGCCTGCTGACCATACGATCCGGCCCGTGACGAAGTCCGACGAGCGCGAGTGGCCCAACGGCCTGCGCGCGCTCGGGTCACGCGACTACCGGGTGTTCTGGAGCGCGGCGCTCGTCTCGAGCGTCGGCTCGCACATGCAGCTCGCCGCGCTGGGCTGGGTGGTCGCGGTGCTCACCGACAGCGCAACGAAGGTCGCCCTGGTCGCGTTCGGGACGATCATCCCGCTCGTGGTGCTCAGCCCGATCGCGGGCTCGCTCACCGACCGCTACCCGCGCCGGCTCCTCCTGCTCTCGACCATGACGCTGCAGACGGCGCAGGCCACCGCGCTCGCGATCACGTGGCTGGCGGGCATCCGCGAGTTCTCGCTGATCTTCCTGCTCGCGATCGTGGGTGGCATCGCCACCGCCATGAACGGCCCGGTGCTCCAGGCCTTCGTGCCCGAGCTCGTGCCCCGGCGCGACCTGCCGAACGCGGTGATGCTCAACTCGGCCCAGTTCAACGTGGCCAAGGCGCTCGGCCCGATCGCCGCGGGCGTCCTCCTCGTGAACACCGCCGGCGCGAGCTGGTGCTTCCTGCTCAATGCGATCAGCTTCGGCGCGGTGATGATCGCGGTCGCGTCGATCCACGAGGGCCGGCACCCGCCGCCGCTCGATCGCACCCACGGCTACTGGCGCGACTTCGTCGACGGCACCCGCCACGTGGTGCACGAGCCCGGGCTGCGCGCCGCGATCGGGATCAACGGGTTCGTGGCCATGGTGGGTCAGCCGCTCGTGCCGTTGATCCCCGTGGTCGCGCTCGAGCTCTACGACGCCGACTCGGTGCAGTACGGCGTGCTCGCCGGCGCGCTCGGGATCGGCGCGATCCTCGGCGCGGTGCTCACCGGCCGCCTCGACGGGCGCTGGAAGCCCAGCCGCATCCTCGCGCTCGGCCTGTTCATGTACGCCGCGTTCGTGTGCTTCGTCGCGCTGTCGACGTCGCTCAACACCGGGATCGTGGCGATCACCGGTGCCGGGGCGGGCTTCCTGGTGGTGATCGCCACCGACAACAGCTGCATCCAGGCGCTGGCGAAGGAGCCCTGGCGCGGCCGGGTGATCGGGATCTGGCTGACGGCCTACGGGATCGCCTACCCCGTGGGCGTGCTGGTGCAGGGCATCCTGGTCGACGCCATCGGCGTGCGGACGGTCCTCCTCGGCGACGCCGTGCTGCTCACGATCGGCACGGTCGTCCTGCTCGTGCGCAGGACGATGCAGGCGCTCGACACCGAGGAGGCCATCGCCAACCTCAACATCGGCCCGGTGGACCCGGAGGAGCTGTCCTGACGCGGTCCTCGGGGAGTCAGGCCTCGACGCTGATCGCGCGCTCGGGGCAGTTGGCCTCGCCGGCGCGGGCCTGGGCCTCGAGCTCGGGCGGCACGTCGTCGACGAGGACGAGGCAGTGGCCCCGGTCGTCGGGCGCGAACACGTCGGGCGCCAGGGCGTAGCAGCGCCCGTGGCCGGTGCAGGCGTCTTCGTCGAGGCGAACCCGCATCATCGTCCTCCTCGGGGGAACACCAGGGGGAGATGCTCCACGGCGCGCAGTCCCGTGATGTACACGGGCTCGCTCCCCGGCGCGATCGCGTACTCGGGGATGCGGCGGTGCCACTCCTCGAGCGCGACCCGCAGCTCGAGCCGGGCGAGGTGCGATCCGAGGCAGCGGTGCACGCCGCCGCCGAACGCGAGGTGCCGGTTCCCCGAGCGGGCGAAGTCGACGAGGTCGGGGTCGGGGAACTCCTGCGGGTCGAGGTTGGCGGACGCGATGAGCAGGTGCACGGGCGTGCCCTTCTTGATCGGCGTGCCGTTGATCTCGGTGTCCTGCGCGCACATGCGGGCCGAGCCGGGCACCACGCCCTCCCAGCGCAGCAGCTCTTCCACGGCGCCGGGCACGAGGGCCGGGTCGTCGACGAGCGCGGCCCGCGCCGCGGGGTGCTGCGCGAGGTACGCCATGGAGCAGCCGAGGGAGGCGGTGACGGTGTCGAGCCCCGCCATGATGAACAGGAAGCAGATGTCGAGGATCTCGTCGTCGGAGAGCCGGTCGCCGTCGGCCTCGGCCACCGTGAACCGGGTGATGAGGTCGTCGCGCGGATGCGCGCGACGGTCGGCGACCGCCTGCTCGAAGTAGTCGTAGATGGCCCGACCGGTGGCGCGCTGCGCGTCGCGGCACTCCTCCGTGCCGAAGCCGCCCTCGGGCCGGATGATGCCGTCCTTGAGCGAGAGGAAGTACGCGAGCTCGTCCTGGGGAAGCCCCATGAGCGCGAGGAACACGGTGCAGGGCAGCGGCACGGCCACCGCGCTCGCGTACTCCACCTCGCCGGTGTCGACGAAGGTGTCGATGAGCGAGTTGGTGAGCGCGCGCACCTCGCCGTCGAGCCGGTTGATCTCGCGCGGCGCGAACAGCGGGTCGAGGATCTTGCGGTAGCGGAGGTGGTCGGGAGGGTCGATCTGGAGGGGGATGAGTGGGCGCTCGTTGCCCAGGTGCACGGCGTCCATGTCGGACGCGAACAGCTCGGGGTGGCGCAGCGCGTACATCACGTCGTCGTGCCGGCTGAGCACGACGCCCACCGGCGTCTCGAGCACGGGTGCCTCGGCGCGCAGCCGCTCGTAGACGGGCTGGGGTTCCTTGACGATCTCCGGCATGAGGAACGGCCGGAAGTCGGCGAGGTCCTCGAGCGTGCCGTTCGAGCCGGCGTCGGGTGCGTTGCCTCCGTACCCCATGTCGTACCCCCCGGTGGACGTGGACGGTCGGGTCGTGTGCGCGCACCCTATCCCCGTGGCGGGGACCGGTCAGATGGTGGGGGTGCGCCCGCCGGTGCGGCGGACGGCCGCGTCGGCGCGCTCGTGGCTGTAGGACTCCATCGCGATCGACGGGTGCGACGTGGTGGCCCACGTGTGGAGTGGATACCGTCGGGGTCGACTGGAGGCGCCACGATGAGCACGCGCTGGACGGGGACCGACGCGCCCCGGGGCGACGACTACGACGCGCGGTGGCAGCGGCTCGCCGCGGCGGGGGAGTCGGTCCACGGCGAGGCCGATCTCGTCGACGCGCTCCTGCGGGAGCAGGGTGGCCGCCGGGTCCTCGACGCCGGGTGCGGGACGGGCCGGGTGGCCATCGAGCTCGCGGCCCGGGGCTACGACGTGGTCGGGGTGGACCTCGACCCGGGGATGCTCGGCTCGGCCCGGGCCAAGGCTCCCGAGCTCCCCTGGTACGAGGCCGACCTCGCCGGGCTCGGGGAGGTGCCCGAGCTCCCCGGCGCGGCGGCAGGGGCGGGCTTCGACCTCGTGGTCCTGGCCGGCAACGTCATGATCTTCGTCGCCCCCGGCACCGAGGCCGCCGTGGTGGCCACGCTCCGCGCGCAGCTCGTGCCGGGCGGGCTGCTCGTGGCCGGGTTCCAGCTCCGTCGCGATCGCCTGTCCCTGGCCGACTACGACGCGATGGCGGGGGCGGCGGGCCTCGAGCTCGTGGCCCGCTGGGCCACCTGGGACGGGCAGCTGTTCACGCAGGGTGACTACGCGGTCTCGGTCCACCGGGCCCTACCGGCCGCCGGGACCGGGGATTAGGCTCAACCACACCGGCCACACTGCCGATCTCCTGTTACGTATGCCCCTGCTGCCGCGCGCTCGCCGCCGACTCCGTCACCCCCGCACGCTGCTCGTCGTCGGCGTGCTGGCGCTCGCGGTCCTCGGCGCGGGCTGCATCCCGGACCCGCCGCCTCCCGCGCCGGGTGAGGTGTGCGATCCGCCGGCCCCGAGCAGCGCGATCGCGGTGTCGGTGATGGGTCGGTGCCCGCGCCTGTCGGTCGACCAGATCGTCGCGTGGTTCGAGGGGGTCCCGTCGCGGCCCACCTACCGCGCGTCGGTGCCCGTTCGGGACCTCGTGACGATGTACGTGGAGGAGGGCAACGCGGAGGGGGTGCGCGGCGACATCGCGTTCGCCCAGGCGATCGTCGAGACCGGGTACTTCTCGTCGACGATCGCCCAGACCAAGAACAACTTCGCCGGCATCGGCGCGGTCGACACCGACCCGCTCGGCGGGGCCGCGACCTTCGCCGACGCCCGCACCGGGGTGCGGGCCCAGATCCAGCACCTGCGCGCCTACGCGGACGCGACCGCGACCACGTGCACCGTGCCGCCGCTGCACAACGCGTGTGTCGACCCGCGGTTCGCCCTGGTCAGCCCCAAGGGCAAGGCGCCGACCTGGAACCAGTTCGGCCGGGGCATCTGGGCCACCGATCCGACCTACGCGTCGAAGATCGTCGGGCAGGCGACCGACCCGACGCTCGACCCCTACAAGGGCGTCTACACGAAGATGCTCGAGAAGTACGGGCTGCCGCTCTCCTGACCGGCTCGCCCGCGTGGCCCCGTCAGATCACGACGACGGAGCGCAGCACCTCGCCGCGCTCCATCTTGTGGAACGCGTCCTCGACGTGGTCGAGGTCGATCGTCTCGGAGACGAAGCGGTCGAGGTCGAGCCGGCCCTGCAGGTACAGGTCGATCAGCATCGGGAAGTCGCGGCTCGGCAGGCAGTCGCCGTACCACGAGGGCTTGAGCGCGCCGCCCCGCCCGAAGAACTCGATCATCGGCAGCTCGATCTGCATGTCGGGCGCCGGGACGCCGACCTGCACGAGCGTGCCCGCGAGGTCGCGCGCGAAAAACGCCTGCTGCATCGTCTCGGGCCGGCCCACGGCCTCGATGCACACGTCGGCGCCGTTGCCGTCGGTGAGCGCCCGGATCGCCTCGACGGGATCGGTCTCGGACGCGTTCACGGTGTGGGTCGCGCCGAAGTCCTTGGCCCACGCGAGCTTCGTGGGATCGAGGTCGACCGCGATGATCGTGTGCGCACCGGCGAGCCGCGCGCCCGCGATGGCGGCGTCGCCCACGCCGCCGCAGCCGAACACGGCGACGCTGTCGCCGCGCCCGACGTTGCCCGTGAGCATCGCCGCGCCGAGCCCGGCCATCACGCCGCAGCCGAGCAGCCCCGCGGCCTCGGGCCGCGCGGCGGGGTTGACCTTGGTGGCCTGACCGGCGGCGACGAGCGTCTTCTCCGCGAACGCGCCGATGCCGAGCGCGGGGGACAGCTCGGTGCCGTCGGCCAGCGTCATCTTCTGCGTGGCGTTGAACGTCGAGAAGCAGTACCACGGGCGCCCGCGGCGACAGGCGCGGCAGGTGCCGCACACGGCCCGCCAGTTGAGGATCACGAAGTCGCCGGGGGCGACCTCGTCGACATCGGGGCCGACCGACTCCACCACGCCGGCCGCCTCGTGGCCGAGCAGGAACGGGAAGTCGTCGTTGATCGCGCCCTCCCGGTAGTGCAGGTCGGTGTGGCACACGCCGCACGCCTGGACGCGCACCACGGTCTCACCCGGACCGGGATCGGGGACGATCACGGTCTCGACGCTCACCGGCGCGCCCTTGCTGCGCGCCACCACTCCACGAACTTCTTGGGCCATGCCCCTGTTTCTAGTTGACGCGCAGACGCACGCGCACCGGCCGGTGGTCGGACCCGACGTCCGGGAGCACCGCGGCCTCGAGCACGTCGATCCCGCCGCGCACGAAGACGTGGTCGATCTGGCTGTGCGGACGCGGCGCGGGCCACGTGCGGCCGCGCACGGCGCGTCGCCAGCCCGGGAGGAGCGCCGACGCGGGCCAGCCCCAGAAGTTGCAGTCGCCCGTGATCACCGCGGGCCGTCCGGTGTCGGGGAAGAGCCGGCCCAGGCGGCGCAGCTGCTGCGGCGGGCCCTCGGGCAGGCAGGAGGTGAGGTGGACGCCGACGAGGTCGATCGGGGTGCCGTGCACGTCGAGCTCGAGGTGGATCACGCGCCGTCCGGGGATCGGGTCGCGGCGGGTCGGACCGATCGGCGGGCGGGCGAGCACGCGGGCGGGGAGCCGGGTGAGCACGGCGAGCCCGACGGTGCCCTCGCCCTCGGGATCGGGGCGGGGCCAGCGGGCCTGCATGGTGGACCGGGCGAACTCGACGTCGTGGCGCTGGTACCCGTGCGCGTCGGCGAAGTCGTCGACCACGCCGCGGGCGCCGGCGCGCCGCCAGACCTCCTGGATCACCATCACGTCGGGGTCGCCGAGCCCGGCCAGCGCGTGCACGAGGTCGTACGGACCGCACTCCTGACTGAGCGGGAGGACGCCGTAGTGCGTGTTGAACGAGGCGAGCGTGAGCTCCGGCATGGCGCGGGAACGGTACCGGCGTCAGGCGGCAGGGATCCGCACGACGAAGCGCGCGCCGTGCGGGTCGGCGTCATCGATCGCGACGCTGCCACCGTGACGCTCCACGATGGACTTCACGACCGCGAGCCCGAGGCCCATGCCGCCCGCGTCGCGCGCGCGGCCCTCGTCGAGCCGGGTGAAGCGCTCGAACACGCGCGTGCGGTCCTCCGGGGCGATGCCGGGACCGTCGTCGGTGACGACGAGCTCGACCGTGTCGTCGCGGGTCTGGACGGTCACCGACACGCGTGCCGTCGCGTGGCGGCACGCGTTGTCGACCAGGTTGCGCACGGCGCGGGCCAACGCGTCGCGGCGGCCGTTCACGCGGCCACCCGACACGCCCGATGTGTCGACCGGGATCGCCCGCTCACGGCTGCACTCCTCGAACACGACTTCGTCGAGGTCGACCTCCGCGAGGTCGCTGTAGGCGATGCCCTCGTCGAGGCGGGCGAGCTCGACGAGGTCGGCGACCGCCTGCTCGAGTCGCTCGTCCTCGGCGAGCACGCGCTCCGCGACCACGGGCCAGTCGTCGCGACCGGGGCGGCGCAGCGCGACCTCGAGCTGGGTACGGATCGACGCGACCGGGCTGCGCAGCTCGTGCGACGCGTCGGACACGAACCGGCGCTGGCGCGTCGACGCGTCCTCGAGCCGGTCGAGCATCTCGTTCATCGTGGACGCGAGCCGCGAGATCTCGTCGTGGGTGGCGGGTACGGGGACGCGCCGGTGGATCGTGGTGTGCGTGATCGACGCGGCCTCGGCCCGGATGGCCTCGACCGGCCGCAGCGCGCGCCCGGCCATGTACCAGGCGAGCACGCCCACGAGCAGCACGAGCGCGGGGAACCCGATGAGCAGCGCGTCGGTGATGCTCGAGATCGTGTCGTCCACCTCGGCGAGCGACCGCTGCGACACCAGCGTGATCTGCCCCTGCGCCGTCTCCACGCTCTGGCGGATCTGGAGGTCTCGGGCCTGGCGGGCGAGCTGCTGCTGGTACTCGACCTGGGCCTGGGTTTCGCGCGTCTTCGGGATCACGGTTCCGTCGGGGAGGATGTAGTAGCGGTGCCCCACCGCGTCGACCGCTTCCTGCACGGCGTAGCCGCGTGGCGGCGCCTGCGGGAGGTTCACCTGACCGGGCACGCCGTCCTCGAACTGCTTCGCCACCGCGGCGAGCTGCTTCTGGTCGGACGTGCGGATGCCGTCGACGATGTTGTTGCGCACCGTGCGCACGAGCACGAACGACGCGAGGCCGAGCGCGATCGCGAAGAGCCCGGCGGCGACGAGCGTGATCCGCCAGCGGACCGAGAGTCGGCGCATCCCGCGTCGGCTACTCGTCGGGGCAGAGCCGGTAGCCGGCGCCGCGCACGGTGCGGATGAGCTGGGAGTCGAAGGGCTGGTCGATCTTGCGGCGCAGGTAGCCGATGTACACCTCGACGACGTTGGGGTCGCCGGCGAAGTCCATCCCCCACACGTGGTCGAGGATCTCGGCCTTCGAGGCGACGTTGCCGTCGCGCCGCATCAGGTACTCGAGCAACGCGAACTCGCGCGCGGTGAGCTTGATCGTGTCGCCGTCGCGCTCGAGCCGGCGGGTGCCGGGGTCGAGGCGCAGCGGCCCGACCTCGAGCACGGCCGGACGCGGGGGCGCGCCCCGGCGGAACAGCGCCCGCAGCCGGGCGAGCAGCACCACGAACGAGAACGGCTTCGAGAGGAAGTCGTCGGCGCCGGTGTCGAGCGCCTCGGCCTCGTCCCACTCGCCGTCCTTCGCGGTGAGCATGAGGATCGGCGTCCACACGCCCTCGTCCCGCAGCGTCTCGCACACCTTGTACCCGTTCATCCCGGGCAGGAGGATGTCGAGGACGATCGCGTCGTAGGAGCCCTCGCGGGCCCGCCACAGGCCGTCGGACCCGTCATGCACGACGTCGACGTCGTAGCCCTCGGCGACGAGGCCCTCGCGGACCGCCTCGGCCAGGGCGACCTCGTCCTCCACCACCAGAACGCGCATACGGGCATTGTGCCCGTGGGGGCCCCGGGTCGCGTGGTCGAACCTGAGAAGTCCTGCACAATCGCTCAGCCAGGCGACCCGGCGGCTCAGGCGGCTCTCAGGGGCGCCGGAGCACACTGCCCCCGGCGTCCGACCGGGCGCCACGCGATCGCTCGCGTCTCGACGCGAACGCATCGCGAACCTCGACCCGGAAGCAGAGGTAGCCAAATGTGGAAGACCCCCCGAACCGTGATGGTGGCGGGTGTCGCGCTCGTCGCCGGCCTCGGCGTGGGCGCGGCGGTCGTGCCGGCGCTCGCCGCGCAGGAACCCGTCCTGAGCCAGGAGCAGCAGAGCCAGCTGCAGTCGCAGGTCGACGCCTACAAGGCGTGTCTCGAGCAGCAGGGCGTGACGCTGCCCGAGAAGCCGGCCGACGGCTCGAAGCCGGAGCTGACCGACGAGCAGAAGGCGGCGATGAAGGCGGCGCACGACGCGTGTGAGAGCCAGCGTCCGAGCCGGCCCGAGCTGACCGACGAGCAGAAGGCGACGCTGCAGGCGCAGGTGCAGGAGCACCGCTCGTGCATGGAGACGCAGCTCGGCGCGGCAGGCATCACGATGCCGCAGAAGCCGGTCGACGGCACCCAGACGGCTCCGCCCGCCGACGGGCAGCGGCCCCAGCGTCCGCAGCTGACCGACGAGCAGAAGGCGGCGTTCGAGGCGGCCCGCACCGCGTGTGCCGACGTCGCGCCGAACCTCGGCGTCGAGGGCATCGGCCCGATGGGTCACGGCCACGGCGGCCCCGGCGGCATGGGCGGACCCGGTGGGCGCTTCGGCGGCCCCGGTGGCCGGGGCGGCCCGCAGGGCT
>JBAZYX010000048.1:18805-27560 GCA_041659105.1 Acidimicrobiia bacterium
GCCCAGGCCACGACCACGGCGGTCTGACCGCCGGCGCCCCCGACCACGGCGGTCTGACCGCCGGCACCACCCCGACGCCCTCCCCCCGAGGCGTCACGACGAGCGCCGCACGACCGGTCCGGGCCGGTCTGCGGCGCTCCGTCGCTTCGTCGCGTCCCCACCTCCTGCTTTTGGCGTCGCTTGACCCCCCTCAGCGGTGGTCAAGCGACGCCAAAACGCGGCTCAGGTTCAGGTTCGGGTTCGGCGCCTAGGGGCCGACGAGCTCCCAGAGGTTGCCGGCGGGGTCGGTGACGAACACGTGGCGCTCGCCGTCGAACGCGATCGTGCGGGTCTCGAACCCGCCGCCGGCGAGCCGCTCGATGCAGGGGTCGAGGTCGTCGTCGAAGCGGATCGCGGTGTGGGCCGACGGCACCACCGCGTGCTCGGCGTTGGGGGACAGGTGGACCTGGCTGCCGTCGTCGGCCTCGAACCACCACACGCGCCGGCCCATCTTCTCGACCAGCGCGGTGATGTCGGGGCCGCCGTGCACCTCGCGGTAGCCGAGCATGTCCACGAGCCAGGCGCCCTGCATCTCGGCGCCGTCCTCGGGGACGGACAGGTTGACGTGGTGAACCGACTTCGCCATGGACCCTCCTCGACCGGCCTCGGGCGCGGCGGCCGATGCTCTCGCGCAGCGTAGGCGCATAGCCTTGGGCCATGCCTGTGAAGTCCCCGACCCTTGCGATCACCGGTGACCCCGAGGCCGACGCGCTGCTCGTGACCGAGCCCCTCGCGCTGGTCATCGGCATGCTGCTCGACCAGCAGGTCCCGATGGAGTGGGCGTTCCGCGGCCCCACCACCTTGAAGGCGCGCCTCGGCGGCCGGCTCGACGCCAACGAGATCGCGGCCATGCCCGAGGACGAGTTCGTCGCGGTCTTCAGCACGAAGCCCGCGCTGCACCGCTTCCCCGGCTCGATGGGCAAGCGCACCCATGCGCTGTGCCGATACCTCGTCGACGAGTACGACGGCGACGCCGCCGCGGTGTGGACCGGCGCGAAGAGCGGCACCGACCTGCTGGCCCGGGTGCAGGCCCTCCCCGGGTTCGGCGAGGAGAAGGCGAAGATCTTCTGCGCCATGCTGGCCAAGCGCTTCGGGGTGAAGCCCCGGGGCTGGCAGCAGGCCACCGTTCCCTTCTCGGACAAGACCCCCCGCTCGGTGGCCGACATCGACTCGCCCGAGGCCCTGGCCCGAGTCCGGGCATGGAAGAAGGCCCAGAAGGCCGCCGGGAAGTCCAAGCAGGACTGACCGGGTGCCGGTGCTCGCTGCCGGGTCGCTGCGTCAGGCAGCCTCGGACCCGGCCCGCGCCCGGTCGGCGGCGAGCTGCGCGAGCTTCGGCAGGTCGTCGCGGTCGATCAGCGACAGCCCGGCGGGGTTGTTGGGGTTGCCGAGGAGGAGCAACGGCCCCTGGGGCGCGAGCCGGGCGTGGTGGATGGCGCAGACGGTGGCGAGGTTCCAGATCTCGTCGCCGCCGCCCCAGGAGCTGGGCCAGCAGTGGTGGACCTGGAGTCCGATCCGACGGTCGCAGCCGGGCCAGCGGCATGTGCCGTCGCGCTGGCGCACGACCCGCTTGGTCTTCTCGCTCAAGGCTGGTTCGGTGCGGCCCACGACGATCGGCTGA
The DNA here is from genome assembly GCA_041659105.1 of Acidimicrobiia bacterium. Classification (GTDB taxonomy): domain Bacteria; phylum Actinomycetota; class Acidimicrobiia; order IMCC26256; family PALSA-555; genus CAIUKV01. The sequence continues at coordinate 20,463 of JBAZYX010000048.1, forward strand.
CCGTCGTCACCCACGAGGACGGGTTCGATCTTGGCTTGACCGCGGAGGCGTTGGACCATCGCGTCGGGGAGTGGGATCCCGGCCACGGTGGCCGGTCCGTGGAGGGGGACCTGCACGATGAGGTGCGGTGCGGGTGTGCTGGTGGTCTCGTCGCCACGCCGCGCCGCATAGAAGCGGCATAGCTCGACGAGGGCGTCGGCACCGCGGTGTTCGCGGGTGTCCCAGGGCTGGCCCTTGGCGGGGCGCATCTCGTCGATCATCTCGTTGAACACCGACTCGACCAGCGCACCGTCGATGTCGGGAAGCGAGAACCGCCCATCGAGCATCCCCTGGTCGCGCCGCGGCCAGAACCGCAGCTCCCGCGCCGCACGCCGCGCGGCGGCGTCTTCGACGGTGGGCTTGTGTTGCTCTCGGACCTTGCCGGCGAGGTCTTGGGGCGACCAGCCCGGCGCCTCCCGCGCCCAACGCTCGTCGGCCCCCGGATCGTCACCCGCAAGCCTCGACGCATGATCGAGCTGCTCGTCCGACAAACGGCCCTTCGCCGCGGCGTTCGCCAAGCTCGGCTGCTGTTCGAGCTTGCGGGCCGTCTCACGCTTGCGGCGCACATCGCGCGTCGAGACCCCATCCGTCGCGGCCAACGAGTCGTCGACCCGGCCCCGCTCGTCGAGCACCCGGGTGATCGCGAGCTCGCGGAGGTGCCACCACCGCTGCTCCGCAACCGACTCCAACCGCACGGCCTCGAGCCATTCGGTCGTGTGGCAGCGCATCTCGTCGAGCATCTCGCCGTAGTCGTAGCACCGGCCGTCGGCGAGCACGCCTTCACTCTTCGCACCGAACATATGTTCGATGATACCGGCGCGCTCGGGGAAGTGCAAGAGAATGCGCGAACACCTCTCGTAAAGCCCTACGTCCCAGTTCTTGCGTACGGCCCGGCCCTGGAGCAGGGGACGCGTGACCGCGTCCGGGCAGAAGCATCGCTTACGGGTCGAAACGCCGGTGGGACAGGTCAGCCGCAATGACCGACGTTGAACCAGCGTCCCCGGTGACGGTGGCACAGCTCGGTCACCGCGTATCCGGTGGAGGCGCTCACCTCCGTGTGAACCGTGGCCTCGTCGCCGTCGATCGTGACGCTCAGCACTCGCGCCGCGGCGGCCTGTGAGTAGGACGCCAATGCCGCTTCCTCGGGTGTGTCGTGCCCATGGCCGACGAAATCGTTGTCGTGCCACACGCGGAGTGACGGTACCTGTCCGATTCGTTCCTCGGACGGGGTTCGGACCGACCCACTCCCTGGCCGGGGCAGTCCCGCCCCACGCGGTAGGCTGGAGTTCCAGCGGGTGCCGTCCGGCCTCCGCCGGGTCTTCCTCATTTCGCCGGGATCGCCGGGGATCGACACGAGTACGTCGACGAGGACGACCTCCCCACCGCCCTGCCCCGCGGTGGGTCCCGATCCTCAACGAAAGCGAAACCCGTGACCGCATCCTTCGAGGCGCTCGGCGTCTCCCCCGATCTCGTCGCGCGCCTGGCCGCCGACGGCATCGATGCCCCCTTCGCCATCCAGGAGCTCACCATCCGCGACGGCCTCGCCGGCCGGGACGTGTGCGGCAAGGCCAAGACGGGGTCGGGCAAGACCCTCGCCTTCGGCCTGCCCCTCGTCGAGCGGGTGACCAAGGCCGAGCCGCACCGGCCCACCGGCCTCGTGCTCGTCCCCACCCGTGAGCTCGCCAACCAGGTGAGCGACGTGATCGCCCCGCTCGCCAAGGTCATGGGCCGCAGCGTCCAGACGGTCTACGGCGGCGTGGGCTTCGACCCCCAGCGCGAGGCGCTGCGCAAGGGCGTCGACATCGTCGTGGCCACGCCCGGCCGGCTCATCGACCTCATCGAGCACCGCGACGTGATGCTCGACAAGATCGAGGTCCTCGTGCTCGACGAGGCCGACCGCATGCTCGACATGGGCTTCTCGCCCCAGGTGCAGAAGATCCTCTACCGGATCACCGCGCCCCACCAGACGATGCTCTTCTCGGCCACGCTCGACGGCGCGATCCGCCGCATCGTCGACCGCTACCTCAACGACCCGGTGGCCCACGAGGTCGAGTCCAACGAGCCGACGGTCGACGAGATGGAGCACCGGTTCTTCTACGTGCACCAGCTCGACAAGGTGAAGGTCGCCGCCGCGATCTGCCGCGGGGTGGAGCGCGCGTTGGTGTTCACCAACACCAAGCGCGCCGCCGACAAGGTCGCCCAGCAGCTCGAGCACGAGGGCATCAAGGCCATGGCCATCCACGGCGACCTGCGCCAGCCCGCCCGCGAGCGCGCCCTGGCCCAGTTCTCCACCGGCAAGGTGCCGGTGCTCGTGGCCACCGACGTCGCGGCCCGTGGTCTCCACATCGACGGCGTCGACGTGGTCATCCACTACGACCCCACCGACGACTCGAACTCGTACCTGCACCGCTCCGGGCGCACCGCCCGCGCCGGCCTCACCGGTGTCGCGGTCACGCTGATGCTGTGGAACCAGGAGAACGAGGTGCGCGCGGTCATGCGGCGACTCGCGTTGACGATGCCGATCGTCGAGGTGTTCTCGAACGACCCGCGCCTCGCCGATCTCGCTGCGTGGGATCCCGCGGACGAGGCCGACGTCGCCTGACGCGCCGACGCGAACCGCCCGCGCGGGGAATTCGCGTCCGTCCGACGCGGCCGTCATGAGAGGATTCTGGTGATGAGCACCGAGCCGCGACGCGTGTCGCGCAAGATCGCGTCGATCGCGGAGTCGGCCACCCTGGCCGTCGACGCCAAGGCCAAGGCCCTCCAGGCCGCGGGGGAGAAGGTGATCGGCTTCGGCGCCGGCGAGCCCGACTTCGCCACGCCGAAGCACATCGTCGACGCCGCGGCGGCCGCGTGCCTCGACCCCAGGAACCACCGGTACACGCCCACCCCGGGCCTCCCCGAGCTGCGCGAGGCGATCGCGGTGAAGACGATCCGCGACTCCGGCTACGCGTGCGAGGCCGCGCAGGTGATCGTCACCAACGGCGGCAAGCACGCCGTGTACAACGCGTTCCAGGCGCTGCTCGACCCCGGCGACGAGGTCATCCTCCCGGCGCCGTACTGGACCACCTATCCCGAGGCGATCGCCCTGGCCGACGGCGTCCCGGTGGTGCTCCCCACCACCGAGGAGACGCAGTTCCGTGTCACGATCGACCATCTCGACGCCGCGCTCACCAAGCGCACGAAGGCGATCGTGTTCGTGTCGCCGTCGAACCCCACCGGGTCGGTGTACACGCCCGCCGAGGTGGAGCAGATCGGGCGCTGGGCGCTGCACCACGGGATCTGGGTGATCACCGACGAGATCTACGAGCACCTCACGTACGACGACCACGCGTTCTCGTCGATGCCCGCGCTCGTGCCCGAGCTGGCCGACACCTGCCTCGTGCTCAACGGCGTGGCCAAGACCTACGCGATGACGGGCTGGCGGGTCGGCTGGATGATCGGGCCGCGCGACGTGATCGCCGCGGCCACCAACCTCCAGTCCCACTCCACGTCCAACGTCTCCAACGTCTCCCAGCGCGCCGCGCTCGCCGCGGTGGCGGGTGACCTCGAGGCGGTCGGCGAGATGCGTGCCGCGTTCGACCGGCGGGGCAAGGCCATGCACCGGCTGCTCGAGTCGATCCCGGGGGTCACCTGCATGGAGCCGCAGGGCGCGTTCTACTGCTTCCCCAACTTCGAGGGAGTGCTCGGCCGTGAGGTGGGTGGTCGGGTGGTCGACACGACGCTCGAGCTGTCCGAGGTGCTGCTCGAGCAGGCGAAGGTGGCGATCGTGCCGGGCGAGGCCTTCGGGGCGCCCGGGTACGCGCGGCTGTCGTTCGCGCTCGGTGACGACGACCTCGGCGAGGGCGTGGGTCGCATCGCGCAGGCAATCGCGGGATGAGGACCCTCGTCGCCCTGGCGCTCGTCGCCACGGTGGCGATCGCGGGCGGAGCGAGCGCGTCCCCAGCGGGCGCGGCGGTCGGGCCGGCGGCCCGGCCGGCGTCGTGCAAGCTCCTCAAGAACGCCGAGATCACCGCCGCGCTCGACCAGCCCGCAGGGCCGGGCACTGACGAGATCGTTCCCGAGGTCTGCCAGTGGCCGTTGCTCGCGACGGCCGACCGCGCGCCGGGGACGGTGAACTCGTTCGTCGAGCGGGGCGCGCGGGCCCGCGAGGACTTCGCGATCGCCGTCGACTTCGCGGCCGGCGAGGGCGAGCGGGTGCCCGATCTCGGGCGCAAGGCGGTGTACAACCCGTCGGTCGGTGCCCTGTACGTGCTCGCCGACCGTTCGACGCTGTTCTATGTCCAGGCGAACCTCTACGCCGCCGACAAGACCCGGATCACCGACGGCCTCCGGGAGTCGCTCGTCGAGCTGGCGAACCGCGTCGAACCCCGGGTGTGAAGGGGGCCGCGGGTACCCTCTGGCCCGTGACGCCACCCGAACCACAGACGGACGCGCGTCCGCGCGTGCTGGTGACGGAGACGCTCGCCGCGAGCGGGCTCGACCTCATGCGGGCGGCCGGCCTCGAGGTCGACGTCCGGACCGGGCTCTCACCCGAGGAGCTGCGCGAGGCGCTCGTGGGCGCGAGCGCGCTCGTGATCCGCAGCGCCACCCAGGTCGACGACGCCGCGCTCGAGGCCGGGAGCAGCCTCGTGCTCGTGGGCCGGGCCGGCATCGGGCTCGACAACGTCGACGTGGAAGCCGCCACCAAGCGCGGCGTGATGGTGGTGAACGCGCCCCAGTCCAACGTGCTGTCGGCCGCCGAGCACACCGTCGCCCTGCTGCTCGCCCAGGCCCGCAACATCCCCCAGGCCGACGCCGACCTCAAGGCCGGCGCGTGGAACCGCACCCGCTGGGAGGGGGTCGAGCTGCACGGCAAGACCCTCGGCATCGTCGGCCTCGGCCGAGTCGGCGTGCTCGTCGCCCAGCGCGCGCTCGCCTTCGGGATGCAGCTGCTCGCCTACGATCCGTACGTGAGCGCCGACCGCGCCCGCCAGCTCGGTGTGTCGCTGGTCCCGGCGGTGGAGGACCTCGTCCGCCAGGCCGACTTCCTCACCGTGCACCTGCCCAAGACGCCCGAGACGATGGGCCTGATCTCGGCCGACCTCCTCGCGCACGCCAAGCCCACGCTGCGGATCGTCAACACCGCGCGCGGCGGCATCATCGACGAAGCTGCGCTCGCCGACGCGCTGCGCGAGGGCCGCATCGCCGGTGCCGCGCTCGACGTGTTCGCGGCGGAGCCCACCACCGAGTCGCCGCTCTTCGGCCTGTCCAACGTGGTGGTCACCCCGCACCTCGGTGCCTCGACCGTCGAGGCCCAGGACAAGGCGGGCCAGACCATCGCCGAGCAGGTGGTGCTCGCGCTCCGGGGCGAGTTCGTGCCCTACGCGGTGAACCTCGCCGCCAAGGAAGCCAGCTCCACCGTCCAGCCCTACCTCCCGCTGGCCGAGCGGCTCGGGCGCCTGTTCACGATCCTCGCTGGCGGCGCGGTCGAGACGCTCGACATCGCGTACGAGGGCGAGATCGCCGACTACGACTGTCGTGTGCTCACGCTCGCGGCGCTGAAGGGCACGCTCGGCGTGATCGTCGACGAGCCGGTGAGCTTCGTGAACGCGCCGCAGCTCGCCGAGGCGCGCGGCGTGGTTGTGCGGGAGTCGATGTCGTCCTCCGCGCTCGACTACGTGAACCTGATCACGCTGCGCGGACGCATCGGCGACCGAGACGTGCACGTCGCCGGCACCATCTTCGGCAAGCGCGCCGTCATGCGCATCGTCGGCATCCTCGACCACACCGTCGACATCCCGCCGTCGGGGCACCTGCTCGTCGCCCGCAACTCCGACACGCCGGGGATGATCGGCCGGGTGGCCACCGCGGTGGGCAACGCCGGGATCAACATCGACGACATGGACGTCGGCACGAACGCGTCGGGCGAGGCCGCGCTCATGGTGCTGGCCACCGACCGCGCCGTGCCTGCCGAAGTGGTCGAATCGATCCTCGCCACGCCCGGCATCCTCGACGCGAAGGCCATCGACCTCGACTGAGCGTCCCTCCCGTCCCCCGCTCACCCCCGCTCTCCCCCGCTCACCCCCGTTTTGGCGTCACTCGTGCCGCTGTCGGCGGCACGAGTGACGCCAAAAGGGACGAGGGCGAGGACTATCGGGGGAGGGTGAGGTCGACGGTGCCGGTGGCGTGGGGGCCGAGGTCGTTGGTGGCGGACAGGGTGACCTCGACGTGGCGGCGGTCGCCGTCGGGGCGGATGTCGGTCACCGCGCCGGTGAAGCGCAGCACCTTGCCGGGGATCGCGGGGCCGCCCAGGCGGATGGCGACGCGGCGGAGCACGGCGTCGGGCCCGGCCCAGTCGGTGACGTAGCGCGCGACGTAGCCGTTGGTCGTGAGGATGTTCATGAAGATGTCGGGCGCGCCCTGGGCCTGTGCGTAGTCGCGGTCGTGGTGCACGGGCATGAAGTCGCGCGACGCGATCGCCCCGGCCACGACCACCGTCGCGGTGACGTCGAGGTCGAACGGGGGCAGGTCCTCGCCCGGCGTCTTGGCCGCCGCGCCGGCGGTCGCGGCGTCGCCGTCGCCCGCGGCCTTCGCTGGACGCGGCGGCAGGTCGGCCGCGCTCCGGGTCGGGTCGAACCTGAAGATGCGGAACCGCTGGTTCCCCACCACCTCACCGGTGGCGGTCGTGTACGTGGAGACCCAGGTGACGAAGTAGCCCACGCCGAGCGCGGTGCCCTTCAGCTCGGAGACGGACTCCAGCACGGCGCTGGACCCGAGGTCGTCGCCGAGGTGCAGGTAGCGCGCGAACTCGAGCTCGGAGTTCGTGGCGAGCGTGCTGCGGAACCCGGCGTCGGCGAGGACCGACAGCGGGCTGTCGGGGTCGATCTCGTCGGCCGCGCCCCCTCGGCCGGCGATGCCCTCGATGCGGGGCCGGCCCATGGTCCAGGTCTGGAGCATGGCCGGCGGCGCCACGATCCCGTCGAAGCCCGCCCGGGCGGCGGCGTCGGGGTCGAGGTAGATGGGGTTGCGGTCGTCGAGCGCGTCCACCCAGTGGCGGATCATCGGCCGGTTAGATCG
>JBAZYX010000049.1:0-27224 GCA_041659105.1 Acidimicrobiia bacterium
GGGGGCGCGCGCACCGCCCGGGCTGACGCCCGGACCCCGCGCGCTGCGCCCGGACCGTATGCTCCGGCGGTGCCGACCGAGCACCGAGTGCGTCGCTGGGTGCGCGACGCCCGGCTCGACTGGATCACCGGCTCGCTGCTGGTCGTCTTCGCCGCGCTGCGGCTCGTCGCGACGCTGGACCGCCCGATCGCGTTCTTCCCCGACTCCCCGAGCTACTTCACCTTCGAGCTCTGGGGCGGTGTGCGCTTCCCCGTGGTCACCGCGCTCTACGCGACGATCGGCGACCATCGGGCCATCGTCACCGTGCAGGCGGTCGCCGGGGTCCTCGCCTGGTCCGTCGCGGTGGTGGTCGCCGGATCGGTGATCGTGCCCCGTTGGGTGCGGTACGGGTTCCAGGGTGCGGTCCTCACGCTCGGCCTCACGCTGCCGGTCACCCGGTTCGACAACGCGCTGTTGAGCGAGTCGATCGCGATCTCGCTCACCGTGGTCTTCGTCGCGTGCGTGCTGCGGTTCGTCTGCTGCCCCACCGCGCGCATGGCGATGGTCGTGTTCGCGCTCGCGGTGGTGTGGGGGCTGACCCGGCAGAACAACGCGCTCATGCTCGCCATCGCGGCCGTGGTGATCGCGGTGGTGGGCGCGGGACGCGCGAACCGGCGGGTGGCGTGGCGTCTCGCTGTCGGGTTCCTCGCGATCGCGTTCGTGGGCGTCCTGCTCGCGAGCAGCACATCGCAGATCCAGCAGTACAACACCGCGCAGATCTTCGTCCGGCGCGTCCTCCCCGATGCCGACCGCTCCCAGTGGTTCGAGGTCCGGGGCATGCCGAGCAACGGGCGCTCGGTGCTGGTCCCCCCCTATCCGGACGGGATCGGCGACCCCGCGGTGGCGCTCCAGCACGACCCGACCTTCGGGCCCTGGCTCGAGGACCACGGCCCGCGCACGTACCTCCGCTTCCTCGCGACCCACCCCGGGTTCGTGATCACCACGCCGTTCTCCGACGACGGCGCGCTGAACGCGATCGCGGTGGGCATCACGGTCTACGGCAGCTCGCGCCAGGTGGTGCCCGACCTCGTGGAGACGGTGCTCTGGCCCCAGACGGGCGGCGACCAGACGCCGCTCGTGGTGTTGGTCCTCGGGATCCTGGCGGTGGCCGTGGTGGTCGCGGTGCGGTCGCCGTCGCGCCGGGGGGCGCTCGCCGGGGCGGGCGGCGTCCTCGTGACGGCCGTCGGCAACGTGGTGCTCGTCACCCACTCGGCCGGCTGGGAGTACGAGCGGCTGCTCGTCCCGACGAGCGTCGCGGTCCGGATCGCGATCCTCTGGATGCTGGCCGTCCTGGTGGGCGACGTGCGCGTCGCGGGCGCGGGCACCCCCGCCGTCAGCGCCGTTCCCGCCAGCGGGTCGCCAGATCCCGCGCCTGAACGTCCAGATGCTGCGAATAGCGCGCCAGCAGCGGATCCAGGACGTCGCACCTCGCCTGCGCGGGGCGAGCCGGACAGCTCCGGAGCGTCCGCAGCGGATCCTTCCCCCGGTCGACCCGGTACAACGTGAGCTCCGAACCGTCGAGCGGTACGAACGCGTCGCCGGCGAACGACGACACGGGGAACGTGAGCGACCGCTGCGCCACGCCTTCGGGGAACGCGTCGGCGAGCCACGAGTAGGTCAGGCCGCCGGTGCCGCCGTGCAGTGCGACGAGGTCGATGGCGTCGTAGCGGTTGTGGAGGAACGCGAGCTCGAACACCTCGGGGTCGGACTCGCCGGCGAGCCGCGTGAGGAGATCGGCGCGGTCGTTGAACAGCGCGGCCGGGTGGCTGTAGTGCGCGTTCGACGTGTTGAACACGTACGTCGGCAGGAAGCTGCTCAGGTCGGTGACGTCGGTGAGCACCACCGCGTCCTCGTACTTGCCGCCGGTCGCGCGCTCGAACCTGTCGATGAGCCGGGTGGGGTACTGCGCGCCGCGCTGCTGCTCCAGGTACGGGACGTCGCGCACCGCGTGCTGACCGAAGGCGAACACGAGCACCACCGCGCCGACCGCGACGACCGCGCGCGCCGCGCGCGGGTCGACGCGCGTCGGGAGCTGCCAGGTGGTCGCGGCGCGCCAGAGGTCGGCGGCACCGAGCGCGGCGCCCGCTGCGAGGAGGAACTCGATGAGGCCCTGGGTGCGCAGCGTGTCGAGCGGGTTGTCGACCAGGAAGCCGAGGTAGCCCACGAGATAGAGCACGTAGGCCGCGCCGAGCAGCCCGAGGAGATGCATCGACACGCGGCGGCGGTGCGCGGTCGCGACCAGCGACACCAGGCCCGCGAGCAGCACCGCCCCCTGGAGGTCGAAGGTGAGGAACGGGAACGGGAGCGAGACCTCGTCGGGGGTGAAGTAGCGGTTCTGCATCGGCTGGGCCCCGGGCGTGGTGAGGATGCTCACGGCCAGGGGGAGCCAGTACGGGATGGTCACCACGGCCACACCGCCGAGCACGAGGGCGGCGTCCCGGCGGGACGGCGGTTCGGGGGTGCGGCGGTGGTGGCGGAAGATGCGCCGGGCCGCGAGGAGCCCGACGAGCTGCACGAGCCCGATCAGGAGCACGTACCAGTACGTGAGCGCCACCACGGCGCCGAGCACGATGCCCACCGCCACGCCGCCGCGGCCGAGGCGCCGGCCGGGCGCACGGCCCACGCCGAGCACGAAGGACAGCCACCACGGCACGAACACCGCGATCGCCAGCCAGAGGTGGGGGACGTACCACTCCTGGAACGCGATCGAGGTGACCACCACGACGACCGCGGCCCGGCGGGGCCCCACGATCGGTCGCCACAGCAGCCAGCCGCCGGTCGGCACCAGGAACGCCACCGCGAGCGTCCCGATCTTGAGCATCTGCCACGGCGCGATGCCGAGGAGGGCGCTCAGCCGGCCGAGGACCCAGAAGTAGAGCGGGGGATAGAAGGAGGGGAGGTCCTTGTAGGCGTAGTCGACGAGGCCCCAGCCGTGGCCGAACTTGGTGAGATAGGCGGTCCGGTAGCCCTGGTCGGCGACCGCGCCGAGCGGGCCGAAGGCGGTCGCGTTGAGCAGGACTGCCGCGCCGCCGCACAGGAACAGTCCCGTGAGCAGCGCCACCAGCGCGCCGGCGACCGAGGGCGGGAAGCGGCGGGCGACCACGAACGCACCGGCCCCGACCGCCAGCGCGAGCAGGACCTGGGTGACCACCTCGACCCTGGGGTTGCCGTCCACGGCGGTGGGGGCGAGCTGGGCGATCGCGTACGTCGCCGCGACCGCTCCGAAGGCCACCAGCCACGCGTCCGCGTTCGAGTCCCGACGACGCGTCGCGATGGCCGGTGTGGACATTGCGGCGACTCTAAGGCGAGCCCGGCACCGCGCGCGGTCGACGCGATCGCGAGCCGGGGCCCGAGCGGCCGGGTGCCGGAGGTGCCGAGAGCGGGGGTACGGAGATGGGGCCGCACGCGGAGGGCCGCCGAGGGGCCGCCGGTACACTCGCCGCGATATGGGTCTGTTCAACAAGGTGCTGCACGCGGGCGAAGGCCGGAAGCTCAAGGCGCTCCAGGGCCTCGTTCCCGAGATCAGCGCCCTGGAGCCCGAGATGCAGCGCCGCTCCGACGACGAGCTGCGCGCGCTCACGGCCGAGTTCCGCCGCCGCCTCGACGCCGTGGGCCCGGATCTCGTCGCCGACCGCGACGCCCGGATCGACGCCCTCGACGACCTCATGCCCGAGGCCTTCGCCCTGGTCCGCGAGGCCGGCGTGCGCACGCTCGGCCAGCGCCATTTCGACGTCCAGCTGATGGGTGGCGCGGCCCTGCACTTCGGCTGGGTCGCCGAGATGAAGACCGGTGAGGGCAAGACGCTCGTCGCGACCCTGCCGTCCTACCTGAACGCGCTCGCCGGGTACGGCGTCCACCTGGTGACGGTCAACGACTACCTGGCCAAGCGCGACGCCGAGTGGATGGGCCGTCTGCACCGCTTCCTCGGGCTCGAGGTCGGGATGGTCCTCCCCGACATGGACGACTGGGACGTGAAGCGGGCCGCGTACGCGGCCGACATCACCTACGGCACCAACAACGAGTTCGGCTTCGACTACCTGCGCGACAACATGGCGTCGGCCCGCGAGCAGCAGGTGCAGCGCGGCCACTACTACGCGATCGTCGACGAGGTCGACTCGATCCTCATCGACGAAGCCCGGACCCCGCTGATCATCTCCGGCCGGGCCGACGACGCCGCGTTGCTCTACGGCCAGTTCGCGAGCATCGTCCAGAGCCTCGTCCGCGACCGCGACTACGAGGTCGACGAGGCGAAGCGCACGGTCGTGCCCACCGAAGAGGGCATCGGCCGCGTGGAGGAGGCGCTCGGCGTCGAGAACCTCTACGAGCACGTCAACCAGAACTACGTCCACCAGCTCCAGCAGGCGCTGCGGGGCAAGGAGCTGTTCAAGCGCGACGTCGACTACGTCGTGCAGGGCGGCGAGGTCCGCATCGTCGACGAGTTCACCGGCCGCATCCTCGAGGGCCGCCGCTGGAGCGAGGGCCTGCACCAGGCGGTCGAGGCGAAGGAGCGCGTGAACATCAAGGAGGAGAACCAGACCCTCGCCACGGTCACCCTCCAGAACTACTTCCGCATGTACGACAAGCTCTCCGGCATGACCGGCACGGCCTCCACCGAGGCCGGCGAGTTCGCGCACACCTACGGGCTCGAGGTGGTGAGCATCCCGACCAATCGCGACATGGTCCGCCTCGACAACCCCGACCTCATCTACAAGACCGAGGACGCGAAGTACGAGGCCGCGGCCGACGACATCGCCGAGCGCTACGAGGCCGGCCAGCCCGTGCTCGTGGGCACCATCTCGGTCGAGAAGTCCGAGCGCCTCTCCCGCCTCCTCGAGAAGCGGGGCATCCCCCACGCGGTGCTGAACGCGAAGCAGCACGAGCGGGAGGCGCACGTGGTCACCCAGGCCGGGCGGCCCCATGGCGTCACCGTCGCCACCAACATGGCGGGCCGCGGCGTCGACATCCTCCTCGGCGGCAACCCCGAGGGCCTGGCCGAAGCCGAGATGGCGGCCGAGGGCACGTCGCGCGAGGAAGATCCCGCCCGCTACGACGAGCTCGTCGAGCGCTTCAAGGAGCAGTGCGCGGCCGAGGGCGCGAAGGTGCGCGAGTTCGGCGGTCTCTACGTGCTCGGCACGGAGCGTCACGAGAGCCGCCGGATCGACAACCAGCTGCGTGGTCGCGCGGGCCGCCAGGGGGATCCCGGCGAGAGCCGCTTCTACCTGTCGCTCGAAGACGAGCTCATGCGCTTGTTCGCCACCGGCGCGATGAGCTGGGTGATGGGTCGCGCGTTCCCCGACGACATGCCGCTCGAGGCGAAGATGGTCACCAAGTCCATCGAGCGCGCGCAGCGCACGGTGGAGGACCGCAACTTCGAGATCCGCAAGGACGTCCTCAAGTACGACGAGGTGATGAACGAGCAGCGCAAGGTGATCTACCAGCGCCGCAAGCAGATCCTCGACGGCGAGGACCTGCGCGACACCACGTTCGAGGCGATCGAGGCCACGGTCAACCGCCTGATCGACGCGTCGTGCCCGGGTGAGTACCCGGAGGACTGGGACCTCGACGAGCTGCACCGATCCGTGTCGCTCGCGTACCCCACCGAGCTCACGCGCGAGGAGCTCGACGCACCGGTCGACATCCGCGAGCTGCGCGACTTCGTGGTGGGCGATGCCATTGCCGGCTACGAGGCGAAGGAAGCGTCGATCGGCGCGGAGACGCTCCGCGAGATCGAGCGGCGCGTGATGCTCTCGATCATCGACCAGCACTGGCGCGAGCACCTCTACGAGATGGACTACCTCCGCGAGGGCATCAACCTCCGGGCCATGGGCCAGCGCGACCCGCTCGCCGAGTGGCAGCGCGAGGGCTTCGACATGTTCGAGGCGATGATGGGCGGCGTCGAGGACGACTTCGTCCAGTACGTGTCGCACCTGCAGGTGGTCACCGAGACCGAGCCCCAGACCCAGCCGCGCAACCTGCAGTACAGCGCCCCCGAGGACCCCGTGGAGGGGGCGGGAGCGCTCCGGGCCGCCGCCGCGTCCGCCCCGGCCGCCGAGCTGGCGCTCGAGGGCATGGGCACGGCCACCGCGGTCGCCGAGGCCGAGGTGACCAACACCCCGGTGCGCGTCGACAAGACCCCGGGCCGCAACGAGCCCTGCTACTGCGGCAGCGGCAAGAAGTACAAGCTCTGCCACGGCCGCTGACCGCGCGCCGTCGTCTCCCTCGTCGATCGGTTCTCGATGCGCGACTTCTCCGAAGACCTCGCTGATCTCCAGCGCCGCGTCGCCGAGGCGCGCGCCTACATGCACGTGGACGCCGCGACCGCGCGCGTCGAGGAGCTCGAGGTCGAGGCGAGCAAGCCCGGGCTCTGGGACGACCCCGACGCCGCCCGCGCGGTCACGAGCGAGCTCGCCCGCTGCAAGGACGACGTCGACCTCGTCGTCGGCCTCGAGGAGCGGCTCTCCGACGTCGAGACGCTCTACGAGCTCGGACGCGAGGAGGATGACGACTCCGTCGAGCCCGAAGTGGCCCAGGGGATCGCGGGCCTCGTCGCGGAGCTCGACAAGCTCGAGCTGCGCGCGCTGTTCACCGGCGAGCACGACGAGCGCGACGCGATCTGCGAAGTGCACTCGGGTGCGGGCGGCACCGACGCCGCCGACTGGGCCCAGATGTTGCTGCGCATGCTCATGCGCTGGGGCGAGCGGCGCGGCTTTGACGTCGAGATCGTCGAAGTGCAGCCCGGAACCGAGGCGGGCATCTCGTCCGCGACGTTCACCGTGAAGGGGCGGTACGCATACGGGCTGCTCAACGGCGAGCGCGGCGTGCACCGGCTCATCCGCATCTCGCCGTTCGACTCGCAGGCGCGCCGCCAGACCGCGTTCGCGTCGTTGGACCTCGTCCCCGCGCTCGACGCGACCGAAGAGCCCGACATCGATCCCACCGACCTGCGCATCGACACGTACCGGTCGTCGGGTGCGGGCGGTCAGCACGTGAACGTCACCGACTCCGCGGTGCGCATCACGCACCTGCCCACCGGCATCGTCGTCTCGTGCCAGAACGAGCGGTCGCAGACGCAGAACAAGGCGCACGCGATGCAGATCCTCGCGGCGCGGCTCGCGGAGCGTCAGCGGGAGGAGCGCGCCGCCGAGCTCGCGCAGATCTCGGGGGAGAAGCGCGAGGTCGCGTTCGGGAGCCAGATCCGCACCTACACCCTCGCGCCCTACCGGCTGGTGAAGGACGAGCGGACCCGCCACGAGACCGGCAACGTCGACGCCGTGCTCGACGGCGACCTCGACGAGTTCATCGAGTCCTACCTTCAGTGGCGTCGGCGCGAGGGAGCGTGAGCGAGCGACCCATGGTGCCGACCATCAGGAGGGGGTCGATGACGAGGGGTCGATGACGCCGTGCGGCGGGACCCCACTGCTACCCTCGCCTCGCCTTCATGATTCGTTTCGAGAACGTCACGAAGATCTACAAGGGCGGTGTGTCCGCACTCCGCGACTTGTCCGCCGACGTCCAAAAGGGCGAATTCGTCTTCCTGGTCGGTCCGTCCGGTTCGGGCAAGTCGACCTGCCTGCGCCTGCTCCTGCGCGAGGAAGTTCCGAGCGAGGGACGCATCGTCGTGGCCGGTCGCGACATCACGCGCATGTCGCACTGGAAGGTCCCGCAGCTGCGCCGCAACATCGGCACGATCTTCCAGGACTTCAAGCTCCTGCCCACCAAGACCGTCTACGAGAACGTCGCGTTCGCGATGGAGGTCATCGGCCGGCCGCGCAACGTGATCCGCACCCAGGTGCCCCAGGTCCTCGACCTCGTGGGCCTGGCCAAGAAGGCGGGACGCTTCCCCAACGAGCTCTCCGGTGGTGAGCAGCAGCGTGTGTCGATCGCGCGCGCGTTCGTCAACCGGCCACTCATCATCCTCGCCGACGAGCCCACGGGGAACCTCGACCCGGCCACCACCGTCGGCATCATGCGCATCCTCGATCGCATCAACCGCACGGGCACGACGATCGTGATGGCCACGCACGACCAGCGCATCGTCGACGCCATGCGCCGGCGCGTGGTCGAGCTCGACCACGGCGCGCTCGTGCGCGACCAAGCGCGCGGCGTGTACGGCGTGGGCGGTGGGGTCTAGCCATGCTCTCGCGTCTGGGCTACTTCGCGCGCGAGACGACCATCTCGCTGCGCCGCAACCTCCTGATGACGATCGCGGGCGTGCTCACGGTCGCGGTCTCGCTCGCGCTGTTCGGCGGCATCATGCTGCTGTCGCGCTGGGTCGATCACGGCACCGAGCGGATCAAGGGTGGTGTCCGGCTCGAGGTCTTCATGACCGTCCAGGCGACGCCCCAACAGATCGAGGACGTGCGCGCCGCGCTCGATGCCGACCCGCAGGTCAAGGGCTTCCGCTACCTCGACAAGGACGCCGCCTACGAGGAGTTCAAGCGGATCTTCCGCAAGGACCCCGACCTGGTGAAGAACGTCGACGCCGCGGCGTTGCCCACCTCCTACCGGATCGTTCCCCAGGAGGCCGAGTTCACCAACCAGATCAAGCGGAGATTCGAGCCCCTGGCGGGGGTCGACGACGTCGCCACGCCGGAGGAGGCCCTGCGGGGCCTGCTCAGCGCCACCACCACGGCCCGGTACATCTTCATCGGGCTCTCGCTGGTGCTCTTGCTGTCGTCGCTCTTCCTGATCGTCAACACGATCCGCCTCGCCACCTTCGCCCGCCGGCGCGAGATCGAGGTGATGAAGCTCGTGGGCGCGTCCAACTGGTTCGTGCGCGTCCCGTTCATGGCCGAGGGCCTGGTCCAGGGGTTGATCGGGGCCGGCCTCGCCGTGGGGGTGGTCGCCGCCCTGAAGGTGGGCTTCGACTCGTGGTTCGACAGCCCGACCGGCTTCTTCCGTGAGTTCTACGTCACCAGCAGCGACGCCTTCTCGATCGCCATCCTGGTGCTGTTCCTGGGCGTGCTGATCGGGCTCCTGGGATCGATGATCGGCCTCCGGCGGTTCCTCCGGGTCTGAGGCAGGTGGCGGGCTCCGGGCTCACCTTCCCTCCACAAAGCGGACATTCTCGCCCTCGAGCGGGCCACTCCGGAGGCCGACGATTCGTGTGACCGGAGAAACCCGATGTTGCCAGTGTGACGGATGTTGTTTAGCCTGGGTCCTCCCATGACACCGCGTCGCGTCCTCCTCCCTGTCCTCGCCGGCCTGCTGGCCGTCGGCCTCACGGCCGCGCCGACGCGCGCGCAGACGTCCAACACCGACAAGCAGAAGCAGCTCAAGGACCAGATCCTCGAGGCCAGTGCGTCCGAGGCCGCGGCGCTCGAGCAGCTCCAGGCGATCCGCGACCGCAAGGGCCCGCTCGACGCCAAGGTCGCCGAGCTCGACGGCCAGATCCGCGACGTCACCGCCAAGCTGGCCCCGCTCGAGGAGCAGGTCGCGCTGCTCACCGCCGCGCTCGCCGACGCGCAGGTCAAGTTCGACGCCAGCCAGGCCGCGTACGAGGCGGCGAAGGCCGAGGTCGAGAAGTCGGCCGCGCAGATCTACCGGTCGGCCCGCCGCGGTGCCACCTACGACTACGTGACCGCCGCGCGTCCCGAGGACCTCGTCCAGGGCTCGAAGTACCTCGACCAGGTGAACCAGCGCCAGCGCGCCGTCGTGCAGAAGGCCACGGCGTTGCGCGACGACGTCGACGCCCAGCGCAAGTCGATCCAGTCCAAGAAGGCCGACGCCGAATCCGCGGCGGCCGACGTCCAGAGGTTCCGCGACCAGATCGCCGCGATCCGCGCCGAGATCGAGCCGGCGCGCGCCCAGGCCGCGGCCGAGGCCCAGGCCGAGGAGGGTCAGCTCTCGTCGATCCGCAGCCAGAAGGCGCAGTACGAGCGGGAGTGGGCCGAGCTCCAGGCGATCTCCGACAGCATCGCCGCGCAGCTGCGCAACAACGGCAGCGGCTCCGGCGTCGCGGGCGCCTGCGACTTCCGGCCCGTCGCCGGTCCCGTCGTCAGTGGCTTCGGGACCCGGAGCAACCCGATCGGCGGCGGCACCGGGTTCCACGCCGGCCTCGACATCGCGGCATCGAGCGGCACCCCGATCCGGTCCTGCCGCTCGGGCACCGTCGTCATCGCCGGCTGGCAGGGCGGGTACGGCAACGCGGTCGTGATCGACCACGGCGGCGGCATGGCGACCCTCTACGCGCACCAGTCGCAGATCGCGGTGTCGGTGGGCGAGAAGGTGCTCGCGGGCGAGGTCATCGGCTACGTGGGCAGCACCGGCAACTCCACCGGGCCGCACCTCCACTTCGAGGTGCGCATCTCCGGCAACCCCGTCGACCCGACGCCCTACATCTAGTCGCGCGGCCCCGCCGAGGGTCCGGGTCTCGGGCGGACGCCGGCACCTCCGTCCTCGGCGGGGGGCCCTGCCTCGCACGGCTCCCGCGCCGCATGGGCGCGGATGCCCAGTTCCTCGTGCTCGAGGTTGCTCCGGCAGCCCCTACCTGCGGGCGGAGCCACCGACGCCCGTCCTCGGGCGGACGCGAAGGGGCGGCCTGCCGGAGCAGGCCGCCTCCTCGGGATTGCGCTCGATTACTTGTTGGGCTGCGGGGTGATGCGCAGGTAGGGCTTCACGGCGTTCCAGCCCTTGGGGAACTTGCCCTTGGCGTCCTCGTCGGACAGCGCGGGGACGATGATCACGTCCTCGCCGTCCTTCCAGTCGACCGGCGTCGCCACCGAGTAGGTGGCGGTGAGCTGGAGCGAGTCGATGACGCGGAGGATCTCGTCGAAGTTCCGGCCGGTGCTCGCCGGGTAGGTGATGATGAGCTTCACCTTCTTGTCGGGCCCGACGACGAACACCGAGCGCACCGTCAGGGTGTCGTTGGCGTTCGGGTGGATCATGTCGTAGAGGTCCGACACCGTGCGGTCGGGGTCGGCCACGAGGGGGAAGTTCAGGGCCGTGCCCTGGGTCTCCTCGATGTCGCCCTTCCAGCTGTTGTGCGAGTCGAGCGGGTCGACCGAGAGGCCGACGACCTTGACGTTGCGCTTGTCGAACTCGGGCTTGAGCTTCGCGACCCGGCCCAGCTCGGTCGTGCAGACGGGCGTGAAGTCCTTCGGGTGGGAGAAGAGCACTCCCCAGCCGTCGCCGAGGTACTCGTAGAAGTCGATCGGACCCGCGGTCGTCTCGGCCTGGAAGTTCGGGGCCTCATCGCCCAGTCGAAGTGCCATGTCGTTTCCCTTCGGATGTCGTTCAGATCGTTGCGGGGGGACCAGTACGTTAATGCCCGCGCGCAGGACTGTCATCCGCCGCTCCCGGGCCACCCTCCCGTTTGACTGGGCCCACGTCGCGCGGGAAAGGTGCAGCCGTGGCGGGATACTCGGGTACGCCGTTGGCGAAGAAGCTGGGGATCGCCGAGAGCACCAATCTCGCGATCGTCTCTGCGCCGAACGGCTTCTGTGACGACCTCGCGCTGCCCGACGGCGTGCGCGTGCGAACCGCCGCGCGCGGGCGCGTCGACGTCCTCGTGTTCTTCGCCACCCGACGGGCGGAGCTCACGCGCCGCTTCCCCGCGATGAAGCGCGCGATCGACTTCGAGGGCGGCCTGTGGATCGCGTGGCCGAAGCGCACGTCGGGCGTCGCCACCGATCTCTCGGAGAATCCGGTGCGCGAGATCGGGCTCTCGAACGGTCTGGTCGACAACAAGGTCTGCGCGATCGACGACACGTGGTCCGGGCTGCGCTTCGTCTACCGGCGCGCCGACCGCCCGTCCCCGCGCTGACGCCGTGTGCGGGCGGTTCGTCGCTGCATCCTCCCCGGCCCTGATCGCGGACCGCTTCGCGGTCGACGAGGTGGACGCGTCGGTCGGTGAGGAGTCGACGCCCGACTACAACGTGAGCCCGCGCCGGGCCGTCCTGGCCGTGCGCGAACACGACGACGAGCGGGTGCTGTCCCGCCTGCGCTGGGGTCTGGTGCCCTCCTGGGCCAAGGACCTCGCCATCGGCGACAAGATGATCAACGCCCGGGCCGAGACCGTCGCCCAGAAGCCCGCCTACCGCAAGGCCTTCGCCAACAAGCGCTGCATCGTCCCCGCCGACGGCTTCTACGAGTGGAAGCCCGGGGTTGCCCCGCCGGGGGGCGCCAAGCCGGTCAAGCAGCCGTACTTCATCCACCGCCGCGACGGCGAGCCGCTCGCCTTCGCGGGGCTGTGGGAGGTCTGGAAGGTGCCCGAGGGCCTCGACCCGGAGCTGGGGGGTCCCGACGGGTGGCTGCGCTCGTGCGCGATCGTCACCGGTCCCGCGAACGACGTGCTCGCGCCGATCCACAACCGCATGCCGGTCGTGCTGCCCGCATCCGCGTGGGAGCAGTGGCTCGATCCCGACAACCACGACGTCGACGCCCTCTCGCGGCTCCTCGTTCCCGCGCCGTCGGAGCTGTTCGAGGCCTACGAGATCGCGACCCTGGTCAACAACGCGCGTAACAACGGATCGGAGCTGGTGCGCCGGCTCGAGCAGCTCGGGAACTCCGCCGGCGAGCGCGGCGGCGCGGCGTAGTCTGCGCGCGTGGAGACCGACGAGTACCTCGAAGCCATCCGGAGCGAGAGCGCGGCGTTGGTCGCGGCCGCGGAGTCCGCGGGGCTCGACGCCTCCGTCCCGTCGTGCCCCGACTGGACGGTCGCCGACCTCCTGGGCCACCTCGGCACGGTGCAGCGGTGGGCGGCGGGGATCGTCGCGGCCCGGGCGACCGAGCCCGAATTCCCGCGTGATGTCGGGCGACCGTCCGACCCCGCCGCGCTGGTCGCCTGGGTGCGGGCCGGCTCGGCCAACCTCGTCGACGTGCTCGCGAGCACGCCGCCCGACACCGAGCTGTGGACGTTCCCGGGTCCGGGCCCGGCCCGGTTCTGGTTCCGGCGCCAGGCCCACGAGGTCGCGATGCACCGGGTGGACGCCGAGCTCGCGGCCGGCGCGCCCGCACCGATCGACGGCGCGCTCGCGCGCGACGGCATCGACGAGTTCCTCGACGTGATCGCGTCGTTCCGGTTGCGCGAGCGGCTCGTCGGGACGGGCGAGACCGTCCACCTCCACTGCACCGACGGCGAGGGCGAGTGGCTCGTGCGCCTCACGCCCGACGGACCGGAGGTGGCGCGCGCCCACGCAAAGGGCGACGTCGCCGCGCGCGGCACCGCGTCCGACCTCTTGCTCCTGCTTCGCGGTCGCGTGGGGTCCGACGCGGTCGAGGTGTTCGGCGACGCCGCGGTGCTCGACCGCTTCGTCGACCTGTCGCGCCTCTGATCCGGAGCGTTCGCCGAATTGGCAGGTTGTCGTCGCCTGCCCGTCGCCCGTTCGTGACCCGCCGGAAACACGCGTCGCACACACTGACCACGATCCCCGAACAGGCAGGTGGTCGATGGACACGTCATCGGGTTGGCTCGGGTCGTGGTGCACGTCCCGGATCTGCGAAGGAAGTGCGGCCGAGATCGCCGCGTCCCTCGAGCAGCGGGTCGCGCGCGATCCGCAGTTCGCGGTCGCGAACGCGTCGCTGGAGGTGACCGCGCCCGGAGCGACCGGTGCGGTCGCGACGATGGGGCCACGCCGGGTCCATGCGGCCCGGCTCCGGTTCTCCCGCTGGCGCGTGCCGGCGAAGGTCACGCTCGAGATCGAGCGATGGTCCGCGGACGCGTGCGAGCTGCTGGTCCGCCCCGGGCGCCGGGCGCCGGTCCGGTCGGACGCCTACCTCGGCGCCGCGCTCGCGCTCGTGGAGGCGGTGGCGATCGATCTCGAGCTCGCGCGGATGTCCGTGACCACCGGCCCCGCCGCGGACGGCCGTGGGGGCCTGCGCCGGGCATCGTGACCGCCCCCACCCGTTTTTGCGTCACTCGTGCCGCTGTCAGCGGTACGAGTGACGCCAGAACCAGGGGTCTTCCGGCCCTTGGGCGCCCGCCCGGGCGCGCGGCGTGCGTTCCGCCGGTGACGGCTACGGTCGCTGAGTGGTCCTCCCGATTCTCCTCGCCGTCGTCGTCGGCCTCGTGGTCACCCAGATCGCGATGTTCGCCACCACCGTGTACCTGCACCGCGGGATCACCCACCGGGCCCTCGCGGTCCATCCGGTGTTCGCGTTCGGGTGCCGGTCCCTCCTGTGGATCACCACCGGCATGCGGCCCCGGGAGTGGGCGGCGGTCCACCGCCGCCACCACGCGGCGACCGACACGCCCGAGGACCCGCACAGCCCCGCGCAGGTCGGGTTCTGGCGTGTCCAGCTGACCAACGCCGCGATGTACCGGCGGGTCGCGCGCGACGGCGTGACCGTCGACAAGTACTCGCGCGACCTCCCGCCCGACCGGTTCGACCGCTGGATGTTCGACCACGCGTGGTTCGGCCTCGGCGTGGGCGTCACGCTGCTCTGCGTGCTGTTCACGATCCCGTTCGGCCCGTGGGGGATCGCCCTCGGCTTCCTCGCCGCGGTCGTGCACATGGTCTCGTACCTCGGGCTCAGCGGCGCGGTGAACGCGGTCGGGCACACGTTCGGCCGCCGCCCCCACCCCAACTCCGCCACCAACGGCTGGCTGCTCGCCCTCTTCACCTGGGGCGAGGGGCTGCACAACAACCACCACGACATGCCCACCTCGGCGCGCTTCTCGCGGCGGGCGTGGCCGTTCGATCACGCGTGGTGGACCATCCGCGTCCTCACGTGGGTCCACCTGGTGCGGCTGCGGACCGTGCGCTACGGCGCTCCCGCGGCGCGAGGGCCTGCAGCATCGTCCTGAGCTCGTCGCCCTGGGCGAAGACCGCCGGGGCAGTGGTGGTGATCCCGGCCGCCGCGTACTCCTCGACCCGGCGCGCGCACTCCTCGGGGGTGCCGTGCACGATCAGCTCGTCGAGCAGGGTGTCGGGGATCTGCTCGAGCGCGCCGGCCCGGTCGCCCGCCTGCCAGCGCTCGTTCATCACGCGGATGGCCTCACCCCGGCCGAGCCACTCCTGGAACGCCGCGTACGCGGGGACCGTCAGGTAGGCCGCGACCATGCGCCGGCCGACCGTGCGGACGAGGTCGAAGTCGGTGGTGGGGAACACCATCATCCGGCACACGAGCTCGCGGTCGGGACCGACCTCCTGCGCGATCTTCGCCACGTCGGCGGGGGAGCACCAGTTGGTGATCGCGCCGTCGCCCTCGCGCCCGGCCAGGCGGAGCATGCCCGGGCGCAGCGCGCCCACCAGGATCGGCGGCATCTCCGGGATCGCGACGTCGAGCCGGAAGCCCTGCACCGAGAACGTCTCGTAGTCGGCGGTGACCTTCTCGCCGCTCAACGCGGCGCGCAGGAAGCGGATCGTGTCGCGCACGCGCGCGTACGGCTTCTCGAACGGCACCGCGTTCCAGCTCTGCACGATCGTGGGCGACGACGAGCCGATGCCGATGGCGAAGCGCCCCGGCGCGGCCTGGCACATCGACGCGACGGCGCCGGCGAGCGTCGCCGCCCCCCGGGTGAACACCGGGAGGATCGCGGTGCCGAGGCGCAGCGTGGGCGTCCACGCGGCGGCGAGGGTGAGCGGGACGAGCCCGTCGTGGCCGCCGGCCTCCGCCGACCAGAGGTCGGTGTAGCCCAGCGCGGCGGTCTCCTCGTACCAGTCCTTGTGCTCGTGCAGGGGAACGGTGCCGAAGGGGACGGTGATGCCGTAGCGGCGGGGAACGGTCATGGGCTCAATCCTGCTTCGGGGGCCGGGGCTCGCGGACGATGGTCGACTGGCTCGCGGTGGCGATGAGGCTGCCGTCCTCGGCCCACAGGTGCACGAGCCCGTGGCCGAACCCTTCGGCGACCGCGTGGACGCGGATGTCGGCGAGGATCCACTCGGTCGGGTGCACCTTCACCATGCGCAGGGTGTTGTCGAGGCTGCTCGACTCGCTGCGTCGCCCGCTGGCCTGGCCGATGCCCATCGGCACGTAGTCGCCGACGATCGCGAGCGCGGCGGCCTGCGCGTCGGTGCCCCACGGGTTGCGCACCCACACTGCGGAGCGGCCGTCACCGGGGGTGGCGTCGAGGTCCTCGAGCGGACGGAGGTTCGCGGCCCGCACGTCGAGCTGCTCGGCGATCGTGCCGGCGTGCTCGGGCCGCAGCGGGCGAGCCGGGCAGTCGTCCGGCGGCGGGACTTCGGGGCGCTGCGCCCACTCGCCCGACCACGACAGCGACCGGCGTCCCATGGCGGCGAGCACGGTGAAGATCTCCTGGCCGTCGACGCGGGCGAGCACGCGGCCCTGGCTGGTGCCGTGGCCCCGGATCACCTCGGTGACCTCGAGCTCGACCGTCGAGCCCGGCCGCGCGAACTCCAGGAACTGCGCGGTGGCCCACACGACCGGACGACCGGACACGTGCTCGAGCGCGGCGATCGCCGCGCCGAGCCCGCAGCCCCCGAACAGGGCGCCGAGCCCCGAGCACAGCCGGCGCACGACCGGCAGGCGCCAGACCGGCCCGTCACCGTCGTGCTCGAGGCCGTAGAAGGCGAGGGCGTCCACCGGTTGTGGAGCGTAGCGAGCGTCGGGTTCGCGAGGGTCGTGTGGTGTCGGCTCCCCGATGCCTTCAGCGAGCGGAGCGACCCATGGAGCCGGATGCTACCGGCGGGCGCGCAGCACGGTGCCGGGGAGCGCGCCGGTGTGCTCGCCGTGGTCCATGAACACCTGCCCGGCGACGACCGTGTAGTCGTACCCGCGCGCGCGTTGGGCGAAGCGGCCCGCGCCGTGGGGGAAGTCGTGCACGTACTCGGGGACCGCGAGGTCCAGCGCGTCGAAGTCGATCACGTTGACGTCGGCGACCGCGCCCGGAGCGAGGACGCCGCGGTCGATGCCGAACGCTCCTGCGGTGTCGGACGTGAGCCGGCGCACCGCCTCCGCGACGGGCATGAGGCCTCGCTCGCGCACCCAGTAGGTGAGCAGCGAGGTCGGGGCGCTCGCGTCCATGGTCTGCCCGACGTGGGCCCCCGCGTCGGCCAGGCCGAGAAGCACGACCGGGTCGCGCAGCATCTCGCCGATGGCGTCGGTCTCTTGGTTGAGCAGCGGCCACGAGAGCAGGAGCGCCCCGTCGGTCTCGAGGGTGAGGTCGACGAACGCCTCGACGGGGGTGATGCCACGCGCGTCGGCGACGGCCACGAGCGAGCGGGCGGGGTCGCAGTCGTAGCGCGCGGTGCCGTCGGGCTCGTTGAGCACGAAGAACACGTCGAGCCCGGCGCGGTCGTCGCGGGCCTCGTCGACGAGTCGCGCGCGGCGCGCGGGGTCGCGGAGGGCGGCGAGCCGCTCGGACGCGGGGAGGGCCTGGAGATCCTGCCACGCGGGATGGGCGTCGAACGGCGTGCGGTGCGCGAGGCCGGTCAGCAGCCCGATGAACCGTGGCGACGTCTGCGGCCGGATGCGCGCGCCTCGCGCGTTCGCGTCGCGCGCGACGGCGAGTGCGTGCCGGTAGTGCTCGCCCTGCTCGCGCGTCTGGGTGACGTTGAACGTGACGGTGCACCCGGCGCCGATGCTCACCGACTCCATCCACGCGAGCTCGGCGTCGACGCGCGGTTCGGACGGTCCGTCACCGTCGAAGCGCGGCGCGCACTCCACCACCGCACCGGGACCGGCCGCACGCGCGAGCGTGAGGAGCTCGTCGGCCCCGGCCCAGGTACCGGGCACGAAACGGCCGTCGGGCACCCGGTGGCGCAGCGTGCGGGAGCTGGAGAAGCCGAGCGCCCCCGCCGCGGCCGCGTCGGCCACGAGCGCGGCCATGGCGTCGACCTCGTCGGCGGTCGGCACGACGTCCTCGTCGAGGGCACGGTCGCCCATCACGTAGTAGCGGACCGCGGAGTGGCCCACCATGCCGCCGACGTGCACCCCCTTCGGCGTGCGCTCGAGCCAGTCGAGGTAGCCCGGGTAGCCCTCCCAGTCCCACGGGAGGCCGTCGAGGATGCTGGCGCGGGGGATGTCCTCGACCGACTCCATCATCGCGGCGAGGTAGCCGTGGTCGGCGGGGCGCACCGGAGCGAACGTCACGCCGCAGTTGCCGACCACGATCGAGGTGACGCCGTGCCAGCACGACGAGCTCGCGATCGGGTCCCACGCGAGCTGCGCGTCGAGGTGCGTGTGGACGTCGACGAAGCCGGGGGTCACCAGCCGCCCGTCCGCGTCGATCTCGCGCCGGCCCCGCTCGTCGACCGTCCCGACGGCCGCCACGCGGTCGCCGGTGATCGCCACGTCGGCGACCACCGGCGGGGCCCCGGTCCCGTCCACCACGGTGCCGTTGCGGATCACGAGATCGGAGGCCATCGTGGAACGGTAGATCACCGACCGCGCCTAGGATCTGACGACCCGTCAGATCCCTCCTGCCCACCCCACAGGCCCGTACCCCAGGAGCACCCGTGAGCGACACCCCGAGCACCCCGTCACACGTCCCGCCCACGATCCCGAAGATCGTCAGCGTCGACGACCACGTGGTGGAGCCCCCCCACGTCTGGGAGAAGTGGCTTCCCGCGAAGTACCGCGACCAGGGGCCGAAGGTCGTGCGGCGCGGGCTCGGGGAGATGGCGTTCACCGGAGGCACGTCGTACAAGATCGTCTTCGACGACAACGGTCCCCAGGCCGATTGCTGGGTCTACGGCGACCTCGTCGCCCCCCACAAGCGCCACGTCGCCGCGGTGGGCTTCGAGCGCGACGACATGACGCTGTCGCCCATCACCTACGCCGAGATGCGACCGGGCTGCTACGACCCGAAGGCGCGCATCGAGGACATGGAGATGAACTGGGTCGAGTCCTCCCTCTGCTTCCCGACCTTCCCGCGCTTCTGCGGACAGACGTTCCTCGAGGGTCCCGACCCCGCGGGCCTCGGGCTCGCGTGCGTGCAGGCCTACAACGACTGGATGGTCGAGGAGTGGTGCGCCGACAGCGACGGCCGGCTCATCCCGCTGATCATCATCCCCCTGTGGGACGCCGACCTCGCCGCAGCCGAGGTGCGGCGCAACGCCGAGCGGGGCGTGCACGCGGTGTGCTTCAGCGAGATCCCGCCCCACCTCGGCCTGCCGAGCATCCACTCGGGCTCCTGGCACCCGTTCTTCGACGCGTGCGAGGAGACCGACACCGTCGTGAGCATGCACATCGGCTCGTCGTCGAAGATGCCGTCCACGTCGGCCGACGCGCCCGCCGCGGTGCAGGCCACGCTGTCGTTCGGCAACGCGATGTCCTCGATGAGCGACTTCCTCTTCTCGGGTGTGCTCGTCGACTTCCCCGACCTGAAGCTCGCGTACTCCGAGGGCCAGATGGGCTGGGTGCCCTACATCCTCGAGCGGGCCGACGACGTGTGGGAGGAGCACCGTGCCTGGGGCGGCGTGCGCGACCGCATCCCCGAGCCGCCGTCGACCTACTACTACGACCACATCTTCTGCTGCTTCTTCCGCGACCGGCACGGACTGAAGTCGCTCGACGAGGTGGGCGTCGACAACGTCACCTTCGAGACCGACTATCCGCACACCGACTCCACGTGGCCGCACACGAAGGAGGTCGCCGAGAAGATGTTCGCGGAGCTCGACGACGAGACGATCTACAAGATCGTGCGGGGCAACGCGATCCGGATGCTCTCGCTCGACGCGACCTGAGCGGGTCCGGCGCGGCGGGGCAGGCCAGGATCGTCGCGTGGACGACTCGACGCGCGGGCGCTTGCTGGTGGCGACGCCGCCGCTCGTCGATCCCAACTTCGTGCGCACCGTGGTGCTGGTGCTCGAGCACTCCGAGGACGGCGCGCTCGGGGTGGTGCTCAACCGGCCCACCGACACGCAGCTGTCAGAGGTGCTGCCCGCGTGGGGGGACCTCGCCGTCGCGCCCGGGGTGGTGCAGATGGGCGGTCCGGTCCAGACCGACGGGATGATCGGTCTCGCACTGCTCGGCACGGTCGACCCCGTCGACCTGCCCGGGGTGCGCGAGCTGTGGCCCGGCGTGGGCACGGTCGACCTCGGGGACCCGGTCGGTGTGGTGGAGGGATTCGTCCGCGGAGTGCGGTGCTTCGTCGGCTACGCGGGATGGGGACCCGACCAGCTCGAGGACGAGCTCGCCACCGGGTCCTGGTTCGTCGTCGATCGCGAGCCCGCCGACCTCTGGTCGCCGGACCCCGAGGACCTCTGGCAGGCGGTGCTGCGCCGTCAGCCGGGCGCGCTCGCCCAGTACGCGCACTGCCCGGCCGACCCGAGCGTCAACTGATCCCCGGGGAACCGGGGGCCGCTCCCCGGCGTTCGTGGGGTGTGCCCGCCGGCGGCGGGACCCGATCCAGGAGGAACCCGTGACCGACAGCCCCACTCCCGAGACGGGCGCCGAGCCCACGCCGGATGCGGCCCCGGGCCCGGCCACCTCCGAGGCTGCCGTCGCCCCGGCCGCCTCCGAAGCCGCCGCCCCCCCGAAGGCCAAGAAGACGGTGCAGGTGCCGGTGTGGGTGCTCGTCGGCGTGGTGGCCGCGGTGTTCGTGGTCGGGGCGTTCTTCCTCGGCCGCACCACCGCGCCCGAGTCGGACTCCGGTCCGAAGACGCTGTCCGACGCGGTCGAGATGACCGCGAGCGGCGACATGGAGGTCGGCGACTTCAACGCCCGCCGCCTCCTCGAGGCGCTCAGCCGCAACGACCAGCTCGACCTCGGCCTCCTCGGCGACCTCCTGAGCGGCGGCGGGCGCAACTGACGCCGCCTGGTTAACGTCATGCGGTGAGCCTCGATCTTGCGATCCGCGGTGGCACCGTCGTCGACGGGACCGGAGCGCCCGCGTTCCGGGCCGACGTCTGCATCGCCGACGGGCGGGTGGTCGAGATCGCGGCGACGGTCCGCGCGCGGCGCGAGGTCGACGCGACCGGCCATCTCGTCACGCCCGGGTTCGTCGACCTCCACACCCACTACGACCCGCAGGTGCTGTGGGACCCCGACCTCACGCCGTCGTCAGCCCAGGGGGTCACCGCGGTGGTCGCGGGGAACTGTGGGTACTCCATCGCGCCGTGCCCGCCCGACCAGCGGGCGTCGTTGTTGCGCACGCTCGACGGGGTCGAGGACATGCGCGTGGCGACGCTGCGGGCCGGGATCGAGTGGTCGTTCGAGTCGCACCCGGAGTATCTCGCGCGGGTCGCCGCGCGGGGGACCGGGGTGAACTTCGGCGGGTACGTCGGCCACACCGCGGTTCGACTCGCCACCCTCGGGGACGACGCGTACGAGCGCGAGGCGACCGACGACGAGATCGCGACGATGCGCGGCGTGGTGGCCGCGGCCCTCGACGGCGGCGCGCTCGGGTTCTCCACCGACCGCTCGGGCTTCCACCGCGGCGACGGCGGCCGGCCGGTGCCGTCGATGGCCGCGTCGCACCACGAGGTCGAGGCGCTGATGCTCGCGACGCGCGACGCCGGTCGCGGCATCGTGCACTGCGCGCCGGGGGAGCGGTTCCACTGGCTGTACGAGTTCCAACCCCGCCTCGGCCGTCCGATCACGTGGTCGGCGATCATCACCTATCCCCGGGAGACGCAGGCGCGGGCCTGGTACGGCGACAAGGTCGCGTTCCACCTCGAGCACCTCCGGGCGGGCGCCGACGTGCACCCCCAGGTCACGTGCCGGCCGGTGACGTTCCGCATCTCGATGCAGGAGCCGTCGCCCTTCTACATGGTCCCCGCGTTCGGGCGGGTCAAGGCCGCGCCGCCCGACGCGCGCGCCACGGTCTATGCCGACGACACGTGGCGCACCCACGCCCGCGACGAGCTCGACTCCGGCCGGTACGTCGACCCGCGGTGGGACAACTTCGCCGTGGCCGAGTGCGCGATCGACGCGCGCCTCGTCGGCCGCACGGTCGCGGAGATCGCCGCCGACCGGCGTCATCACCCGTTCGACGTCGTGCTCGACCTCGCGATCGCGGACCCGAGCGCGCGCTTCTCGGTGACCTTCGCGAACGACGACGAAGCGGGCGTCCGCATGCTCCTCACCACGCCGGGTTGCGTGATCGGCCTGTCGGACGCGGGGGCGCACGTCTCGCAGATCTGCGACGCCGCCCTGCCGACCGACTTCCTCGCGCACTGGGTCCGGGACCGTCACGTGCTCCCGCTCGAGGCCGGCGTGCACCGCCTGACCGGCGAGCCCGCGGCCATGCTCGGGCTCCGCGACCGCGGCACGGTGGTCCCGGGTGCGTGGGCCGACCTCGTGGTGCTCGACTGGGACCGGCTCGACCCCGGCCCCACTCGGCGGGTGCACGACCTGCCGGGCGGCGGCGACCGCCTCGTGTGCGACCGGCCCGAGGGCATCACCCACGTGCTGGTGAACGGCGTCCCCACCGTGGCCGACGCGCGCCGGGTCACCGACGCGCTGGACCGCCTCCCCGGACGGATCCTGGACAACTCGCTCCCGAGTGCGGAGGTGCACGCGTGACCGTCACCAAGACCGATACCACAACTTCGATCTCGTACTTCATGATCTCGTCCGACAGCCACATCGTGGAGCCGCCCGACCTGTGGACCGGCCGCGTGCCGAGCCATCTGGCCGACCGCGCGCCCCGCGTCGTGGCCGAGGCCGACGGGGAGTGGTGGTACGTCGACAACCGCAAGACGATGTCCCACCTCGGGATCCAGACCGGTGCGCGCTTCGAAGGCGATCCCGACAAGCTGGTGACGTCGTCGACCTTCGACCAGGTGCGCCCCGCTGCGTACGACCCCACCGCGTACGTCGCCGAGAACGCCCAGGATGGGATCTGGGGCTCGGTGATCTACCCGAGCCAGGGGCTGGTGCTGTTCTCGGTGCCGAACACCGAGGTCGTCACCGCGGCGATGCGCGGGTACAACGACTGGGTGGCCGAGTTCTGCTCGGAGCACCCCGCGCGCCTCAAGGGCGTCGCGATGGTGAACGTCGACGACGTCGACGACGCGGTGCGGGAGCTCGAACGCGTGCGCGCGCTCGGGCTCGCGGGGGTGCTGGTGACGGTGAAGCCACCGGCGTGGGCGCCGTTCCACTCGCCGGCGTACGACCCGCTGTGGGCGGCCGCGCAGGACCTCGACCTGCCGATCAGCCTGCACACGGCGACCGACCGCGGCGATCCTCGCGCGGGGGACGGCGCGTTCACCCTCGACGTGAAGTCGGTGCCGCCGTCGGTGTTCGTGAACAAGGACTACCAAGTCCGCCAGGCGCTCGCCGACCTGATCCTCACCGGCGTCTTCGAGCGCTTCCCCCGGCTGCGCGTCGGCACGGTGGAGCACGAGCTCGCGTGGATCCCGTTCTTCCTCGACCAGATGGACTACACGTACACCGACCGGCCCCGGCGGGGCGACTGGTACAAGTACCGCGAGTCGGGGGCGCGGCCGTCCGACTTCTGGCACCGCAACTGCTTCGCCAGCTTCCAGGAGGACGGCAACGGGGTGCGGCTGCGCGACGTCATCGGGGTGGAGACGCTCATGTGGGGCTCCGACTACCCCCACACCGAGTCGACGTTCCCGCGCTCCCGGGAGATCGTCGCCGAGATCCTCGCCGGGGTCGACCCCGCCGAGGCCCGGGCGATCGTGTGCGACAACGCGGCCCGGCTCTACGGCTTCAGCGTGCCGGCCCCGGCCGAGGGGGAGCCGGCCCTCCCGAAGTGAGGATGCTGGACGCGGGCGGCACAATGGCCCTGTGCACGCGGCCGCCCTCCGATTCGACCTCCACGTCCCGCAGAGCCGGTCGCTCAAGGCCAAGCGGGCGGCGATCCGCCCGATCGTCGACGGGCTCCGGCACCGGTTCCACTGCTCGGTCGCCGAAACCGGGTACCAGGACCAGTGGCAGCGGGCCGAGATCGCGCTGGCGCTCGTCGCCGCGAGCGACGGCCACCTCCGGGAGATGATCGACACCGTGGAGCGGTTCGTGCTCGCCGCCGCCGACGTGGAGGTGCTCGACGTGGAGGTCGTGCACCTCGACAACGAAGGGACCCTGGCGCCATGAGCGAGCGGGAGTCATGAGGGTGAGGACATGACCCGGCGAGAGGGATCGGCCCGGCGCTACCCGCGCACGGCCCGGATCAACGAGGTGGTGCGCGAATCGCTCGCCACGGAGCTCGAGCGCATGAGCGACCCGCGCCTCTCGATGGTGACGATCACCGGCGTCGACGTCGCCCGTGACCTCCGGAACGCGAAGGTTTACTATGCCGCGCTCGGTCGGCACGACGACGAGACCGAGAAGGCGCTCCGCAAGGCCACCCCGCACCTCCGGGGTGTGCTGGGGCGCGAGGTGCGGTTGAAGTACCTGCCCGATCTGGACTTCCGTCTGGATCCGGCCATCGAAGAGGGTCAGCGGGTCGAGGAGATCCTGCGGTCGATCCATGCCGAGACTCCCGGGCCCGATGGAGACGATTGAGTCCATGCACAGCGATCCCGCACCCACCGACGCGCTGATCACCGAGGCGGCGCAAGCCGTGCGCGGGGCCCGGCAGATCGCGCTCGCCTGTCACATGAACCCCGACGGCGACGCGCTCGGCTCGATGCTCGCCCTCCTGCACGTCTTGCGCGCGGCCGGCTACGACGTCGTCGCGTCCTTCCCTTCGCCGTTCCGGGTGGCGCCGCACTACCGCGACCTTCCCGGCCTCGATCTGCTCATCCCGCCGTCGGAGTTCCCGAGCGAGCCCGACGTGATGATCACGTTCGACTGCGGCTCGCTCGCCCGCCTGGGCGACCTCGAGCCCGCGGCCAAGGGCGCAGGCCAGCTCATCGTCATCGACCACCACGTGTCGAACCAGTGCTTCGGCTCGATCAACGTCGTCGAGCCCACGGCCGCGGCGAGCGGGGTCGTCGTGCAGGCGCTCGTCGACGAGCTCGGCCTGCCGCTCACGCGCGACGCTGCCGTCTGCCTCTACGCCGCGCTCATCTGCGACACCGGGCGCTTCCAGTACGAGACCACCACGCCCGCGGTGTTCGACCTCGCGCGCCGGCTCACCGAGTTCGACGTGCCCGTGCCCGCGCTGTCGCGTGCGCTGTTCGAGGAGCACCGCTTCGCGTACCTCCAGCTCCTCGGCGAGGCGCTGGCCCGCGCCGAGCTCGTGACCGAGCAGCGGTTCGTGTGGACCGTGGTCACCCAGGACATGCTCCGGCGCCACGGCGTGTCGATCGACGAGGTCGAGGGCCTCATCGACATCCTCCGCCGCACCGAGGAGGCCGAGGTCACCTGCGTGCTGAAGGAGGAGGAGGACGGCTCGGTCCGGGTCAGCCTCCGCTCGCTCGGCGCGGTCGACGTGTGCCGCGTCGCCGAGGCCAACGGCGGCGGCGGCCACCGGTTCGCGGCCGGCTTCACCTCCGAGCTCGACGTTCCCACCGTCATCGAGCGCATCACCCGCGCGCTCTGACGCGTCGCACCGACCGCTCTCCGCCGCGATGCACTCTGGGTTGGTGGTCGTCGACAAGCCGGCCGCCTGGACGTCCCACGACGTCGTCGCGCGGGTGCGCCGCATCTACGGGCAGAAGCGCGTCGGCCACGCGGGGACCCTCGATCCCGACGCGACGGGGGTGCTCCTCGTCGGGCTCGGCCGCGTGACGAGGCTGCTGCGCTACCTCCAGGAGACGACCAAGGAGTACCGCGGCACCGTGGTGTTCGGCGTCGCCACCACCACGCTCGATGCCGCCGGCGAGGTGGTCGACGAACGAGCGATGCCGGTCACGCGCGACGACGTCGAGCGGGCGACGCGCGCGTTCCTCGGCGACATCGAGCAGGTGCCGCCGATGGTCTCCGCGATCAAGGTGGGGGGCAAGCGGCTCCACGACCTCGCCCGCGCGGGGCAGGAGGTCGAGCGTGCGCCCCGCCCGGTGCACATCGAGCACATCGCCGTGGAGGACTTCGTCCCGGGTGACCACCCCGTCGCCACGATCCACGTCGAGTGCGGCAGCGGCACCTACATCCGGAGCCTCGCGGCCGACCTCGGCGCCGCGCTCGGCGGCCCGGCCCACCTCGGGTCGCTGCGGCGACTGCGGGTCGGCGGGTTCGGCGAGGCCGACGCCGTTGCGCTCGACGCGGTCGAGGCCGACCCCGCGGCCGCGCTGCGCAGCCCCGCGGACGCGATGCGCGGCCTCACCGCACTCGTGGTGGACGCCGAGGCCGCGGCCACCGTGGGCCACGGCGGGCCGCTCCCCGGCGAGCTCGCGGACGCCGCGGCGGGCGACGGGCCGTTCGCGGTGCTCGACCCCGAGGGCGCGCTGCTCGCGGTCTATGAGCTCCGGGGGTCGCTGCTGCGCCCCGCGGTCGTGGTCGTCGGCGGGACCTGAGGATCCCGGGCGACCAGAATGACGGCGATGGAGGTCACCCCGATCGACGAGTTCGTCGCCCGTCCCGAGGGCGCGGTGGTCACGATCGGCGCGTACGACGGCGTGCACCTGGGTCACCAGGCGGTGCTCCGGCTGGTGCGCGAGATCGCCACGGCCCGCGGCCACGAAGCCGTCTGCCTCACCTTCGATCGCCACCCGGCCGAGGTGGTGCGCCCCGAGTCGGCGCCCAAGCAGCTCACCTCACCCGAGCAGAAGGTCGAGCTGCTGGCGGCCACCGGCTACCTCGACCGCACCTGCATCCTCGCCTTCGACGAGGCCCGCAGCCACGAGCCGGCCGAGGACTTCGTGCGCGACGTCCTCGTCGACCGCCTCGGTGCCCGGCTGGTGGTCGTGGGCGCCGACTTCCACTTCGGGTACCACCGCCACGGCAACGTCCGCCTGCTCGAGCAGATGGGCGCCGAGCTGGGCTTCGAGGTCCTCGGCCTCGGGCTGGTGCCGGTCGAGGGCCAGGCCAGCGGCCTGCCGTACTCGTCCACCGAGATCCGCCGCCTCCTCGGCGAGGGCAAGGTGCGCGAGGCCGCCGCCCTCTACGCCAAGCCGCCCCGGCCCCACGAGGTGCGCGGGGTGGTCGAGACCGGCGACCGCCGGGGTCGTGAGCTGGGATTCCCGACCGCCAACGTGGCCGTGCCGGCGCGGATCTGCCTGCCGGCCGACGGGATCTACGCCGGCACCTATCTCGGCCCCGACGGCGTGGAGCGGCCCTCGGCGATCTCGCTCGGGCGCCGGCCCACCTTCTACGAGCACCAGGAGAAGTCGCTGCTCGAGGTCCACCTCCTCGACTTCGACGGCGACCTCTACGGCCAGCCCGCCCGGGTCCGCTTCGTGGAGCGGCTCCGGGGCGAGGAGCGCTTCGACTCGATCGAGGCCCTGGTGGCCCAGATGACCGACGACTGCGCCCGGGCCGCCGAGATC
>JBAZYX010000050.1:0-27049 GCA_041659105.1 Acidimicrobiia bacterium
GTGCACGCCGACGCGATGCTGGGCGACGTCGACCGCGGCATGCGCCATGTCTTCGCGACCATCAACCGGGAGGGCCTGAACGCGGCCGCGGCGTGTCTCGGCGCGGGACGCGGCGCTCTCGACCTCGCCGTCGCGTACGCCAAGGAGCGCGAGGTGTTCGGCAAGCCGATCGGGGCGTTCCAGACCCCGCAGCACTGGCTCGTCGACGGCGCCGTCGCTCTCGAGTCGGCCCGCAGCCTCATGATCCGCGCCGCCGCGGTCGAAGCCGCGGGCGGACGCGCCGACGTCCTCGCGTCGATGGCCAAGCTGGCCGCGAGCGAGGCCGCGCAGGAGATCGCCCTGCGCGGGATGCAGGTGCTCGGCGGCCTCGGCTACACCCGCTCCGTCGCCATGCAGCGCTACTTCCGGGACGTGCGGCTGTGGTCCTTCTCGCCGCTGACCAACGAGATGGTGCGCAACCGCATCGGCGAGCAGCTGCTCGGCCTCCCCCGCTCGTACTGATCGGACCCGGCGCCGATCGCTACCGGCGGCCGTCCTCGCGACCGGCCACGAAGCGCCGGAGCCGCTCGGCGTCGACCGGGGCGGCGCCCCCGGTGTCGTTGTTGAAGTAGGCGTAGACGTCGCGCCCGCCGCGCAGCAGGACGTCGATCCGGCGGGCGGCGGCGGCGAGGGCCTGGCCGGGATACGAGCCCACGTACGGGTGGCGGCGGTCGGGTCCGTGGAAGCGGAGGTAGCCCCACGACGCCGTGGAGACGCGGGGGTGGTCGGGCAGCAGGTCGTGCTGGACCAGGGCCGCGTCGTGGTCGGCGAGCACGGCGTAGACCTCGTCGACGAACCAGGTCGGGTCCCGCACCTCGATCGCGACGCGCAGGTCCTCGGGTGCGACGGCGAGGAACGCGTGGAGCCGGCCGGGGTCGGCGTGCCAGTTGGGCGGGAGCTGCACGAGCACGGGGCCGAGCGCGGGGCCGAGGTTCCGGATCCGCTCGACGAAGCCCGGGAACCACACCTCCGGGTCGCGGAGGTGCTTGCGGTGGGTGCCGAACCCGCTGCACTTCACCGCGAAGCAGAAGTCGGCCGGCACCCGGGCGCGCCACCGCTCGGCCGTGGCCACCGTGGGCAGCCGGTAGAAGGTTGCATTGAGCTCGAGGGTGTCGAAGCGCGAGGCGTAGTGCGCCAGGCGGTCACGCCGGGCCAGGCCGTCCGGGTAGAAGCTCCCCGCCCAGTCGTCGTACTCGTAGCCGGAGCACCCGACCCGGAAGGTTCCTCGGGGCGTCCCTCCCCGGCGCGCAGGCACCCGGCCAGCGTAGGGTCACGGCATGTTCATTCCCGCAGACAAGCTCATCATCGAGGCGGCGATCAACGAGCAGTCGTCGAAGGCCGACAACCCCAACGTGCCCGTGTCGGCCGAGGAATGCGCCGCCGACGCGCTCCGCGTGGCCGCGGCCGGGGCGTCGATCGTCCACTTCCACGCCCGCGACCCGAAGACGGGCGCGCTGCTGAGCCCGGGCACCGAGACCTACGCCGAGGCCATCCGCCTGATCAACGACGAGCGCCCCGACCTCCTCGTCTACCCGACCTACACCGACGGCCCCTCGGCGGCCCAGCGGTTCGCGTTCCTGGCCACCCTGGCCGACGACCCGGCGGTGCGCCTGCGCTCGGCCACGATCGACCCGGGTGCGACCAACTTCAGCTTCTTCGATCCCGCGGCGAACCAGATGCGGGGCGATCACAGCTTCGGCGTCTCCCACGAGCACTTCGCGTACTTCCTCGAGCTGTGCGCGAAGAAGGGCATCCAGTACAGCGTGGTCGTGCGCGAGCCCGGGCACGTCCGCATCACGGTGGCCGCGCACCGCATGGGCTGGATGACCGGAACCGTGCTGTTCAAGCTCAACCTGGCCGACGACTCGCTGTGGGGCCTGCCGCCCTCCGAGGCCGCGGTCGACGCGTACCTGGACGTGGTGCCCGACGACATCCCCTACACGTACATGGCGTACACCTACGGGCCGTCGCACTGGGACATGGCCCGCCTCGCCGTCGCGCGCGGTGCCCACGTGCGCACCGGTCTCGGCGACAACCCGGTGGAGGCCGACGGCGCCCGGCTCACCAACGCCGAGCTCGTGCAGCGGGTCGTCGACCTCGCGGCCGAGGCCGGGCGCGAGCCCGCCACCCCGGCCGAGACGCTCAGGATCCTGGGCGTCCCCGGCTCGTGATCTGCTCGATCAGCAGCATGCGCTGCACCTGACGGGTCGCGGGGGTGCGCGGGATCGCGTCGACGACGACCACGCGACGCGCCTGCTTGAACTTCGCGAGCCGGTCCGCGGTGTGCTCGCGCAGCGCGTCGACGTCGGGCGCGTCGGCCCGGTCGACGCCGGCGCGCAACACGATCGCCGCACACACCGTCTCGCCCCACTGGGGGTCGGGGATGCCCACCACCGCGACGTCGTCGAGCGCGGGGTGATCGGCGATCGCGAGCTCCACCTCGACCGGTGACACGGTCTCGCCCCCGGTGCGGATCACGTCCTTGACCCGGCCGACGATCGAGTAGAAGCCGTCGTCGTCCAGCGCGGCGACGTCGCCGGTGCGGAACCAGCCGTCCGCGGTGGTGACCTCGGCGGTGGCCTCGGGGTTCTCGTAGTAGCCGTCGAACAGGAGCGGCCCGCGCACCTGCATCTCGCCGGAGGCGGGGTCGCACCGCACCTCCACCGAGTGCTGGGGCGTGCCGCACGATCCCGGCCGGGCCTCCATGTCCTCGTGGCGGAGCAGGCACACCGCGCCGGCCTCGGTCGACCCGTAGAAGACGCGGCGGGTCGCGTGCGGGACGAGGTCCCGGATGCCGAGGAGAAGGTCGGGCGGGGTCGCCGACGTGCCCGAGTCGACGATGTGCAGCGACTGGAGCCCGGCGGCCACCTCGGGATGGTCGGCCACGTGCTCGAAGATGCGCCGCCACACCGCGGGGATCGCGTTGAAGCGCTCGGCGTTCCAGCGGGCGATCTCCGCGCACAGCAGCGCGGGGTCGGCCTGCTCCACGAAGACCGCGGTCGTCTGCTGCTGCCACGCCGCGAGGGCCATCGTCCACGCGCCCATGTGGAACAGCGGGTACATGCAGACGGTCGGGCCCTTGGGCTCGAGCTGCGAACCGGGGTGCGAGCGGAGGTAGTTGACCCGGTGGGAGAGCACCACGCCCTTGGAGCGGCCGGTGGTGCCGCTCGTGAAGAACAGGACGTGGGGATCGGCTTCGCGCAGGTCGGCCGGGTCGGGGTCCGGCGCGTCGCGGGCCGTGGCGTCGGCGATCCGGCCGAGCACCGCAAGCGGGCATCCGAGCCGCCGGGCGATCACGGCACCCTGCTCGGCGTGACCGTCGTCCACCACGAGCGCCACCGGCCGCGCCAGGCCCGCCATCTCGGTGGCCTCGTCCACCCCGAGGAGCGCGTTCGCGGGGGCGAACACCGCCCCGAGCTTGGCCAGCGCCGCGAACACCGGCACGGCGTCGAGCGACGTCGCGCTCCACAGCACCACACGGTCGCCGTAGCCCACGCCGAGGTCGGCCAACGCGGCCGCGTGCGCGTTCGCGGACGCGTCGAGCGCGGCGAAGGTCAGGGACCGGGTCCCCAGCGCCGCGGCCACGCGGTCGGGCACGGCGCGAGCGCCGGCCCGGAAGATGTTGCCGATCAGGAGGTCACGCGCGTTGGCGGTCGCCATCGGCTGCGGAACCTACTTCGCCGGCCGACGCTCCAGGAACTCCAGACACTCGTGGTCGATGAGGTCGTCGTACTCGGGGTGCTTCTCCACGTAGCCGGCGATGAACGGGCACAGCGGCACGACCGGGGCACCCTCGGCCCGCACGGCATCGAGCGCGCCGCGCGCGAGCTTCGAGCCCAGGCCGCGACCCTCGAACGCGGGATCGATCTCGGTGTGCGTGAAGATCACGCGATCGCCCTTGCGCACGTACTCCGCGTGCCCGGCGTGCACGCCGTCGACCCGGATCTCGAACCGGCGCTCCTCGGGGACGGGCACGACCTCGATCACGGCCTCACTCATGACTCCCGCTCCTGGCCCTGCGGACCGGGCCGCTCGGGCCACGCTCGCTCCTCGCCCGAGACCGCAGTGCCCGGTGGCTCGCTCACGACTGCGACGCTACCGCCGCTCGCCCACGAGGTCGGGCCGTTCGGCGAGCCACGCGCGGATGTCGGCCTTCACCACCTTGCCGGTCGCGTTCTTCGGCAACGACTCGGCCACGACGACGTGCCGCGGCACCTTGAACCCCGCGAGGTGCTCGCGCGCCGCGGCCACCAGCGCGTCCGGATCGATCCGGGCACCCGGCGCCGGCACCACCACCGCACACACGTTCTCGCCCCAGCGCGGATCGGGAACGCCCACCACGGCGACCTCGCCGACCCCGGCGACCGCGTGGAGCACCTGCTCGACCTCGAGCGAGGAGACGTTCTCGCCACCGGTGACGATCACGTCCTTCTTGCGGTCGACCACCGAGAGGAAGCCGTCGGTGTCGAACCGGCCCACGTCGCCCGTGTGCAGCCAGCCGCCGGCGAGCGTGGTCGCGGTGGCCTCGGGCTCCTCCCAGTAGCGGTCCATCACCTGCTCGGCCCGGACCACGATCTCGCCGGGCTCCCCCGGCCCCAGCGCCCGGTCCTCGTCGTCGACGACCATCACCTCGACGCCCGGGGCGGGCCGGCCGGCCGTGCGCAACAGGACGTCGTCGCCCCGGAGGCCCCGCCGGTGGGCCTCGACGTCGAGGAACACGGCGTTCCCCGACAGCTCGGTCATCCCGTAGCCCTGGGTGAAGTCGATCGCGAGGACCGCATGGCCGCGCTGGAGCAGCGGCGTGGGCATCGGCGCCGCGCCGTACGCGACGAGGCGCAGGGTGGCGAGGTCGGCGAGCCGCTCCGGGTGCTCGTCGAGGTACCCGAGGAGGCTGTGGAGCATGGTGGCCGCGAGCGACGCGCTCGTGACCCGGTGGCGGACGACGGCGTCGACGAAGCCGGCGGGCTCGAAGCGGGGCATCAGCACGAGGGGCACGCCGCGGGCGTGGTGGTGGATCACGTTGTAGCCCGCGATGTGGCAGAGCGGGAACGGGAGCAGGTAGACGTCGTCGGGCGCGATCACCCGGCACTCGTCGGTCGCACGGACCGCGGCGAGGATGCTGCGGTGCGTCAGGACCGCGCCCTTCGACCGCCCGGTGGTGCCCGACGTGTAGATGATCCACGCGGCCTCGGTGTCCGCGCGCGGGAGTGCCAGCGCGTTCCCGGCCGCCGGGCTGGCCCCCCCGACCGCGGCCTCCCAGTCGTCGAGGTCCAGCACGCGCGTCACCGCGGTCGACGAGCGGTCGATGCGGTCGAGCTCCGCACGCGAACCGACGAGCATCGTCGCCCCCGACCGCTCGAGCACCGACTCCAGCTCGAGTGGGGCGAGCCGGTGGTTCAGGAAGACGAGCACGCGCCCGGCGCGCGGCACCCCGTAGTACGCGTCGACCCACGACCAGTGGTTCTCCCCCACGAACGCGACGCGCGCGCCCGGGCGCGACGACGACTCGACCACCGCGGCGGCGCGGGCGGTCCGGTCGGCCAGCTCCGCGAAGGAGAACCGCCGGTCACCGTCGAGGAGGGCGGGCGCCTCCGGGTGGAGCGCGGCGCCCCGCGCGACCACATCGTGCAGGAACCCGCCCCGGGTCCACGCGAGGCGACTCACCGAGCGAGCAGGTCCAGGCCGCGGTGGAGGAACTCGGTCACCGCCGCCACGGGGTCGGGCGCGCCGGCCACCGCGTCGTACGCGATGAACGCGCCGAAGGGCGCGTTCCAGAACTCCGGCTCGCCCGGACGGTCGGCCGACCACGGGCCCACGTACACGTACGGGTCCGGGCAGTAGCCGTCGCCGGGCGACGCGCCGAGGTTCGCGCGGGTCTCGCCCGCGGCCACGTCGATCCCGAGGTCGAAGTGCTCCGGCCAGATCTGCACGACGCTCGGGCCGGCGTTCGGGCCGAGCTCGGCCAGCAGCCGGTCGATCGCCCGGGCCCCGAGATCGAACCACCCGGCCACCACCGTGGCCGCGGCCGGCGCCACGGCGAGCGGCGCACCGGTGTCGCCCGGATCGGGGGTGTCGCGTCCCACCGTGTGCGGCACCGAGAGGTCGGCACCGGCGAACGCGGTCAGCTCGGCGAGGGTGGCGCCGTCGATCGGGTGGACCGTCGTGTGCATGCCGTCGGCGAGCCGTTGCTCCCGCACGAGGACTCCGCCCGCGACGCGCAACGTCTCCTCGTGGTCGGGGTCACCGAACGCCGGGGTTCCGAACCCGCCCGGGGTCGGCCGGAGCCCGAACCGCCCGGACGCCGCGCTGCGGCGTCGGGCGAGGACGTGCACGGCCACGAGGTGCAGGCTGGTGCGGGCGGCTTCGTAGTCGGAGGGCAGCGGTGTCGGCACGGGCCGAGCGTAGATTGCCCGTCATGGCCGACGCCTTCCGCCAGTCCGTCGAGACCCTGCGCAGCGTGCTGCGGTTCCAGCCGGTCGAGACCGATCCGGTGGCGCGCCGGCTGCGCCGCTCGGTCAGCGTCGCCGACATGCGCGAGATCGCCCGCCGCCGGGTTCCCCGCGGCGTGTTCGACTACGTCGACGGCGGGGCCGAGGACGAGCGCACCCTGCGGGCCAACTCCGACGCGTTCGCCGGCATCACCTTCCGGCCCCGGATCCTGCGCGACGTCTCGGCGATCGACACGACGACCACCCTCCTCGGTCGGCCCCTGCCACTCCCCCTCGTGTTCTCGCCCACCGGGTTCACCCGGATCCTCGACCCCGACGGGGAGCTCGCGGTTGCGCGCGCCGCGGCCCGGGCCGGCCTCCCCTATTCGCTGTCGACGCTCGGCACCCGGTCGATCGAGGAGGTCGCCGCGGTCAACGACGGGGCGAAGTGGTTCCAGGTCTACGTGTGGCGCGACCGGGGACTCGTGCAGGAGCTGGTCGACCGCTCCCGCGCGGCCGGGTACGAGGCACTGGTGCTCACGGTGGACAACGCGGTGTTCGGCAAGCGCGAGCGCGACCACCGTCGCGGCTTCACCCTGCCGCCCCAGATCGGACCGGGCACCATCCTCGACGGCGCCCTCCACCCGGAGTGGACCTGGAAGTTCGTTCGCTCCGAGCCGATCCGGTTCGCGAACGTCACCGGCCGGGCCGTGGGCGACGGCAGTGCGGCCGTCAACCTCCACGAGTACATCAACACCCAGTTCGACCCGACGATGTCGTGGCGCGACCTGGAGTGGCTGCGCGACCGGTGGGGCGGTCCGATCGTGGTGAAGGGCATCCAGACCGTCGACGACGCGGTGCTCGCCGCGCGGATC
Organism: Acidimicrobiia bacterium; assembly: GCA_041659105.1. Taxonomy (GTDB): domain Bacteria; phylum Actinomycetota; class Acidimicrobiia; order IMCC26256; family PALSA-555; genus CAIUKV01. The sequence goes on from JBAZYX010000050.1 coordinate 7,343, forward strand.
GGGGTCGAGGCCGTGATGCTGTCGAACCACGGCGGCCGCCAGCTCGACTCCGCGCCCACGCCGATCGACCTCGTCGCGCCCGTGACCGATGCCGTGGGCGACGCGGTCGAGGTGATCTGCGACGGCGGTGTGCGCCGCGGTTCCGACATCGTCAAGGCGCTGGCCCTCGGCGCACGCGCCGTGGGGATCGGCCGGGCCTACCTGTACGCGCTGGGCGCCGCGGGCGAGCGGGGCGTCGACCACCTGGTGGAGCTGTTCACCGACGACGTCCGGCGCACCATGGCGCTCCTCGGCGTGCCCACCGTCGCCGAGCTCGGCCCGGAGCACGTGCAGCTCCCGCGCTGACGGTCACCCGTCGCGCAGCATCCGGCGCAGGATCTTGCCCGACGGCGACTTCGGGATCGCGTCCACGAACTCCACCACGGCGATGCGCTTGTACGTGGCCACGTGCCCGGCCACGAACGTCTGGAGGTCTTCCGCGGTGCAGTCGACCCCCGGCTTCCGTGCGACGAACGCCTTGGGCAGCTCGCCGCACTCTTCGTCGGGGATGCCGATCACCGCGCAGTCGGCGACCGCCGGGTGCGTGAGCAGGAGTGCCTCGAGCTCCGCCGGCGGCACCTGGAACCCCTTGACCTTGATGAGCTCCTTGAGCCGGTCGACCACGTACCAGAAGTCGTCGGCCTCGACGTGGCCGATGTCGCCGGTGTGCAGCCAGCCGTCGGCGTCGATCGTCGCCGCCGTGGCCTCGGGGTTGTGGAGGTAGCCCGGCATCACCTGCGGGCCCCGGACCCAGATCTCGCCGTCCTCTCCCACGCCGAGGTCCTCGCCGGTCGCGGGGTCGACCACCCGGGCCTCGGTGCTCGCGACCAGGATGCCGATCGAGCCCGGCTTGGCGTCGTCGAGCCGGCACGCATGCGACACCGGGCTCAGCTCGGTCATGCCGTAGCCCTGCATCGCCGCGGCGCCGATCCTGCGGTGCGCCTCCTCGGCCAGCTCGGGGCCGAGCGGTGCCGCACCGGAGAAGAGCGTCTTCACCGACGACAGGTCGTAGTCGTCGACCATGGGCTGCCTCGCGAGCGCGAGCACCATCGGCGGAACGACGAACAGCCGGGTGGCTCGGTGCTCCTGCACGAGCGCGAGGTACTGCTCGAGATCGAAGCGCGGCATGGTGACGAGCGTCGCGCCCCGGCGCAGACCGTCGTTCATGATCACCTGCATGCCGTAGATGTGGAAGAACGGCAGCACCGCCATCATCACCTCGTGGTCGTCCATCACGAGGTGGTCCGAGAGCTGGACGATGTTGGCGACGAGGTTGCGGTGCGTGAGCATCACGCCCTTGGGGAGACCGGTGGTGCCGCTCGAGTACGGGAGGGCGGCGAGATCGTCGGGCTGCACCGGCACGGGAGCCAGCGGCGCAGCCTGGAGGAGCGCGGCGAACGGCGCGATCGCGGGACCGGCGTCGTCGGGAACCTCGCCGAGCACGAGGATCTCGCGGACTGCGGTGCCCGCCACGGCCTCGCAGGCGGTGCCGAGGAACGCCGGGACCGTGACGAGCAGCTGCGCCCCGGCGTCCACCAGCTGGAAGTGGGTCTCCTCCGCGCCGTACGTGGGGTTCACCGAGGTGACCACGCCGCCCGCGCTCACGGCGCCGTGGAACGCGATCGCGTACTCCGGGACGTTCGGCGCCATGACCCCGATCACGTCGCCGGCACCGATCCCCCGCTCCCGGAACCCGCCCGCGGCGAGGAAGACCGCGCCCTGGAGCGTGGAGTAGGTGTACGACCGGCCGGTCGGCCCGTCGATCATCGCCACCCGGTCCGGGTGGCGCGCCGCGTGCTCGAAGACGTGGGCGGTGATGGAGACGTCGGGGACGGCGACGTCGGGCAGGGGGCTGCGGTGCACGATTCCCATGGTCAGGACTGCTTCAGCGCCGCGTGGTAGCGGTCGAGCAGGCCCTTCTCCTTGGTCCTCGCGAACCAATTCGGCATGCTGCCCACGGGGATCTCCTTCGTCGTCGGCGCGGAGCCGGAGAACGATTCCTCGGACGCTATCCCACCGCGGTCGCGACGTCGACGAGCGCGCACACGGCTTGCTGGCCCTCGAAGCCCGAGCACGTGCCGGCCGCGGTCGAACACCGCGACGCACCCGAGCGTGCAAGCATGCCCGCGTGAGCACCGGCATCCCCCGCCACCCCGACGAGCTGACCGCCGGCGCGCTGACGCGGCTCCTCGCGCCGCACCACCGTGACGCCGTGGTCCGCACGCTCACCGTGCGCGAAGTCCACGAGGTGACCAACACCCACGTGCGCGTCGCGGTCGAGTACGACGGTCCGGTCGACCTGCCCGGCTCCCTCTTCGTGAAGATGGTGCCGCGGGATCCGGCGCGGCGCGAGCAGATCGCGCGCACCGACATGGGCCGGCGCGAGGTGCGCTTCTACGAGGACCTCGCTCCGCACCTGGCGCTGCGGGTTCCCCGCGTGTTCGGCACCGCGTACGACGACACCGACGGTTCCTTCGTGATCGTGATGGAGGACCTCGCCGACGCGGGCTGCACCGTGTCCGACGGCACCGTCGGGGTCGCGCCCGACGCGGCCGCGGTCGCGCTGGCCGAGCTCGCCGACCTCCACGCGCGCTACGAGGACCCGCAGCGCCGCGCGGCCGACGCGCCGTGGGTCCCGTCCTCGGTGCACGGCTCCCCGTACGGCGTGAACCTGCTGCGCGAGGCCCTGGCCGGGCACCGCGACCGGTTGACCGCCGACTTCGCTGCGATCGCCGGGCTCTACGTCGACCGGTGTGACGATCTCCAGACGCTGTGGCACGCGGGACCGCCGTCCGTCATCCACGGCGATCCCCACATCGGCAACCTCTTCGACGACCACGGTCGGACGGGCTTCCTCGACTGGGGCATCGTCAACCTCGGCGCGCCGATGCGCGACGTCAGCTACTTCTTGACGATGGCGATGGACCCGGCCGACCGGCGCGCGCACGAGCGCGACCTGCTCGCCCACTACCTCGATGCCCGCGCCGGGTGCGGCGGCACGCCCCTGGCCTTCGACGACGCGTGGACCGCGCACCGGCTCCACGCGGCCTACACCGTGCCCGCGTGCTGCCAGATCGTGACCTTCCCCGAAGGGATCAGCGAGCGCCGTCGCGTGTTCTCCACAGCGTTCTTCGCGCGCGCCGAGGCCGCGGTGGCCGACCTCGACGCCCTCGGCGCCCTCCGCGCCGCCGGCATCTGACCCTCCTCGCCCCAGCTGGCGTGGGGAGGAGCGGCCCTACCGGCCGGAGAAGGGGCTGGCGTAGGGGCGGGCCGGCGGCGTGGCGAGGAACGGGCGGGCGTGCGTGTCCATCATCTCCTCGACCGCCGCGGCCGCGAGCGGGTCGGACACCAGGTTGACGTCCTCGGTGGGATCCGCGGCGCGATCGAACAGCGCGCAGGGTGTGAGCGAGTCCTCGTCGACCACGATCTTGTACGCGTCGGTCTCGAATGACGCGAAGCCCCAGTTCTCGCTGATCGCCACCCTGCGGGGCTCGGGATCGGTACCGGCGACGTAGCCGAGGAGCGACCGGCCGTCGCTCCCGGGCAGGTCCGGTGCACCCGCGATCGCCCGCACCGTCGCGGGGACGTCGAGGTGCTCGACGAGGTCGGCGACGACCCGTGCGTCCCGGCCACCGGGGGGCCGCACGATCAACGGGACGCGCACGGCCTGGTCGTACAGGACGCACTTCGACATCATCCCGTGGTCGCCGCCCATCTCCCCGTGGTCGCTCGTGTAGATCACCCAGGTGTCGTCGAGCATCCCGCGCGCCTCCAGTGCGTCGAGGATGCGCCCGACCTGGGCGTCGATCACGGACACGCTCGCGGCGTAGGCGCGCCGCATCCCCCGGATCGCGTCGTCGGTCATCGTGTCGGTGTCGGAGAGCCGCATGAACGCGCGGAGCAGACCGCCGTACGACCCGGCGAGGTCGGGCTCGGGACGGCGGGTCGAGCGCGGGAAGGAGGTCGCACCCGAGGCGTACAGGTCGATGGCCTCCTGGGGCGCGTCCCACGGATCGTGCGGACCCGGGAAGCCGACGAAGGCGAAGAACGGGTCGTCGCCGGAGTAGGCGTTGATCCAGTCGACGGCGAGGTCGCCGTGCCACGGATCGATGTAGTCGGGCAGCGGGATCGGCATCGGCGTGGCGTCCCACATCGGGATCCGCTTCGTGGCGTTGTCGCCGCGGCCCTTCTCGCCCTGGTAGCTCCGATCGCGCAGGTGCTGGAGGTAGGTGTCCCAGAGGCCCCGCTCCTCGAGGTGGTCGGAGTAGCGGGTTCGCACGCTGAGCGTGAACTTGTCGCCGGTCTCGTGCACCTCGGCGAAGCCGCGTTCGACGAGCCGGTCAGCGAGGTCGTCCATGTGCGCGGCCGGCTCGTCCTCCTTCGTCAGGTGGTGCTTGCCCAGCGCGACGGTGTGGTAGCCCGCCTCGCGCAGCGCGTGCAGGTAGGTGGGCGTCCCCGGCTCGACGGCGTTCCAGTTCGTGAACACGCCGTGGTCCCGCACGTAGCGCTCGGTGAGGAACGACGCACGCGCGGGCATGCACAACGGTCCCTGGCACGAGGTGCGGGTGAAGCGCACGCCCTCCGCCGCGAGCCGGTCGAGGTTCGGCGTGACGACCGCGGTGTCGCCCGCGCAGCCCATGACGTCCGCGCGGTGCTGGTCGGCCATGACCAGCACGACATTCGGTCCGCTCACTTGCTCGCCACGTACTTCTCGAGCTCGGGGAGGACCTCGTTGCCGAGCAGCTCGATCGTCTTGAGCGTGCTCTCGCCGGAGTGGTAACCGAACTGCACGTAGCAGATGAGCTCGTCGACGCCGAGGTCGGCGTAGTGCTTCATCTTGTTGAAGCACTGCTCGGGGTCGCCCACCACGATCATGTCGCCCTGGTGGAACGCCTCGACCGGCACGTTGCCCTCCATGAGCGGCTTCAGCAGCGGGAACGCCGCCTCCTGCTCCTCGGGGGCGAGGTGGGGCAGCTCCCAGTCGAGCGTGAACTGCGCGATGTTCTGGTACCACCAGCCCACCGACTCCCAGACGCCGTTGTCGGCCGCCTGCTGCTCGGTCTCGGCACAGTGGACGAGCGTGTACGCCGCGACCTTGTTGGTGGACACGTCGCTGATCGGCTTCGACTCCGGACTGTTCCACGCCTCGCGGTAGGCCTTGATCTGCGCCTCCATCTTGTCGAGCGGCTGCATGATCGAGAACGACAGGAGCCCGAGCTGGTTCTGTCCCGCGACGGCCGACGAGCCCTCCGAGGTGGCGGCCATCCAACACGGCGGGTGCGGGTCCTGGAACGGCTTCGGCGTGATCAGCCGCTTCGGGAACTGGAACGTCGGGCTGTCCCACTCGAAGTACTCGTCGCGCCACATCGAGCAGACGATCCTGATCGCCTCCTCCCACTCCGCGCGGCTGGCCTCGCGGTCGACGTGGAACGCGGTCTGCTCCATCGGGGTGGACCGGCCGGTCCCCCACTCGATGCGGCCCTTCGAGAGGATGTCGGCCGTGGCGACCTTCTCGGCGACGCGGGCCGGGTGGGTGAAGCCGTACGGCAGGAGGGTGACGCCGAAGCCCAGGCGGATGTTCTGGGTGGCCTGGGTGAGCGCGCCGATCACGACCTCGGGCGCCGGGCAGTGCGAGCGGCCCTCGCGGAAGTGGTGCTCCACGAACCACGCGATGTTGAACCCGACCTCGTCGGCGAGCCGCATCTGGTCGAGCATCTCGGCGTAGGCGCGCTGCTCCCGCTGGCGCTGGCCGTAGGGGTGGGGACCGCCCTCCCAGGGACGGGGCGCGTCGATCTCGTACAGCAGGTCGAGCTTCATGGCGGGGTCTCCCGACGGGTCGCAGGCGGGCGCGGGCGGCCGTCAGCATCGCACACCCCGGCCCCCACGCACCGGGCCGGTCGACCTACGCTGCGCCGATGATCGACCTGGACATGATGGCGTACCCGCGTCCGCTGCGCGACGTGCAGGAGCTGGCCCGACGGGCCGAGGCGGCCGGGCTGGGCACGCTCTGGCTCACCGAGTCCGGGCGCACCGCCTACCTCAGCTGCGCCGCCGCTGCGCTCGCCACCGAGCGCCTCGGGATCGGGACCGCCGTCGCCGTGGCGTTCCCCCGCAGCCCCATGGTCACGGCCAAGGTCGCGTGGGAGCTGGCCGAGTCGAGCGGAGGCCGGTTCACCCTCGGCCTCGGCACCCAGATCAAGGCCCACATCGAGCGGCGCTACTCCGCCGAGTACGTGCCGCCCGGGCCCCGCATGCGCGACTACGTGCTCGCGCTGCGCGCCATCTTCGCCGCGTTCCGCGGCGCCCCCCTCGCGTACGAGGGCGACTACTACCGGCTCTCGCTGCTCACGCCGCAGTGGTCGCCCGGCCCCATCGCCGAGCCCGATCCGCCGATCTTCGTCGCGGCAGTGCTGCCATGGATGTCGACGATGGCCGGCGAGCTGTGCGACGGCGTCCACGTCCACCCGTTCCACTCGGCCGGCTACCTGCGCGACGTGCAGATCCCCAACGTCACCGCCGGCGCCGAGAGGGCCGGCCGCTCGCTCGCCGACGTCACCCTCGAGATCCCGGTGATGACCGCGGTCGGGGCGAACGCCGAGGAGATGGCCCGCACCCGTGAGCACGCCCGCACCATGATCGGCTTCTACGGGTCCACCCGCACCTACGCACCCGTGTTCGAGCACCACGGCTTCGACGGGCTGTCCGACCGCCTCCACGAGTGCCAGCGCGCCGGCGACATGGCCGGGATGACAGCGCTCATCACCGACGACGTCCTCGACCACTACATCGTCAGCGCACACTGGGACGACCTCGCCGACGCGCTCGTGGAGCGCTACGGCGGCCTCGCTCCCACCGTCCGGCTGATGACCTACACCGCGATCACGCAGTACGCGCGTGACCCCGAGGTGCTCGACCGGTGGGGCGCGGTGGCCGACCGCCTCCGGAGCCTCACCGCATGACCGACGACGCTCCCCACGCCCTGCTGGAGATCGACGACCGCGTCGCGGTGATCACGCTGCACCGGCCCGACGTGCTGAACGCGTTCAGCACCCGCATGGGCCTCGAGCTCGAGGCTGCATACCGCGAGTGCGACGCGCGCGACGACGTCCGCGCCGTCGTGCTCACCGGATCGGGACGCGCGTTCTGCGCCGGCGCCGATCTGAGCCGGGGCGGCGACACGTTCGGTGCGCAGGAGCCGCGCGCGTTCCGGTCCGACCCGTTCGACGTGCACGCGTGGGACGTGCGCAAGCCCGTGATCGCCGCGATCAACGGCCACGCGGTGGGGCTCGGTCTCACCCTCGCCCTCCAGACCGACATCCGGCTCGTCGCCGAGGACGCGAAGTGCGGCATCGTGCAGACGCGCCGGGGTGTCCTCCCCGACCTCCGCTCGCATTGGACGCTGACCCGTGCCGTGGGTCATGCCCGCGCTGCCGAGATCCTGCTCACCGGGCGCCTGTTCTCCGGGAGCGAGCTCGCGGCGATGGGCGTGGCGAGCCGTGCGCTCCCGGCGGTCGACGTGCTCCCCGCCGCGCTCGACATCGCGCGCGACATCGCCGTCAACACCGCGCCCGTGTCGGTGGCCGCGAGCAAACGGATCCTCTGGATGGACCCGCCCCCGTCGGGTGCGGAGATCGACCGGCTCGAGCGGGAGGTGCACCTGCATCTCATGGGCCGGGCCGACGCCCGCGAGGGCGCGCTGGCGTTCCTCGAGCGCCGCGACCCCGAGTGGTCCCTCACCGTCTCCGACGACTGGCCCGACGCCATCTTCGACTGACCCCACGCACCTCCCCATCCCACGACCACCACCCCACCTCGGGTTCTGGCGTCGTTCGACCACCGCTGTGGGGGGTGAAACGACGCCGAAACGAGCGGGTCGGCGATGCCGCGCTTGGACTAGCCCTCCGCCAGACATGCTCTTGGCGTCACTCGTGCCGCTGTCAGCGGCACGAGTGACGCCGAAAGGGAGAGGGAGGGGAGGAGGTCGGTCAGACCTTCTGGATGACCGCCTCGCAGACGCTGACCTCCATCTTGCCGGGCTCCTCGACGTCGAGGCTGGTGATCACGCCGTCCTCGATGACCGCGGCGTAGCGCCTCGAGCGCTTGCCGAGACCGATGCCCGTGCCGTCCATCACCAGGTCCATCGCGTCGGCGAAGTCGCCGTTGCCATCCGCGAGCATCAGGATCTTGTCACCCGCGCCCTGGCTCTCGGCCCACGCGCCCATGGTCCACGCGTCGTTCACCGCCACGCACGCGATCGTGGTGACGCCCTTGGCCTCGAGGTCGTCGGCGTTCGCGACGTAGCCGGGCAGGTGCACCTTCGAGCAGCCGGGCGTGAACGCGCCGGGCACGGCGAAGAGCACGACCTTGCCGGAACCGAGCACGTCGGCGGTCTTCACCACTTCGGGCGCACCGTCGGCGTTGAGGATGCGGACTTCGACGTCGGGGATGCGGTCGCCAACCTTGGCCATGAGGACTCCTGATCTTCGCGATCGGTTCGGGGAGCCCGAGTATTACAGGTGTGGCCTGGAAGAATTCACGGACCCGTCCCGGACGGCGTGGTCGAGCAGGCGCAGCGTCCCCCGCATCACCACGCCGACGAACAGGTCGACGACCCGCCAGTACCGCAGGAACGCGGCCCGGGCGGCGGCGTCGGTGGCCCGGGTCCGGGCCTCGTAGCTGACCAGCGTCTGCGGCCCGTAGTCGCGGAACGACAGGTTGCAGGCGATCCGGGCGAAGGCCGGCTCGGCGAAGGCCGCGAAGTCGGCGGCGTCGAGCTCGATCCACGCGGTCCGGCCCGCCCAGAACCGGCCCACCGCGCCGAACGCGATCTCGGCGCCGGCGTCGCGGCCGAGGTCGACCCACTCCCCGTGCGACGTCATGTCGCGCAACCGCATGCTCGGCGGGGCCTCGACCGGCGTCGGGGGAACGCGGCGGGCTGCTGCCACCAACCGCTCCCCCGCGCTGCGCACCGCGAACAACGACCGGACCGCGGGCACCTCGCGGGGGACGTCGAGGAAGTCGATGTCGAGCGCCGTCTCGTAGACGTGTGTCCGGGGTCCGGCGATCACCCGGTGCTCGACGCGCGTCGCGTCCCAATCGGGCATCATCTCGTCGAGGAGCACCCGTCGACCGTACCGCGAGGGACCCATGGCGAAACCTACGCATCGGTGGGTGGTGCTGTTGCGGGCGGTGAACGTCGGTGGGTCGGGCCGGATGACGATGGCCGACCTCCGGGCCGCGATCGGTGGCAATGGCTTCCCGGACGCGACGACCTACCTCCAGAGCGGCAACGTCGTGCTCACCGCACCGGGGCCCGCGGACGCGATCGCCGCGGCCGTCGAAGCTGCGATCGCGACCGAGCTCGGGTTCGCCACCCACGCCATGGTGCGGACGGCGGCGCAGATGCGCGCGATCGCTGCCACGTCGCCGTTCCCCGACGAGGGCGATCCGAGCCGCATCGGGTTCGGCTTCTGCAAGACGCGACCGACGGCGGGCGCGGTCGCCGCGCTGGCCGCGCGCGACTTCGGCCGGGACCGCGCCATCGCGCTCGGCACCGAGTGCGCGCTGTGGTACCCCGACGGCATGGGCCGCTCGAAGATGACGGGCACCGCGCTCGAGCGCGTGCTCGGGGTCCCGATCACGGTCCGCAACGCCCGCGTGACCGCCGCGCTGGCCGACCTGGCCACCCAGCCCCGCAGCGTGTGACGCGCGCTACCGCGGCGGTGAGAACGACGCCGCGTTGCAGAACCGGCGGGTGCCTCGTCGCATCATCTCGCGGCGCGCGGCGAGCCACTCGGGCATCGCGGGATCGACCACCGCCGCGTTGCGCGCCTGCTCCCACTCCGCCCAGGTCCCGACGTCGAACACCACGAAGACGGTGACGTCTTCGCCGATCGTGCGGGGCGAGTGCCAGCACGCGGCGAGGCTCATGCCGCGCTGTCGTGCGCCCGGCAGATAGAGCCGCTCGAACGCGTCGACGTACCGGTCGGCGTCGGACGGCGCGACATCCACCGCGTCGACCATGTACACCGGCCCCGGGGGCGGTGGCGCGAGGTCCACGTCGGGGTCCGCGCCGGCGGGCTCGGCGTCGATCTCGTACCAGACGTCGACCCACTCCCCCATCGGGCTCGCGGCGAGCAGCGCGGCGTCGTGCTCGGCCACCCGCTGCATCGCGGCCTCGTCCGCGAACGCCTGCTCCCACACGTGCGTCCATCCGTCGGGGAACCACTCCAGACCCATCGTGTTCTCGGCCGCGACCGAGGCCAGCACCTCCGGGACCGCACCGACCCGCGCGTTCATCTCGGCGAGGAGCGCAGCGACCGCGTCGGGAGCCGCGTCGGTCGCGGTCCGCATGGCCACGATGCGTCGGACCCCGCCGTCGACGCGGAACGGCGCCCCGTCGATCTCGTACCCGAGCAGGCCGAGCCGGAGCTCCCGGCGCGACGCGGTGATGCACTCCGGGTTCTCGGGCAACAGGTACCGGTCGAGCACGCAGATGTGGAACGGGTGGCACATGTAATGCGCGTACGACGCGGGGTGCTCGTAGGCGTGCTCCCACACCAGGTCGACCCCGGCTGCGGACCGGTTGCGGCCCACCGCGGAGTCGAGCACCTCGGGGACGTACAACCCGGTGCGGCGCAGCACTCGCGCGAGCTCGTCGCGGAGCTCAGGAGTCGCATGGGGTGCGAACCCGTACGTCTCGAATCGTCGCAGCATCCGTACCCCCGACCCCCGGACCGTCGCCCGGAGCGGCGACGGATCCCCCGAAACCTACGACGCGCGGCCAGAATGCGCCGATGCGCGGAGTCGAGCTGTGGGAGGCGAACGCGGCCTGGTGGCAGGCGGAGTGCACCGCCGGCGCCGATGTCGAGTACGAGGAGCAGATCCTGCCCCTCGTCGCCCGCCACCTCGCCGGCTGCCGTCGGGTCCTGGACGTCGGCTGCGGCGAGGGACAGGTGGCCCGCCGGCTGGCCACCGAGGGAGCCGCCGTCGTCGGGGTCGATCCCACCGCCGCGCAGCTGACGGTCGCAACCGAGCGCGGCGGCGGCCCCGCCTACGCGCGCGCGAGCGCCGACGCACTCCCCTGGCGTGACGCGGCGTTCGACGCGGTGGTGATCTGCCTCGCGCTCGAGCACGTGCACGACTACGAGCGCGCGCTCACCGAGGCAGCGCGCGTGCTCGTGCCCGGCGGCACGTTCCTGCTCCTCGTGGGCCACCCGCTGCTCCAGGCGCCGGGGAGCGGCTGGATCGACGACCGCGAGTACGACGAGCGCTACTGGCGCATCGGCACGTACCTGCGGGAAGGCGCGGTCGTCGACGAGGTCGCGCCGGGCGTGGCGTTCGAGTTCATCCACCGGCCCGTCTCGCGGTACGTGAACGCGATGGCCGCGGCCGGGCTCCCGGTGGAGCACATCGAGGAGCCGGCCCCACCGCAGGCGCTCATCGACGCGCTGTGGGGCTACCCCGAGGCGGTCACCATCCCGCGCTTCCTCGCGCTCCGGGCCCGACGCCGGCCGCTCCGCCCTGCGGCCTGAGCGGCCTGCGCGCGCTCAGCACTCGGCCCTGGCGAGGAAGTCGCCCACCCGTTGGATCCACTCGGCGCGGCGCGCCTCGAGCGCGCCCGTGTGCCCCGCCCCCGGCACGACCCAGACCTCGACCGACCGCCCTGACCCGCCGGCGATGTACGCGGCCGCCTTCGGCTCGTCGGCGACGCGCCGGGCCGCGATCAACAGCGCGCGCCGGGGCGCGGCAGCGGCGACCGACGCCCGCAGCGAGCGCGGCGGACCACTCGGGGTGAGCAGATCGGTGACGCCGTACATCAGCCGGTCGAGGCCCTCCTGCGCGAACCCGCGTACGCCGTAGGCGTCCGAGAGCCACGCCTTGTCGGCGGCGGTCCGGCCCGTGGCGCCCTCGGCCACCACGCTGCACAGGTCGGGGGTCGCGGCGAGCGCACCGAGGGCCTCCTCGCCGCCCATGGACATCCCCACGGCGCTGACCCGGCCCGCGGCCGCGTCCGGCCGACGGCGCACGAACCGCACCGCGCCGGCCACGTCGGCGTCGCCGTCCCACCCGAACTCCATCGCCCGGCCACCACTGCGCCCGTGCCCCCGGGCGTCGTAGAGCAAGACGCCGTACCCGAGGGCGGCGAGGACGCGGGCGTGGTCGATCACCGCGGTGCGCGTCGACCCCGCGCCGTGCAGCAGGACGACGGCGTCCCCGTTCCGGGAGGGCACGTACCAGCCCGACAGGCGAACCCCGTCGGCCGCAGGGAACTCGACGTCGGTGTACTCGAGCCCGACGTCGGTCGGCGTCGCGTCACCGAGATGGGGTCGAGGCGCGTGCGTCGCCGCGACCGCGATGCCGATCGTGGGGACCACCACGTACGCGGCCGCCGAGACCGCGAGCACGACGCCGACGCGCCACAGCCCGTGCGCCGCCCGGAACAGCCAGACGGTTCCCCACGCGGCCAGACCGAGCCCGACCGCCAGGACCAGCAGGCCGAGGACCGTGGTGACGCCCCACCGGTCCTTGGCCAGGCGGGGGATGCCGAAGCCACCCCCGGCCGCGGCGAGCACCAGGCCGGCGGCGACCGCGGCGGCGGCCCGCAGCCGTGTCACATCGGCGCCACGGCTTCGAAGCTGTCGAACCCGTGGGGTTGGTACACGCCCACGACCATGTTCTCGTGCAGGCCGTAGCCGACCTCGCCGGTGTCGAGCTCGTAGCGTGCGAGCGTCTCGTTGAGCCCGGACCACTCCGAGCGGGCTTCCGGCGTGCCGACGTCGAAGGTCATGCCCTCGACCTTCAGCGGACCCTGGTAGTAGCCGTGGCCCCAGCCCTCGTGCGGCATGTAGCCGGTGCCGGCCTTGAGGTAGAGCGTGCGCAGCGGCGTGCTCGTGACCGTCCGGGTCGAACCGTCGGGCTTCGTGAGCGTGAGGACCGCCTTCTCGATCTCGCGCGTCCCCGGGATGTAGGTGATGTCGATCGACGGGCGGCCCATGTGCTCGTCGGGCGTGTCGGAGCCGAGGTTCCACACCTTCACCGACTCTTCGACGAGGCGGTTCCCCTCGAAGTCCTCGTCGAACTGCACCTTGACGACGAAGTCGTCGAACTGCATGGGCATCCACTGGTGGAAGAAGCCGTGGGTGCCCTGCATGAAGTCCTTCATGCGGATCCCGGGCGGCTCGGCCTCGCCGACCGCGCGCACGCCCCACGAGCGGTCGCGCGCGCCCTTCCAGGTGTCGGGCGTGACCGCGTACTGCTTGGCGGCCACCTCGAGCGCTCCCTCCCACACGCCGACCTGCGCGTAGCGGGTGACGTCGGAGGTGACCCGGCCGTGCTGGCGGCGGAACGTCTTCGGCTCCTCGATCGCGGGCACGGTCCCGGTGAAGGTCATGTCGAAGGCGACGCCCCACTCGTTGGGCTCGCAGATGACCCGGAGCTTCATGAGCCCCTCGATGATCTCCACCCGCAGGGGGCCGACCGACGTGTCGGAGCGGTCGCTCCCCAGCTCACGTGACGAGCGCACCACATGGTGCTGGTCCCCGACCGACACCGACACGAACGCGTCGGTCACGCCGAGGTTCGGGTACTGGCCGAGGCCGGTGATGAGGAAGAGCTCGTCGCTGCTCGGGTGGCAGTTGAAGTAGTACCGGTCGTAGAAGTTCCGGTCGGACGTGGCGACGTGGTCGATCGTCTCCGACGTCTGGTGGGCGAGGAACTCGTCCATGGGGCTGATGGGCATCCGGATCCTCTCGGGTCGTGCGCTCGGCGGCCGACAGCATGGCACCCGCGCCGGACACCGGACGTTTGGCTCGTCCCCGAACGGGGGACATCCTGCTCACAACCGCACGTACCGAAGGTCCGACACGGGGGAGACCGTGGAGCGCCAGACCGTGGAGCGCCAGGCCGTCGACGACGCCTCGACCCCGCGCGCCCAGGCACCGGCCCGGCGTCGAGCGGCCCGGTGGGCGGTCCGGGGCCTGGTCGTGGCCGCGGCCGGGGCGGGCTGGCTCCTGCTGGCGGGCGGTGGTTCCGCCGGGGCCGACCCGATCGACCCCACGGCCGGTGGATCCGGGCTCCCTCCCGTCGTCGTCGGCCTGCCCGACCCCGCGGCCGACACGCTCGCCGGCCTGGCCGGCGACCTCACCCTCGACCCGGCGCTCGCGGCCGTCCCGGGCGTTCCCGAGCTCGAGCAGACGGTCGACCAGGCGCTCGGCGTGCTGGCGACCGTGCCGCTGCCGGACGCCGTCTCCGGGCTCCCGGTCGTGGGCGACCTCGTCGACGGCGTCGTCGGCACCCCGCCCCCGCTCCCGGTGCCCCTCCCCGGCCCGGTGACGGCGGTCGTCGGCCACCCCGTCGGGCCGGTCACCTCGCCCGACTCGGCGACACCCACGGGCGCGTCCGCACCCGGCTCGCGCTTGCGCGCCGGTCCGGGCCCGGCGACCGCCGATGTCGGTGCGGTCGCCCCGGACCCCTCGGTGCCGGGCACGCCGCGGGAACCGGCCGGACCGCTCTCCGCGCTCGGTGACCTCGTCCGCGGCGTACCGGCTCCCACCGGATCGGGCGCGGGCATCCTCTTGGCGGTCCTCGCCGGCTTCGTCCTGCTCGTGCCCCGCGGTGCCCGCCTCGCGCGGGCGGCCGCGGCCGCGCGTCGAGCCTTCCTCGTCCTCACTCCACTCGAGCGTCCCGGATAGCCGGAGCCGATGGCGGGACCTGCCCGCCACACGGAACCTGTCCGTCCCACCGATTCCGGTGGGCACCACTCGAAGGAGCACCTCATGTACCGCTTTCTCCTGCGCGCCCTCGCGCCGGCCTTCCTGGCCGCCCTTGGGCTCGTCCTGACCGGCGGCTCGGCCGTCGCGGCTCCGGTCGTCGACGCCGACGCCACGGTCGCCGTCGTCCCTCCCGTTCCCGCGCCGATCGATGCCGACGCCGACCTGACCGTCGACCCTCCGGCGGGCACCAGCCTGTGCGCCGACCTGAGCTTGGCCGGGTCGGGCACGGGTGGCTGCGTCCCGGGGGCCGGACTGCCAGTCCCGCTCCCGAGCGACCCGACCGACGTCGCCCCCACGCTGGCGATCGTCCAGGCGTGCGTGCCGGCGCCGGCGGTGTGTGCCGCTCCGCTGGCGGGCGCAGTCGCCGGTCTACCGGGTGCCGGTCTGCCGGTCCCCGCGCTGGCGCTGCCCGGCGGTGGCGGTTCGCTTCCGACCGTGCGCGGGACGAGCGTGGATGCGTGCGTCGCCCTGGCCGCAGCCGGAACGGCACCCTCGTGTGACGGTGCCACCGCGGTCGAGGTGAGCGACGCCGGCGGGTCCGGTGGTGCGGGCGGCGGGCGCACGCTCCCCTTCACCGGCTCGGCGGCCCGGCTGCTGGGTTCGCTGGGGATGGGCCTGCTCGCCCTCGGAACCCTGACGCGTCGTCTGGCTCGGGTGCGCGTCTGACCCTCGGCGAGTGCCGCCGGTGTGGCCGTCGCGGTCGCACCGGCGGCGCGCCGCCGGTGTCACCCGGGTGCTGGCGGAACGCCGGAGCGCCGGTCCGCCGGTCAGGCGAGCTCGACGAGGTCGAGCATGTCATCGCTGAAGTAGTCGAGTCGCCCGTCGGGCATCAGCAGCGCCCGGTCCGGATCCAGCGCCTTCACGAACTCGACGTCGTGGGACACCACGATCATCGTCCCCGGCCACGACGCGAGGGCCTTGCCGGTGGACTCGCGGGAGGCGGGGTCGAGGTTGTTGGTCGGCTCGTCGAGCAGGAGCAGGTTGTGGCTCCCGGCCACGAGCTGCGCGAGCGCGAGCTTGGTCTTCTCGCCGCCCGACAGCGTGGCCGCGTCCTGGAACGCCTTCGGCCCGCTGAGGCCGAACATGCCCAGCAACCCGCGCAGCTCGGACTCCGCTGCGTCGGAAGACGACTTCATGTGGTCGAGCAGCGTGCGCCCGGCCTCGATGCCTTCGTGCTCCTGCGCGTAGTAGCCGACCGACACGCCCGTGCCGAGCTCCACCGCGCCGAGGTCGGGCGTGAGCCGGCCGGCAAGCACCCTGAGGAGCGTGGTCTTGCCCGCGCCGTTGAGGCCGGTGACCAGCAGGCGCTCGCCGCGGCCGACGTCGAAGCTGATGTCCTCGAACACGTCGAGCGTCCCGAACGCCTGCCACAGCTCGGTGGCGGTGAGCACCGTCCGGCCGCTCGTGGGGGGCACGGGGAAGCGCACGTTCATCGCGCGGCGCTTCTTCGGCGCCGTGACCTTCTCGGCCGACACCCGCTGCACCCGCCGGTCGAGGTTGCGAGCGACCCGGGCCCGCTTGGCGGTCTGGCCCCGCATCGAGTTCGCGAGGGTCGAGAGCCGGCGGATCTCCGCCTCCTGGTGCGCGGAGCGCTTCTCGAGCCGGATCTCGTCGGCCATCCGGGCCGCGAGGTACTGCGAGTAGGTGCCCTTGTACTCCACGACCGAGCCCGTGGCCTCCTCGGCCTCGCGGTCGAGGTGCAGCACGCGGGTGATCGCCTCGTCGAGCAGCCCGAGGTCGTGGGAGATCACGAGCAGCGCGCCGCGGTACGAGCGCAGGAACTGCAGCAGCCAGTTGCGGGCGTCGGCGTCGAGGTGGTTGGTGGGCTCGTCGAGGAGGAGCAGGTCGCTGCCGCCGAAGAGGATCCGCACCAGCTCGAGCCGGCGTCGCTCGCCACCCGAGAGTGCGCCCAGGGTGAGGTCCAGCCGGTCGTCGCGCAGCCCGACACCGGCCGCGAGCCGTCGCACCTCGGAGTCGGCCGCGTAGCCGCCCGCGGCCTCGAACTTCTCCTGGGCGTCGGTGAAGCTGTGGATGTGCTCGCTGGAGGGGTCCTCCTCCATGCGGATCGCGGCCTTCTCGAGCTCGGTCTGGAGCACGTCGAGCCCGTGACCGGAGAACACGTGGGCCAGGCAGTTGGTGTCGTCGGGCACGTGGTCGCCGCGGGGGTCCTGCGAGAGGGAGCCGGTGGCCCCCGAGCGTTCCACCACGCCGCTGCGGGGGGCGAGCGCGCCCCCGAGGACCCGCAGGAGCGTGGTCTTGCCCGCGCCGTTGCGGCCGACGAGGCCGACCTTCTCGCCGGCGCGGACCTGGAAGGTCGCCCCGTCCACAACGGTCTTCCCGCCGATCTCGACTACCAGGTTCCGGACCAGCAACACGCGCGACATTCCTTCGACGGGGCCCTCCAGTCTCGCAGGTCGGGACCCCAACCCTCGGCCACCCGACTGGACACCGGGGTCGCCCCGGGTTAGAACCGGTTCTAGTTTTCGCACCCCCACAAGGAGCACACGGTGGAGTTCGGCATCTTCTTGAACGGTTACCTCCCGGGCCCGGCCGCCCACGACACGTATCTCGAGCACGAGATGTTCCTGCGCGAGATCGAGTACACGGAGCTGGCCGACAAGCACAACTGGAAGTACGCCTGGTTCGGCGAGCACCACGCGCTGACCGAGTACAGCCACATGTCGGCCGGCGAGGTCGTGATGGCGTACTGCGCCCGGGCCACGGAGCGCATCCACCTCGGCTCCGCCATCGTGAGCCTCCCCCCGGTCAAGGACCACCCGGTGCGGGTCGCCGAGCGGGCCGCCACCCTCGACCACATCACGAACCAGCGCTACGAGTTCGGCACCGGCCGCGGCGCGGGGAGCCACGAGGTCGCGACCTTCGGGATCATGAGCACCGACGAGACCAAGCCCATGTGGGACGAGGTGATCCACCAGATCCCCCGCATGTGGGAGCAGCGCGACTACTCGTTCGAGGGCCAGTTCTTCCGCGTGCCCACGCCGCACAACATCCTTCCGAAGCCCTACGGCAAGGGACACCCGCCCATCTGGGTCGCCTGCGGCAACCCGGCCACCTTCGGCAAGGCCGGCTCGCTCGGCATCGGCGCCATCGCGTTCAACTTCGAGCCGATCCACAACCTCAAGGGCCGGGTCGACGCCTACAAGGAGGCGATCCAGCACCCGGTGGAGCAGATCGGCCAGTACAAGAACGACAACGTGATGATGACGAACGCGGTGATCTGCCTGAAGGACCGCGAGCGCGCCCGCGAGATCGCGAAGACCGCGGGCCGCGGCTACCTCGTGACGATGGTGAACCTCTACCACGACACGATGCCGAAGTCGCCCGACGCGCGCACGTGGCCGGAGCCCCCGGTGAGCCTGGAGTGGACCGACGAGATCCTCGACGCCCTGATCGACGGCGGCTACATGCTCTGCGGCACGCCCGAGGAGGTGTGCGAGCAGGTGGTCCGCTACCAGGACGTCGGCTGCGACCAGGTGGTGTTCGGCCTGCCCGGCGAGGGCATCGAGCACGACGAGATCCTCGAGATGCTCGAGCTCTTCGGGGACGTCGTGATCCCCGAGTTCGACAAGGACCCCGTGCACTCCACGACCCGGTACCGCGAGAACGCGAAGCCGGTGTTCCCCGAGTTCAACCACCCGGTTCCCGACGTCGCCGTGGAGGTCATCCCCAGCACCGCGCTGAAGCCGCTCTCCTGAGCGCGCTTCGCCGGTCCTTTCGGGATCAGGCGGTGATCACGCGGTGAGCAGTCCGAGGCCCTCGGACAGGATCACCACGCCGAACACGAGGAAGAGCACGGCCATCACGGCCTCGTTGTGCTCGACGAGCCAGGCCTTGGCGTCCTCGAGGTGTGCGCGTGACGTCTCGCCGCCGAACAACCGGTAGCCCACGGCCACGGCCGTGGTGCTGCTCGCGATCACCACGAACGCGACGAGGCCGGCCACGGCGTCGCCGGTGGACCCGCCCATCTGGGCGAGCCCGGTGGCCGCGCCGAGCGTCAGGACGAGGTTCTTCGGGTTCACGGCGCCGAGCACCACGCCGAGGCCGGCGGCCTTGGCCGGCGTGAAGGCGTCCACGCTGGTCATCCACTTCGGCATCGTCGCCTCGGTGCCGCTCGGCGTGCGGTTCCGCAGACGGCGCAGGCCGCCGAAGAGCAGCGCGGCACCCAGCACGATCTTGAGCGTCGACGTCGAGTCGGACGCCGAGCTGTCGGTCGAGACGTCGAGCGCGTCGGCGATCACGTACACGACCGCGGCCAGGACGCCCAGCCCCACGACCCACCCGAGGAGGAACGCCGGGCCGTTCTGCTTCGCCCGCGGCGTGAACAGCATGAGGATCACCGCGATGAGCGGGATCGGGCTGATCGCGACGCCGATCGCCCACGGCAGGACTTCACTGATCGATGGACCCATGGGGGCAGTTCCTAGCCCATTCCGCGCCCGCGCGTCAGACTCCGCCGGCTCGTCAGACGACGACGTCGAGGCGCTGGGGGCCCCGGAGCAGCAGCGTGTTGCGCCACTCGAACTCGGCGGTGGCCGGGCGCAGGCCCGGGAACCGGTCGAGCAGGGTCCGGATCCCGACCGCGGCCTCGGTGCGGGCGAGCGCGGCGCCGAGGCAGTAGTACGCACCGAACGAGAACGCGAGGTGGCTGGTGCCCTCGCGCGTGATGTCGAGCCGATCGGGGTCGACGTAGCGAGCGGGGTCGCGGTTGACGGCGCCGAGGAAGATGTAGATCATCCCCCCGGACGGGATCTCGGCATCCCCCACCGCGAGCCCGTCGAGGACGACGCGGTGGTTGGTCTGGACGGACGCGTCGTAGCGCAGGAACTCTTCGACCGCGTTCTTCGTGAGCTCGGGAATGCTCTGGAGCAACGCG
>JBAZYX010000051.1:0-26975 GCA_041659105.1 Acidimicrobiia bacterium
CACGTGCGCGGCCGAGATGTCACCCGCATCCAGGGCCTTCGCGGTCTGCTCGTGCGCAGCGACATGCCGCGCCGTGCGCACCAACGTCGACGCGTCCTGGCGGGTCACCGGACACCGATGCGCCAACCACGCCACGGGGGAGAGCGCCCCATCGAGCGCCCACGCCTGCTCGGCATCCCACTCGCCCACAACCGCAATCACCAGGGCGCTCAGCCGCTCCTGCGCCGCGACCAGCTCCAACACCACCTCCGAGCGCGCCGCACCCGACCAACCCGACCGATCGACCCCGGCCGCCGCAGCGACCGCCGACCGAACCCCCGAGAACGGATCATGATCGAACATGTGTTCGATCATGACATGGGGGTGTGACAGCTACCGGATCTGCCGGCGCTATGGCCGCAGCAGGTCCGTCCAGCCCCGACGCTCGGCCAGCCAGCGGCGGGCCGCGTGCGCCTGGGCTGCGTGCAGGGTCCGCAGCTCGGGCACCAGCGAGCCGTCCGCAGCGCCCGAGAAGTAGGTCAGCATCCCGGCCCAACCCGCGAGGAAGGCGTCGAACGCGTCCCGGGGGGCGTCTCCATGCCAGGGGTGCGCACGCCACACCGACTCGGGGTCCGGACCGCCCTGGGCCGCCACACCGGGGAGGAGGCACACCAGGTCGACCCACGGGGCCGCACGCGCCCCGAACGCCCAGTCGACCACGTACACGTCGCGGTCGGTGAGGAGCAGGTTGTCGGCACGGAGGTCGAGGTGGACGAGCGAATCACCCTCGATCGCCGCGGGCCATGCGTCGTCCAGCGCGACGAGCTCCTCGAGGCGCAGCGCCCAGCGAGAGCCGAGGGCGGCGGTCCGCTCGGGGTCGTCTGCGATGTCGCCCCAGTGACTGAACCACGGACCCCACATCACGCCGGCGCCAGGCACCTCGGCCGGGGACGGCGTCAGGGCTTCCCCCATGGCGAGCGAGGCCGCGAGCACCCGGTCGAGGTCGTGCGCGGTCCACGGGTTGCTCGGTGGTCGGCCGTCGATCCAGTCGAAGACGAGCGCCAGCCAGTCGCCGTCGTCGACGGCGGCGAGCAGCCGGGGGAACGGCGGTCCGACCGGCAGGTGCGGCGCGATGTCGGCCTCGCGCTCGTAGAGGAACACCCAGCCGGGATGGGCCGACCGGGCCATGGCCTTCACGAACGCGCGCCGCCCGTCGGGTGTCTCCACCGAACCGGCGAAGCCGGGGGTGAACCCGCCGTCGACCGGGGTGGTCCGGACGACCTCGCCGGCGCCGACGACCGCGGCCACGTCCTTGCGGACCGCTTCGGGCAGCGCCGTCCAGGCGAGCCGTCGGGGCACTGCGTCCACGCCGCGGGAACGTAGTCCACGGGCGCGGTCGACCCTGGCGAAGCGCCGGTTCAGCACTCACCACGACCGAACCTGGGTGCGCCCGTCACGGAGCGGCTCCGCGCGAGCCTCGGTTAGAGTTGCCGATAATCCTCGTTATGTCAGTTACGCCCGGGAGCCGTCCGAGCGGGGTGCCCGAGCCCGGTCCGCTCCTACTGCCCTGCCGACCGGAGCGGATCGGGCATCCAGTGGGGCCAGGCGGGATTGCCGCCGAGGTGCCCGTCGAGGAACACGGCGACCTCACGGAACGGCGTGACGGCGCGGGAGTTGTCGTAGACAAGCATCTCGTGGGCGACGACCACCGCGTCGGCCAGGATCGCGAACAGTCGCCCGTAGCGCTCCCGCACCTTGGTCTCCGGCGCGAAGTGCCCGCCGAGCGACACCCGGTTCGCGACCCGGGCCACGGCGAGCTCCACCGGCACGGTCACCACGTGGAGGGTCAGCCGGTAGCCGGCGGCCCGGGCCTCCCGGAGCAGCTCGAGCTTCGACGGGTGGGAGAACACGGTTTCCGTCGCGAACGACCGCCGGGCGGAGATCCGGTGGGACCGCTCCTCGGCGGCGAGGGCGGCGGCCTCGTAGGCCGTCTCCGCCGGCCCGTCGGGCCAGCGCTCCCCGGCGATCACGTCGGCGTTGACGAGCTCCAGATGCGTGACCGGAGCCAGCAGCCGCTCGGAGAACGTCGTCTTCCCGGCGCCGTTCGGCCCGGCGATCACATGGAGGACGGGATCCCTCGCCCCGGGCTCGGCCACCGTGGACCCGGCCGGTTCGGCCCGGGCCCGGCGGGACGGGCTCAGGAGGCGCTGCGGCGCGACCGGGGGCCGCGCTCCCCCGCCGGGGCGGGCGACCGCGTCACGACCTGCCCGTCGTCGTCGAGCTCGACCCAGGTGCGGCCCTCGGCGCCGAGCTCGGCGGCGAGGTCGGGCGTGCGGCGGCGGGCCTCGAGCCGGTCGGCCCACTCCGCCCGCACCACCGCCTGCTCCTCGGCGCCGAGGTCGTCGTAGGCCACGGCCCCGGCGAGCACGTCGGCGATCCGCCGGGCCGAGATGTGCTCCGACGCCTCGAGCTCCCGACCGATCCGGGCCCAGTGCGTGATCTGCTGGGACGCGGACCGGCTCATGACCTCTCCGGCGGCCTTGGCCGACGCGTACAGGTCGTCATCGATGCGCATCGGCGACGTCGTGCCCATCCCGCACCTCCTCGACAGGATCACTGTAGCAATCTGCAACAGCGGAGTCCACGACGCCGAGAAATTCCCGGTCGAAGGCCAAACCTCCGCGCGGTGGCGAACGTGTCCTGCGCGGCGGCGTGTGCCCTCAACCCTGCCCCGGGCATCCCAGCACGCCGCCGTCGTTGTGGGCGGGGTTTCCGCACCCCGCCCACAACGCATCCCGCGGCCCGAGGCTCCGGCGCCGGACCTCAGCCCAGGTCGGCCAGGGCCTCCAGCGACGGTGCGAAGTAGTACGCCCCGGTGACCGGCGTGGAGAAGTCGGTGAGATGGTCGTGGAGGCCGTCGCCGGTGGTGCCGAACATGCGGGCGAGCATCTTGTCGAACCGGCTCGGGTCGGCCGAGAAGCCCACGAACTGGAGGCCGTGCTCCCCCACCGTCCCGAAGGGGGTCGACCTCCGGTAGATCTCCAGCTCCTCGCCGTCCTCCTCGATCACCACGCGGGCGATGTGCGCGGTGTCGGGCTTCTGGTCGTCGTCGAGCTCGACGCTGTCGGCCTTCCTGCGGCCGATGACGCCCTCCTGCTCCTCGAGGCTCAGTGCGTGGAAGGCGCCGAGGTGGTGCACCCACCGCTGGAGGATCACGAAGCTGCCGCCGGCGCCGGGACCCTCGGCCACGACCGCCACCCCGGGCGCCTCGTGCGCCGGCGGGTTCTCCGTCCCGTCGATGAACCCGGTGAGGTCGCGGCTGTCGAGGTAGACGAACGACGGCTGCTCGGTGGCGAGCGTGGCCACCCGGGCGAGCGCGACCACCACGGCCCGGGCGATGTCGAACACGACGTCGTACGACGCGCCGTGCGCCCAGACGTACACGTCGTGCTGGGTGGCCGGGGCGACGTGCGCGCCCTGGATCGGGGCGAAGTCGTGGAGGTCCTCGGGCGCGTCGTCGGCCGCGAGCCGGCGCCAGAGCGCGGGGCCGAAGGCGACGACGAGGTTCACCCCCCCGGCGGTGACCGCCGGCTCGCGCAGGGCCGCCACGGCCTCGCCGATCGCCGCGGGATCGCTGGAGCTGCAGTCGAACTCGAGGTGGTAGTGCGCGGGGGTCCCCTGGGCGAAGATGCCGGGCTGGGCGGTGCGTTCGGTCATGCGTCAATTCTGACGTACGCCGCGCACCACCGGGACCGGCGCGGGATCACCCCTCGGCGTACGCCTCGACGGGTGGGCACGCGCACACGAGGTTGCGGTCGCCGAAGGCCTGGTCGATCCGGCTCACCGGCGGGAAGTACTTGTCGCCCAGGGCGCCGCCGCCGGGGTTCGCGCCCATGGACCGCGGGTAGGCCCGGGTCCACTCGTCGCCGGTCACGTCCTCGGCCGGGTGCGGGGCATGGCGGAGGGGACTGTCGTCCGCACTCCACTCCCCCCGCTCCACCGCGGCGATCTCCTGGCGGATCGCGATCATTGCGTCGCAGAAGCGATCGAGCTCGAACCGGCTCTCCGACTCCGTCGGCTCCACCATCAGCGTGCCCGCCACCGGGAACGACATCGTCGGCGCGTGGAAGCCGAAGTCGATGAGCCGCTTGGCGACGTCCTCCGCGGTCACGCCGGTGGCCGCGGTGATCGGGCGCAGGTCGAGGATGCACTCGTGCGCGACCAGCCCCTGGGGCCCGCTGTAGAGGACCGGGAAGTGCGGGCCGAGGCGGGCGGCCACGTAGTTCGCGTTCAGCACCGCGACCTCGGTGGCCCGGCGCAGTCCGTCGGGGCCCATCATCCGGACGTAGGCCCACGGGATCGGCAGGATCCCGGCCGAGCCCCAGGCCGCGCCCGAGATCGGGCCCACCCCGGACGCCGGGCCGGCGTCCGCCTGCAGCGGGTGGTTGGGCAGGTACGGCGCCAGGTGCGCCCGTACGCCGATCGGGCCAACGCCCGGTCCCCCACCGCCGTGCGGGATGCAGAACGTCTTGTGGAGGTTCAGGTGGCTCACGTCGGCGCCGAGCCACCCCGGCCGGGCGAGACCGACGAGCGCGTTGAGGTTGGCGCCGTCGAGGTACACCTGGCCGCCCCGCGCGTGGACGATGTCGCACACCTCGCGGATGTGCTCCTCGTAGACGCCGTGGGTCGACGGGTAGGTGACCATGAGGGCGCTGAGGTCGGCCGCGTGCTCGTCGGCCTTGACCCGCAGGTCCTCGAGGTCGACGTTGCCGTCGTCGTCGCACTTCACGACGACGACCTTCATGCCGCACATCGCCGCGCTCGCGGCATTGGTGCCGTGCGCGCTCGCCGGGATCAGGCACACGTCGCGCGCCGCGTCGCCGTTGGCGCGGTGGAAGGCGCGGATCGCGAGCAGCCCCGCGAACTCGCCCTGCGAGCCCGCGTTGGGCTGGAGCGACACGGCGTCGTACCCGGTCACCTCGGCCAGCCAGGCCTCGAGGTCGGCGAACAGGCGCCGGTAGCCCGCGGCCTGGTCGATCGGCACGAACGGATGGAGGTTCGCGAACTCGGGCCAGGTGATCGGCGCCATCTCGGCGGTGGCGTTGAGCTTCATCGTGCACGAGCCGAGCGGGATCATCGTGCGGTCGAGGGCGAGGTCGCGGTCGGCCAGGCGCCGGAGGTACCGCAGCATCTCGGTCTCGGAGTGGTACCGGGAGAACACCGGGTGGGTGAGGAACTCGCTCGTGCGGTGCAGCCCGGCCGGGATGCCATCGGACGCCTGGCCGTCGAGGTTGTCGACCGCGGCCTCGTCACCGGGGAAGCCGAACGCGTCCCACACCGCGGCGACCGTCGCGCGGGTGGACGTCTCGTCGAGGGCGATCGCGAGCATGTCGCCGTCGACCTCACGCAGGTTCAGGCCGAGGTCGCGCGCCGCGCCCGCGACGTGGCCGGCCCGGCCGGGGACGCGGACGGTCAGCGTGTCGAAGTGGTGCGGCGTGAGGACCTCCACCCCACCGCGGCGCAGGCCCTCGGCCAGCACCGACGCGAGCCGGTGGGTCCGGGCGGCGATGCGACGCAGGCCCTCGGGTCCGTGGTACATCGCGTAGAGCGCGCTGATCACCGACAGCAGGACCTGCGCGGTGCAGATGTTGCTGGTCGCCTTCTCCCTACGGATGTGCTGCTCGCGCGTCTGGAGCGCGAGCCGCAGCGCGGGCCGCCCGCCCGCGTCGAGCGACACGCCCACGAGCCGGCCCGGCAGGTTGCGGACGTAGGCCTCGCGGGTGCCCATGAAGCCGGCGTGCGGGCCGCCGAAGCCCAGGGGCACGCCGAAGCGCTGGGCCGAGCCCACCACCGCGTCGGCCCCCCACTCCCCCGGCGGGGTGAGCATGGTGCAGGCGAGCAGGTCGGTCGCGGCGACCACGAGCACGCCCTGCGCGTGGAGGACGTCGACGAGCGCTCGGGGGTCGCGCACGGCGCCACTGGAGCCGGGGTACTGGAGGAGCGCGCCGAACACCCCACCACTCGGGATGTCGCTGTCGGGGTCCCCCACCACCACCTGCACGCCGAGCGGCTCGGCCCGGGTCTCGACCACCGCGATCGTCTGCGGGTGGGTGTCGACGTCGACGAAGAACACGTCGCCGGCCTTGCCGTTGATGCGGTGGCACATCGCCATGGCCTCGGCCGCGGCGGTCGGCTCGTCGAGCAGCGACGCGTTGGCGACCTCGGTGCCGGTGAGGTCGGTGACCATCGTCTGGAAGTTGAGGAGCACCTCGAGCCGGCCCTGGCTGATCTCGGGCTGGTACGGCGTGTACGCGGTGTACCAGGCCGGGTTCTCGAGGACGTTGCGCAGGATCACGCCCGGCGTGATCGTGTTCGCGTAGCCGAGCCCGATGAGCGAGGTGAGCACCTCGTTCTCCGACGCCAGCTCCCGCAGGCTCGCGAGCATCTCGGCCTCGGTGAGCGCCGCCGGGAGGTTCATCGGCGTGCGGTCGCGGATCGTCTCGGGGACCGCGGCGTCGACCAACGCGTCGAGGGATGCATGGCCGAGGGTCGCGAGCATCGCGGCGACGTCGGCGGGGTCGGGGCCGATGTGACGGGCCGCGAAGGCGTCCTGGTCGAGCGCATCCAGCTCGGTGAGGCGCGGGGTCGACATGGGGGGCTCCTCGGTTCCGGCCCACTCCCAACCGGCGGGAGCGGGCGCGCGGGTCCACAGCCCGGGCCCTCTGCCCGGTGCCGCTCCCCTCTGTCGTGGGAACCTGAGAGATTCGCCCCGCCCCCGGTTGCCCGGGTGCGGAACTTTCCCCGTCGGTGAGGTGGGCGAGCCCACCTGCTCTCCAGAGTCGCCTGTTCCGAGCGGTTCGTGGGCCTGAGAGTTTCCGGGAGTGGTTGCTCCTTCGGCGTCCGTGGCGCCCCACTCCCCCACTCCTGGAGGGGTGCGAAACCGTGGACTCTCCCGCCCGGCGTCAGCGGCGTATGTGGCTCCGAGCGTAACCCCTGTTTGGACGTTTCGTCGGCCCATGGCCCGACGAAACGTCCAAACACACGAGGGGGGTCAGTGGGACCAGAACGGGAGCTTGACCACTTCGCCGGGAACCTCGCGGCCGCGGACGTCGATGGTGACGGCGGCGCCGACGCCGACCGCGGGCGGGACGAAGGCGAGGGCGATGCCCCGCTCGAGCATGGGCGAGAAGTTGCCGCTGGTGACCTCGCCGACGGACTCGCCGTCGACGACCACCGCGCAGCCCGCCCGCGCCACCTGGCGGCCCTCGGTGAGCACGCCCACCAGATGGCGGGCCACGCCGCGGTCGCGCTCGGCCGCGAGCGCGTCCCGGCCGCGGAAGTCGCCCTTGTCGAACCGGACCACCCAGCCGAGGCCGGCCTGGAGCGAGGTGATGCCCGGACCGAGCTCGTGGCCGTGGAGCGGGAGCCCGGCCTCGAGCCGGAGGGTGTCGCGGCAGCCGAGGCCGGCGGGCACCACACCGGTGGCGAGCACGGCGTCCCACACCGCGGGCGCGACGGTCACGGGCACGTGCAGCTCGACGCCGTCCTCCCCCGTGTAGCCGGTGCCCGCGGCGTAGCCGGGAAGCCCGTCGTACTCGACCGCGGTCACGCCGAAGCGCGGGACGGCCGCGGCCTCGGGGAACGCGGTGGCGAGCCGGGCGCGGGCACTGGGCCCCTGCACGGCGATGATGGCGCGCGTCGGCGTGATGTCCTCGGTGGTCACCGATGCCGTGCGCGCGGCCGCTTCGGCGAGCGCGTCCACGATCGGATCGGTGTTGGACGCGTTCGGCATGACGACGAAGTCGTCGTCGGCGACCCACCACACGATGATGTCGTCGACCACGTGGGCGTCGGCGGGGTCGAGCAGGTGCGTGTACTGCGCGCGGCCCGGCGCGATGCGGTTGAGGTCGTTGGTGAACGCCCACTGGAGGAGGTCGAGCGCACCCGCCCCGCCCACGCGCACGGAGCCGAGGTGCGAGACGTCGAACACCGCGGCGTCAACCCGGCAGGCACGGTGCTCGTCGAGCACGCTCGTGTACTGGATGGGCATGTCCCAGCCGCCGAACTCCACCATGCGCGCCCCCAGGGCGCGGTGCGCGGCATCGAGCGGGCTCGTGCGCAGTGCGTCGCTCACGCCGACTCCGCCCGCTCGGGGAACAGGTCGAGCGGGTGCGGGGCACCGAGCGACTCGACGAACTGGCTCGGCGGCTCCAGGCCGTACTTCACCAGGAGGTGGAGGTAGTCGCGTTGGTAGAGCACCTTGATCTGCACCTCGGGGTAGGTCTCGCGCAGGCGGCGGGCCTTGCGGTTCTTCTTCGTCACGAGCTTCTGGTTCAGCGTGGTGATCTCGATGAACAGGTCGTACGCGGGCAGGTGGAAGTCGGGCGTGAACGCCTGCACCGGGTTGCCGGCGCGGTCGGACTCGAGTGTGAACGTGCGCGGCTCGTACTCCCAGACCACACCGTAGAAGTCGAGCAGCTTGGCGAACTGGCGCTCGCTGTTGTGGGCGAAGCGGACCTGCTCGTGCGGCAGGGGGGGCTGCGCAGCGCTCGGGTCCGAGATGACTCAGCCCCCCTCGGCCACCCGACGGCGGGGTGCCGGCTCGGCCGGGGCGAGCTCGACGATCGCGGCGTCGATCTCCCCCACCATCGAGCCGAGCGGCACGATGTTGAGCACGCCCTGGCCCTGGCGCACGACGTCGATCAGCGCCTCGCCGTCGCGCGCGAGCACCGAGCTGCTGCCGTCGAGCACGAGGCTCGCGGTCTCCCATTGCTCGCCGAGGTCGTCGCGCAGGTACTCGATCGCCTTGCGCGCGGTCTGGAGCTTCACGCCGGCGTCGAGGAGGCTCTTGACCACCTTGAGGCGGACGAGGTCGCGGTACGAGTAGCGGCGTTGCGTGCCACTCCCCCGCGCGTCGGCGAGGGACGGGCGGACGAGATCGGTGCGCGCCCAGTAGTCGAGCTGGCGGTAGGTGATGCCCACGATCGAGCACACCTGGGGTCCACTGAACCCGGATTCGGTCACGAGCGCCCTTTCCACCCCGTCCGCGGAGCACCGCCCGCGCCGCCATCTGCCCGGCCGCGCCGCACTCGGCGGACTCACATCAGCGTAGTTACGCCGATGTCACGCTATACGTCCGGGTACGCGGTCGTCAACGTGAACCGTCAAGGAGTGGTGGACGTCGAGGGCTGGGGGCGCCGGCCCCCGGCCCGGAGGTGGGCGTCGAGGGCCGCCAGGTGCTCGGCCGTGCCGATCACCACGAGGGTGGAGCCGGCCACCAGCACGGCATCGGCGCCCGGGTTGCTCTCGAACTCGCCGTCGGACCGGCGCAGCGCCAGCACCAGGGCGCCGGTCTCCTCGCGCAGGCGGCACTCGGCGATCCGCCGGCCTGCGACCGGCGAGTCGGCGGGGACCACCACCTGTTCCAGCCGGTACGACTCCCCCGCGGTCGGGCCCACCAGGTCGACGAAGTCGGCCACCGCGGGCTGGAGGGCGAATGTGGCCAGGCGGACCGAGCCCAGGCGCAGCGGGTTGACCACGTGGTCGACCCCGGCCCGCACCAGCTTCGCCTCGCTGTTCTCGGCGTTCGCCCGGGCCACGATCCGCAACCCCGGGTTGATCACCCGGGCCGAGAGCACGGTCGAGATCGCGTCGGCGTCGGACTGGAGGCTCACCACGAGCGTGCTCGCCCGCTCGAGCCCCGCCGCCCGCAGCACGTCGTCGTCGGTCGCGTCGCCCTCGATCGCGAGCAGGCCGGCCTCCTGGGCCCGCTCGATCCGCTCGGCCTCCCGGTCGACCACCACCACCGGGCTCCGGGACTCGATCATCGGGACGATGCCCCGCCCCACCCGGCCGTACCCGCAGAGCACGATGTGATCCTTCACCCGATCGATCTGCCGCTCCATCCGCTTCCTCCCCCAACGACCGAGCTGGTGCTCCAGCACGTCCTCGATGAACCCGACGATCGCGTACAGCGCCACCCCCACGCCCACCACGATGAGGAGCATCGTGAACACGCGGCCGCGCGAGCCGAGCGGCTCGACCTCGGAGAACCCGACCGTGGTGACGGTCATCACCGTCTGGTAGAGCGCATTGACCGCGCTGAACCCCTCGACCAGCCAGTACCAGAGGGCCCCGACGGCCATCACGACCGCGAGGAGGCCCAGGCCGAGGCGGACGCGACGGCGCCCGGGGTTGACCGACGACGTGGCGGGCACGGCCCGGGCGCTGCCTGTGATCGGCCGACGTCAGTCGGCGAAGTCCTCGGGCCGCACCTGATCGAGGAACTCGCGGAACTCCTCGATGTCGGGGACGGCAGCCTCTTCCTCTTCGGACTCGTAGAGCACGCCGGCTTCGTCGAGCACGGCTTCGGCGGCCAGGATCGGCACGTCGTGGTCCATGCGGACGGCGAGGGCGATGGCGTCGGACGGCCGCGACGAGATGCGCAGGGTCTCGTCGCCCCGACGCAGGGTGATCTCGGCGAAGAACGTGCCGTCGTGGAGCTCGGTGATCTCCACCTGCTCGAGCCGGAGGCCCGTCTCGGACATCACCGTGGTGAACAGGTCGTGGGTCATCGGCCGCGGGGTGTCCATGCCCTGGAGCGCGTAGACGATCGCGGTGGCCTCGGGGGGGCCGATGAAGATCGGCAGGTACCGCGCCCCGCTCTCTTCGCGCAGCAGGACGATCGGCTGGTTGGTGGGCACTTCGACCCGGACGCCCATGAGTGCCATCGGGATCACGCCGTCGCCTCCGATTCGGCGGCGAGCGTACCACCGGGCTGCATCCGTTCCTCCGGGCGGGCGTACCACCCCAGGTACGCATCGGGATCCGCCGTCACGACGGCTCGGTCGGCGTCGAGCACCATCGGGAGGTTGCGGTAGCGGTCGTCGTGGTGCAGGCCCCCGCCGAGCACGAACACGTCCTCGATCTCGGCGCCCACGTAGCGCGGGCGCACGGGCACGATCCGGCGGGCCGGGCGGTCGAGCAACGTGCACACCTCGACCCGGCGGGGCCCGAGCCCCTCCACGTACTGCACGAGGTAGGCGAGGGTGAGACCGGTGTCGACGAGGTCCTCCACGAGCACGACGTCGCGCCCGGTGAGGTCGAGGGCCACGTCCTGGACGATCCGCACGCGTCCGCTGTCGGGGGCGTAGCGGGAGATCGAGAGGAAGTCGACGAGCACGTCGGTGGCCGTGATCGCGCGCGCGAGGTCGGCGCAGAAGAGGAGCGCGCCCTTGAGCACGGCGACGAGCACGACGCCGTCGGGGAAGTCGGCCTCGATCGCACGCGCGAGTCGTTCGACGACCGTGCGCAGGGCGGCGCGGTCGAGCAGCACCCGGGCCGACGCCGCGGGTGGATCGCTCACTCCCCGAGCGCGTCTTCGATCGCGCGACGCAGCAGCGCGCCGCGCAGCGCGCGCGCCTCGGTGACGAGCTCCGCGAGCATCTCGTCGACCTTCGCGCGCGACACGGGGTTGCGCTGGCGCAGGTAGGGCGCGAGCACCTGGTGGAACAGCGACGCCTCGCGCTCGGTGAAGTGCACGTACATCTTCAGGTGGCGGGGCTGGAGCCCGTGCTTGGCCAGGGTGGCCGCAGCCTGCACGCACACCAGCGCGTCGCGGTCGTAGAACGCTCGGATGCCGTCGTCGTGGAACGGCTTGATGACGCCGTACTCCTCGAGCTCGTCGAGGATGGCTTCGGTGACGTCGGCGGCGCGCGCGAGCGCGACGCGGTCGAACGTATCGGGGCCTTCGTCGTCGTCGGCAGGGGGCTCGCCGTCGAGGACGAGCGGCAGGGTCATGTCGCGGCTGCGACGACGGACCACGGGGGTCTCGGACACCTCGGGCGTCTCCTCTTCCTGGTCTTGCTCGTCGTGCTTCGCCGGCGCGACGGGCGCGGGACGCGGGGTCGCGGGCGGGGTGCTCGGCGCGGCGGCCGCCGCACGCGTCGTCGGCGTCGGCGTGGGGGGCGAGGGGAACGACGACGGCGGCATCGGACGCGGTGGGGCCGGGACGGCGGGCGCCGGCGCGGCGGTGCTCGGGCCGGACGGGGACGCCGGAGCCGGGACGGGCGCCTCGGCCGGCGGGGTCTGGGGCGGGAGCTCGCCGGTCGCGGGGTCGTGCGCCTCGAGCCGCTCCTTGATGACCTTCAGGGGCAGGAAGTGGTCCCGCTGCTCGACCAGGATCCAGCGCAGGCGGGCGACGTCGGCAGGATAGAACTTCCGGTAGCCCGACGGCGTGCGCTCCGGGTTGATCAGCCCCTGGCTCTCGAGGAAGCGGATCTTCGAGATGGTGACGTCGGGGAACTCGGCCTGGAGCTGGGACAGCACCTCGCCGATCGAGAGGTGGCTCCCCTCCCCCCGCATCGGGCTCTCGCTCATCACGCCCGCTCCTGCGCCTTCGGCGTCGGGCCGCTCGGGCCCCGCTCGCTGCTCTCGCTCATCACGCCCGCTCCTGCGCCTTCGGCGTCGGGCCGCTCGGGCCCCGCTCGCTGCTCTCGCTCATCACGCCCGCTCCTCGGGGCCGGAGCCGAGCACGAAGGTCAGGACGAACCGGCCGATCTGGAGCTCGTTGAGGTCGCGCAGCGGCGCGACCTCGACCCGTTCGTGGTCGACATAGGTGCCGTTGAGCGAGCCGGCGTCGCGCACCTCGTAGCCCCGGTCGTTGCGGGTGATCTCGGCGTGGCGGCGCGACACCGTGACGTCGTCGAGGAAGATGTCGGAGTCGGGGTGGCGCCCCAGGGAGGTCACCGTGCGGTCGAGGATGAACGACGACCCCTGGTTGGGGCCCCGGCGCACCACGAGCAGCCCGGTCCCCGCCGGGATCTCCTCGAGGAGGCCGCCGAACTCCTCCTCGATCGCCTGCCGGTCCTCGAGGGCGGCCAGGCTGAGGGTGGTCTCGTCGTCGTCCCCCGACAGCGGCGTGCCACAGGACGAGCAGTAGTTCGCGTCCGCCTCGTTCTGGTGGCCGCACCGACGGCATCGCATCGGGGACGAGGGTACCGACGCCTGGGGGTCCCGGCAACGATGCTCGCCGGCCCGCGGCGGCGATTGGGCGGCGAGGCGAGTCAGACCCGTTGGTGGAGGTCGACGTCGAGGGTGCGCGCGGGCGGGAGGGAGGCACCCGGGATCGACGTGAACTCGAGGTCGAGGGCCGCGGCGAAGCCGGCTACCAGGGCGGCGGCCACCACCGCCGGGTCGGTCGGAGCATCCAGCTCGGCCAGGGTCACCGTGGCCGCCCGGAGCGCGGCGCGGTCGTGCTCACCCACGACGAGGTCGGTCTCGTCGAACGCGAACCGGTCGAGGAGCACCGACCCGTGCTGGAGGACCACCCCGTGGCGGCGCACCTGAGCCGAGCCGCAGAGCTTGCGCTCCCCCACCCGCAGGTCGGCGCCCTGCTGGGTGGCCATGCACACCGCGCCGGCCGGCCCCTCGTGGTGGGCCACCGCCGCGGCCACCCCGATCGTGGCCAGGCCCGCGATCAGCCCGGCCGCGAGCCGCCGGTAGACGGCGTCGACGCTGCCGGCTGCGCCCGCAGGCTCGGGCAGGGCCACGGAGTAGGTGACGTCGGCGCCGTGGAGCAGGGCCCGGCCGCCGGTGGGCCGGCGCACCACCTCGACCCCGAGCCGGGCGCAGGCCGCGGCGTCGACGTCGGCGACGGGCTGGAAGCGGCCGAGGGTGAGGGCGGGCGGACGCCACCGGTAGCAGCGCAACACCGGCGCGCCGCCGGACGCGACCGATTCGAGCATCGCCAGGTCGGTGGCCATCTGGCCGGCCGCGTCGAGCGGTCGGTCGAGATCGTCGACGAGCCGCCACGGCTCGCGACGGCCCCCGGCCACTAGCCCTCCTCGACCATCCGGCGGTACGCGGCGGCGTCCATCAACGCGTCGAGCTCGCTCGGGTCGCTCATCTCCACGACGAAGATCCACCCCTCGCCGTACGGGTCGGAGTTCACCTTCTCGGGCGCGTCGTCGAGGGCGGCGTTCACCTCGGCGATCTCGCCCCCGACGGGCGCGTAGATGTCCGACACCGACTTGGTCGACTCGACCTCCGCGCAGGAGGCCGAGGACGCGACCGTCGTGCCCGCGGTCGGCAGGTTCACGAACACCACGTCGCCGAGGGCGTCCTGGGCGTAGTCGGTGATGCCGATCCGGGCGCGGGTGCCGTCGACGGCGACCCACTCGTGCTCGCTCGAGTACTTCAGGTGCTCGGGGAAGTCCATGGCGGGGAGCGTAGCGAGCGTCCCGATCCGAAACCCGAAACGGACCGACGACCGTGTCGGCGAGCGAGCGCAGCGACCCAGATGTGCGGGAGCGTAGCGAGCGTCCCGATCCGAAACCCGAAACGGACCGACGACCGTGTCGGCGTCAGCGGATGCTCTGGCGGATCCGTCGTGCGTACTCCTGGGCGACCTGGCGCGCCTCGTTCCCGGAGGAGGCCTCGGCGAGCACGTGGGTCACGGCCTCCTCGGGGTCCGGCAGGACGAGCACCCAGCCGTCCTCCCGGTGGATCTTCACGCCGTCGACCAGCTCCACCGAGTCGGGCGGGACGCGCTCCACGAGCTCGCGCATCACCGCGCCCTTGCGCTCCCACGGGGTGGGCACCGACTCCCGGGCGATGTGCACCGTGGGCAGCTCGCGCACGATCTCGGAGAGCCGGCGCGGGTTGTGGGCGAGCAGGTCGAGCAGCTTGGCCAGCGTGGCGCTCGCGTCGCTCGCCGGGAGGAAGTCGGGCCAGATGTACACGCCCTCGGCCGAGCCCGCGAAGGTGATGCCACCCTGGGCCGCGACCTCCTGGAGCCCCGCGTCGCCGGTGGGAGTCCACACCACCTCGGCGCCGTGCTCTTCGGCGAGCCGGGCCGCGTGCGCGGTGGTGGAGACCGGGAGCGCGATGCGGGCACCGGGGTGCCGTTCGGCGACGAGCCGCACCAGCAGCAACAGCGCCTGGTTGCGGTCGAGCACGGTGCCCTCGTCGTCGACGATCGTGGCCTGCTCGCCGTGGGGCCCGAGCACGAAGCCGAGGTCGCTGCCGGAGGCGCGCACGAGCGGCGCGAGCTGCGCACCGCGGTCCATGAGGTCGGCCACGAGGAGGGCCGGGCCGGTGCTCGCGAACGGGTTGACCGCGAGGACGTCGGCACCGAGCTTGGCCAGCACCGACGGCATGACCACCGACGCGGCGCCGTGCGAGTAGTCGAGCACGACCTTGGGCACGCGCTCGCGGATCGCCTTCGCGTCGACGCTGCGTTCGAGCGCGGCCGTGTAGAACTCGATCGACCGGGGCGGGAACACGATGTCGCCGATGTCGCCGGCGAACGCCCGCCGGAAGTCCTCGCGGTTGAGCAGGCGCTCGATCTTGCGCTGCATGCTCGTGTCGATGTCGAGCCCGTCGGCGTCGAAGAAGCGGATCTCGACGCTGTCGGGATCGCCCGGCGCGAGACGCACCGTCACCCCGGCGTTCGCGTGGCTGTTGCACACCTGGAACCGGGTGACGGGCACGGTGGCCAGCTCGATGTCCTCGACGTTGACGCCGGCGAGGTTCATCCCGCCGATCACCGCGCGCTTCAGTGCCCGCGCCGCGCGGCTGGTGTCGCGGCTCACGGTCACGACCGATCCCTTGGGCAGCGCGGTGCCGAAGGCCGCGGCGACCCGCACCGCCACCTCGGGGGTGACGTCGACGTTCGCGAGGCCGCGGATGCCGCGAGGGCCGAAGAGCGTGCGGGCCGCCCGGCTCTCCCACACGATCGACGAGTTCACGACGGCGTCGGCCTCGACCGTCTTGAACGGGTAGATGCGCACGCCAGGGTTCACCACGGCGTTCTCGCCGACGAAGCACTCGTCCCCCACCACCACGCCCTCTTCGAGGCGCGCGTGGGGGCGCAGGTCGGTGGAGCGGCCGACGATCGCGCCCCGCGAGTGGACGCCGCGACCGACGAAGACGTGGTCGTGGCAGACGGTCCGCTCGAGCACGGCGTCGGCCCGGATGACGACGTCGGTGCCGAGCACCGTGTACCCGCGCAGCTCGGCGCCGGCCTCGACCCGGCAGTTCGGGCCCACCACCACCGGGGCGACGAGCCGGGCGTCGGGGTGCACCTCCGAGCCCTCGCCCAG
Organism: Acidimicrobiia bacterium; assembly: GCA_041659105.1. Lineage (GTDB taxonomy): Bacteria > Actinomycetota > Acidimicrobiia > IMCC26256 > PALSA-555 > CAIUKV01. The sequence continues at coordinate 16,083 of JBAZYX010000051.1, forward strand.
CCACACGCCATCGCTCAGCACGAAGCCGGCGATCTCGACGTCGACGCGGCCGTCGAGCACGTCGGCGTGGGCCCGCAGGTACGCCTCGGTGGTGCCGACGTCCTCCCAGTAGCCGTCGGCGACGTGGCCGTGGATGGTCCCGCCGTCGGCGAGCACCGCGGGGAACACGTCGCCCGAGAAGTCGACGGCCTCGCCGTACGCGATGTGGTCGAAGATCTCCGGCTCGAGCACGTAGATGCCCGTGTTGATCGTGTCGGAGAACACCTCACCCCACGAGGGCTTCTCGAGGAAGCGCTCGATCGAGCCGTCGGGACGGGCGATGACGATCCCGAAGTCGAGCGGGTTCTCCACCCGCTTCAGCGCGATCGACGCCAACGCGTCGTTCGCGCGGTGCGCGTCGACGAACGCGCTGAGGTCGATGTCGGTGAGGACGTCACCCGAGATCACGAGGAACGTCTCGTCGAGCTCGTCGGACGCGTTGCGCACCGACCCGGCCGTGCCGAGAGGCTGCTCCTCCGTGGCGTAGCGCATGCGGACGCCGAAGTCGGACCCGTCGCCGAAGTAGTCGCGGATCTGGTTGCCGAGGTAGGCGACGGTCACCACGATGTCGTCGATGCCGTGCCGGGCCAGGAGGGCCACGAGGTGCTCGAGCATCGGCCGGTTGACGAGCGGCATCATCGGCTTGGGCTGGTTGCTCGTGAGCGGGCGCAACCGCGTGCCCTCACCCCCCGCGAGGATCACGGCCTTCATCGCACGCCCTCCGGTCCGACGCCGTCGGGGGCGTCGATCCGGGCGGCCCGCCCCTCGCGCAGGGCACGGCGGGCCTCGGGCACGTACTTCGCCGCCGCGTAGTAGCTGAGCCCGAGCGCCGGGATCGCGAAGCCCCAGGCGACGACCAGGCAGAGCCAGTGGAACCAGCCGTCGCTGATCGACGCGCCGAGGAAGGCAGGCAGCGAGAACATCGTCGCGAGGGTGCCCGCCTTGCCCGCCCAGAGGACGTCGATCCGGCGGGCCCCGGCTGCGGCCAGCGACATGGAGACCACGGCGATCACGACCTCCCGGGCCACGATGAGGACGCCGTACCAGACCGGCACGCTGCCGTCGATGAGCAGGGCGATCACGCCGGCGAGCAGGAGCACGCGGTCGGCCGCGGGATCGAGGATCTTGCCGAGCTCGCTCCCCTGGTCCCACCGGCGGGCGATCCAGCCGTCGATCCAGTCGCTCGCCCCGAGGGCTCCGAGGAGGATCGCGGCGGCCCAGGGCTCGTCGGCCTCGAACAGCAGCCACCACACGAGCGGCGCGCAGGCGAGGCGGCCCACCGAGATGAGGTTGGGGATGGTCCAGACCCGGGAGAACACGCCCTCACTCACCGCTTCCACTCCTGGCCCTGGCGGGGCCGGGCCGCTCGGGCCCCGCTCGCTCGCCGACCAGATGGGCCGGTGCCCCCGTGCTCGCTCACGGCGCCAGCGTACGGCGCGTACAGCGCGAGCCGGGACGATCGCGGCTCGGGCGTTACTGCAGGCCGAGGTACGCGCCGCCGTCGACGAGGATCGCCGAGCCGGTCACGAAGCGCGCCGCGTCGGAGCAGAGGAACGCGGCCACCTCGCCGAAGTCCTCCGGCCGCCCCAGCTCACCCGTCGGCACCCCGCCCGCCGCGGCTGCGACGTCGCCGCCGTAGAGCTGGCGGAGGCGGTCGGTGGCGTGCAGGCCCGGCTGGAGCGAGTTCACCGTGATGCCGTCGCTCGCGACGTCGATCGCCAGCGTCTTGAGGAACCCGGTGAGCCCGGCGCGCGCGGTCGCGGAGAGGATGAGGTGCGGCGACGCCTGGCGCGCCGCGATCGACGTGATGGCGACGATCCGGCCCCACCCGCGGTCGCGCATCTCGGGCACCGCATCCTGGCACATCGCGATGGTCGACAGCGCGTTCAGCGCGAACGCGTCCGCGTAGGACTGCGGATCAGGGAAGTCGCTGAAGCCTCCGCCGGGCGGCCCGCCCGCATTGCCCACGACGATGTCGACACCGCCGAGCTCGGCGCGGGCCTCGCGCACGAAGCCCACCGCACCCTCGGGCGTGGACACGTCGGCCACGATCCCGACGAGCCCGTGCTCCTCGGCGGCCGCGGTCACCCGATCGGGGGTGCGACCGCAGATCGCGACGCGCACGCCCTCGGCGGCCAGCGATCGGGCCACCGCCAGGCCGAGGCCCGCCGATCCGGCCGCCACCGCGGCCCGCCGGCCTGCGATCCCGAGATCCATGCGCGTCTCCCCCCGCCGTCAGGCCGGGCCGGGCGCCGGCGCGCTCCGGTGGATCGGGCCCCGCCCGTCGCGGAGGTTGGGCACCGCGACACCGGCGCGGTGGGCGATGATCTCAGCGCAGATGGCGATCGCAGTCTCCTCCGGGGTCCGGGCCCCGATGTCGAGCCCGATGGGCGCCATCACCCGGGCGAGGGCCTCGTCGCCGAGGCCCGCCTCGCGCAGCCGCGCCACGCGCGTGGCGTGGGTGCGCCGCGACCCCATCGCGCCGATGTAGCCCGCCTTCGTCCCGGTGGCCGCGACGATCGCGGGCACGTCGAACTTGGCGTCGTGGGTGAGCACGCACACCACGTCGCGCGGGCCGAGCTTGTCGGCGACCGTGGCGAGGTAGCGGTCGGGCCAGTCGTTCGCGACCTCGTCGGCCATCGGGAACCGCGCGGGCGTGGCGAACACCGGACGCGCGTCGCACACCGTGACCCGGAAGCCGAGGAGCTTGCCCGCGCGGGCGAGCGCGGCGGTGAAGTCGACCGCGCCGAAGATCACCATCATCGGCGCCGGCGCGAAGGACTCGATGAACACGGCGACCTCGCGCTCGCGCGCCTCGCCGTGGCGGCCGTAGTGCCGCGTCGAGGTGAGACCCGACTCGAGCTCCGCGAGCGCGTCGCGCGCGACCACGCGGTCGAGCTCGGCTTCGCCGAGCGTGCCGAGCACCGGCTCCCCCGGCCGGACCACGAGCTTGGCCCCGACCGCGGGCCCCTCGGTGACCGTCGCGAGCGCGACCGGCTCGTCGGCGCGCAACGTGGCGCGCATCACCTCGTACAGCGACGCTTCGTCGGGCACGGTCGCGTCCCCTACCAGTCGAGGGGCTCGACGTAGAGGTGGATGGTGCCACCACAGGTGAGCCCCACCGCGAACGCCTCGTCGTCGGAGTAGCCGAAGGTGATGACCCCGCGTTCGCGCGTGCCGTCGAGCACGGCCAGCGCCTCGGCCACCACGGCCCCCTCGACGCACCCGCCCGAGACCGAGCCCGCGACCTCGCCGGCGTCGTTGACCACCATCGTCGCGCCGGGGTCGCGCGGCCCCGAGCCGTCGAGGCCCACGACGCGGGCGATGGCCACGCGGTGACCGGCGGCCTGCCAGCGGTCGATGTCGTCCAGCACTTCCCTCATCTCGCGATGACCTCCACCAGGTCCTCGAGGGCCGCCAGCGAGTGGCCCTCCACGAACTCGTCGACGAACGGCAGCGCCGCCGCCATCCCCCGGGCGAGTGGCGCGTACTCGGGCGTGGCCTTCAGCGGGTTCACCCACACCACGCGGTACGCCACGCGGCGGAGGCGCGCCATCTGCTCCGCCAGCACCTCGGGCTCGCCGCGGTCCCAGCCGTCGGACAGGATCACGACCACCGCGCCGCGGGCCATGCCCCGAACGCCCCAGCGGTCGTTGAACTCGCGCAGGCCCTCCCCGATCCGCGTGCCGCCCGACCAGTCGGCCACTCGGCCCGCCGCGGCCGCGATCGCGACGTCGGGGTCGCGGGACGACAGCTCGCGCGTGATGCGGGTGAGGCGGGTGCCGAGCGCGAACGCCTCGACCTGGTTGCGACCGACCACGGCGGCGTGGAGGAAGCGTACGAGCGCCCGGGCGTACGGCTCCATCGAGCCGCTCACGTCGCAGAGGAGCACCACCCGGCGCGGCCGGGTGGACGGACCGACGAACGATCGCCGCACCGGCTCGCCGCCCGAGCGCAGTGCGCGCCGCACCGTGCGCCGGACGTCGGGGCGGCCCCGGCGGGCCGGGCGGTGGCGGCGGGAGCGGCGCAGCGCGCCCGCGAGCCGCAGGTCGGCCATGAGCCGCTTGGCCTCGGCGAACTCCTCGGGTGAGTACGCGGCGAAGTCGCGCGTGCGCAGAACCTCGACCGGGCTCCAGCGCACCGAGATCGTGGGCACGCCGTCGTCGTCGGCACCGGCGTCGCCGTCGTCGGCCGCGTCGTCACCGGAGTCGTCGTCGAGCGCGAGGCGCACGGTGAGCGCCTCCGGCACCGCGAGGAGCAGCGGCTCCGAGCCGTCGAAGCAGCGGGCGAAGACCCGGTCGTACACGGGGGTGTCCTCGGGGCGGCGCACGAGCGTGGCCCGGCCCGCCCAGTAGACGTCGGCCCGGCGGGTGGAGTCGAGAGCTCCGAGCGCCTCCGCGAACGCGACGGTGGAGCCCACGGGAACGGCGATCCCCTCGGACCGCAGCGCGCGCACGAACCCGACGACGGCCTGCTCGGGTGCCGACCCGACCCCGACGGGCGCGGGCGCGTCAGCCACGGGCCCGGGCCGCCTCGACGATCCGGCCCAGCCCCGCGCCCCGCACGCGCTCCTGGTCCTCGCGGTACTTCAGGACGGTGCCGAGCGTGGCGTCGACCGTGGCCTCGTCGACCGCGGACCGGTCGAGGGCCACGAGCGCCTGGGTCCAGTCGATCGTCTCGGCCACGCCGGGCGGCTTGTAGAGCTCGAGCCCGCGCAGCGCCTCGACCGCCCCCGCGACCTGTCGGGCGAGCGCGTCGGGCACGTGGGGCACCTTCACCCGCAGGATCGCCAGCTCGCGGTCGAAGTCGGGGTGCTCGATCCAGTGGTAGAGGCAGCGGCGCTTCAGCGCGTCGTGGACGTCGCGGGTGCGGTTGGAGGTGAGGACCACGACCGGCGGCGTCGCCGCGTGGAACGTGCCCAGCTCGGGGACGGTCACCGAGTAGTCGGAGAGGATCTCGAGCAGGAACGCCTCGAACTCGTCGTCGGCGCGGTCGACCTCGTCCACGAGCAGCACGGGCGGCACGGGCCCGACGCCCGCGATCGCCTGGAAGAGCGGGCGGCGGACCAGGAACCGCTCCGAGTAGAGCTCGTCCTCGTCGATCGGGCCGCCCCGGGCCTCCACGGCCCGGAGGTGGAGGAGCTGGCGGGAGTAGTCCCACTCGTACACGGCCTGGCCGACGTCGATGCCCTCGTAGCACTGGAGCCGGAGGAGCTCGCCGCCGGTCCAGCGGGCGAGCACCTTCGCCACCTCGGTCTTGCCCACGCCCGCCTCGCCCTCGAGCAGGAGCGGGCGGCCCAGGCGCAGGGCCAGGAAGATCGCGGTGGCGAGACCCTCGTCGGCGACGTAGTCGTGGGCGGCCAGCGCGGCCGACACCACGGCCACGGATTCCGGCCCGCGCGGCGCGGGCGTCTCCGGGGTGGTGGCCACGGGAGCGATGGTACCCGCGGCCTCCCGGGGCCCCGTGCGGCGCGGGGCGACTCGACGCCCGCGAGCTCACCGGGCTCACACGCCGCGGGCGGCCCCTTCGGCGCGGGGATCCGACCCCGCGTGGTAGCCGCCCGGCCCGAGCCGGATGGCGTGGGCGTGGCCCATCGCGGAGTCAAACGCGGGCGCCGCGGCCGTGCGGTGGCCGCGCGCCCGGAGCCCGTCGACCGTCGCGTCGGGGAACCGGTCCTCGAGGTGCAGCCACCACGTGCCCGGGTCGACCCGCCACCGCGGCGCGGCGATGGCGGAGGCGGGATCGGTGCCGTCGTCGACCATGCGCGACACCAGCTGCACGTGCACCTGCGCCTGGGCGTCGCCGCCCATCGTGCCGAACACCGTCCACGGCACCCCGTCGCGCAGCGCGAGCGCGGGGATGAGGGTGTGCAGCGGCCGCTTGCCCGGCGCGAACACGTTGACGCGGTCGGCGTCGAGGGTGAACGACGCCCCCCGGTTGTGGAGGTTGACGCCCCACTCCGGCACGAACACCCCTGAGCCGAAGCCGGCGAAGTTCGACTGGATGAGGCTCACGAGGAGCCCGTCGCCGTCGGCCGCGCAGAGGTACGCGGTGCCGCCGCGCTGGGGGAAGCCCGGTTCGGGGTCGGAGGCCCGGTCGACGTCGAGCGCAGCCCGGCGCGCCTCGACGTACTCGGGCTCCAGCAGCGCGGAGGCCGGGACCGCCATGGCGTCGGGGTCCGACACGTGCGCGTCGCGGTCGACCAGCGCGAGCTTCACCGCCTCCACCAGCACGTGGGCGCGAGCCACGGGGTCGCCGGGCAGGGAGATCCCGTCGAGGATGCGCAGGGCCTCGAGCACCGACACGCCCTGGGTGGGCGGCGGCAGCTCGGCGATGGTGGTGCCCCGGTAGGTCACGGTGAGGGGGTCGCACCACTCCCCGGCGTGTGCGGCCAGGTCGGCCGGCGCGAGCCCACCGCCCCCGGCCTGCACCGCGGCCGCGACCGCCTCGGCCACCGGTCCCGTGTAGAACCCGTCGGGTCCGTCCTCGGCGATCCGGGCGAGCAGGCGGGCCGACGCCGGCTGGCGGAAGTGCGTGCCCGCCGCCACGTCCCCGTACTGCGCGGTCCACGACGCCGAGCGCGCGTACCAGAGCCGCGCCTCCTCGAACGACCCGCCCCCGTGCTCGCTCACCGTGAACCCCTCCGCGGCGAGGCGCACGGCGCCGGTCGCGAGGTCCCCGAACGACCGGGTGCCCCACCGGTCGAGCAGCGCGAACCAGCCGCCGACCGCCTCGGGCACGGTGACGGTGTCCGCGCCGAAGAACGGCATGCGCCCGTCATGGCGCGCGGCGACGTCGGCCGCCGTCACGCCCGCGGGGGCCCGGCCTGCGCCGAGGTAGCCGTGCATCCGGCCGTCCCACACGATGGCGAACAGGTCGCCGCCGGGACCGCAGAAGTAGGGCGCCACGACCCCCAGGGCCAGGTTGGCCGCGACCGCAGCGTCGACCGCGTTGCCCCCCGAGGCCAGCACCTCCCGCCCGACCTCGCTCGCGAGGCGGTGGGGCGTCGCCACAGCTCCCCGGGCGAAGCGTGCGTCGTGGTCGTCCACCGCTCGACCCTAAACCAGCCGGCCGATGCGGAGGGCCTCCCCGACGGGCCAAGGATCGACCAAGGGCCGCCGTCGATCCCGCCATCGGCGTCAAGTTCCCGTCCCCGCCCGCCGATACCGGTACTCGGAGGAGACCGCCCTCGGGCGGTCGGACAATTGGAGCGACAGTGGCGGAGCGACCATCCGCGCGACGTAGCCGGTTCCCGGCGCGCCTCGGTGCGCCGGCGTCGGACACGCGCGCGCGTCCGTTCGGGCGTCGGGGAGCCGACGGCGAGCGGGGCGCCGCGCTCGTCGAGATGGTCCTCGTGCTCCCGCTCCTCCTGATGATCGTGTTCGGGATCATCGAGTTCGGTACGACTTACAGCAACTACATCGGGTTGCGCGACGGCGTTCGCCAGGCCGCCCGCTCGGCCGCGGTCGGCAACATGGGCACCTCGACGGACTGCAACCTCGTGGGCGCGAACGAGGCCTCGAGCGAGGTGCGGCGGCTCATGTGCCTCACCAAGGCCCAGGCCGGGCTCGATCCGACCCAGGTCCGGGTCAAGGTGATCTCGGCCGACTCCAGCTTCTCGGGCGAGGGAACCTTCGCGAAGAACGACGCCGTGATCGTGTGCGCGCAGATCCCGACCAAGGCGGTGACCGGGTTCCTGGGCAGCGCGCTCGCCGGCCACACGCTCCGCACGAAGGTCGCGATGCGGATCGAGCGCAGCGATCTCGTGGCCACCGCCGGCGACGAGGACGCACCTCCTGGGGAGGATTGGTCATGGTGCACCTACCAGGCACTCGCAGTTTGACGGCGCGCCTCCGCGCGCGCCTCGGGACCCGCATGCGGGACGACGAACGCGGCGTCGTGCTGATCATGGTCGCGGTCGTGATGGTCGTCGCGCTCGCGATCATGGCGATCGTGGTCGACCTCGGCAACGGTCGCCAGCAACGGATGCAGGCCCAGTCGGCCGCAGACGCGTCGGCGATCGCCGCGGCCGAAGAGATCGCGTCGGTCGGCGCCGAGTTCACCGGCACGAACCTCCAATGGGAGACGGTCGTGCGCGAGGTGAAGATGTACGCGCTGAACAACTTCAGCATGGACGCATCGGCCTGGGTCGGCTGCTCGGACCCCGGCCACCTCGCGTTCCTCCCCGACACCGCGAACCAGAACACCTGCATCTCGGCCGACCTGGTCGCGTGGCCCAACCCGCAACCCGGCGAGACCACCTGGATCAACAACGTGCGCGTCCGCACGCCGACCCGCACGATCGAGACCGTCTTCGGCGGCGCGGTCGACGCGAGCTCGCTGTCGACCCAGGCCGTCGCGGTTGCCGGCGTCACCCGCAAGCGCACGCTCGTGCAGACGTCCGACACCGTCACCACACCGGGCGGCCCGTGCGCGATCTGCATCCTCGCCGACGGGCTCGCCTTCGACGGCCAGAACGGGGACATCACGGTCACCGGCGGCGGCGTGGTGGTGAACGCCGACCCGCCGGACGGCTTCGCGGCCTCGCTGAACCCCAATGGCCACGTCCGGGTGAATGCCGCCTCCGGGATCGGCGGGCCCGGCGCTCCGAGCAAGTTCTCGGGCAGCGGCTTCTTCCCGGCGCCCACGACCAAGCCGCCCGTGGCCGATCCACTGGCCAACCTGCCCGCCTGCGGGTCGAGCCTGCCGGCCCCGGCTCCCTACGCGTCCTGGCCCGGGTGCCCGACGAGCTCGGCGTCGTCGCTCGACGACACCCTCAACCCCGGCGTGTACAACTCCGAGATCACCGGCAGCCACACCCTCAATCCCGGGGTGTACGTCCTGAAGGCGGGCATCCGGCTCTCGGGGAACCAGCAGATCACGGGGCGCGGCGTCACCTTGTACTTCGCGTGCGCCAACTACCCGAGCCCGTGCTCGGCCACCTCGGAGAGCTTCCGCAACGACTCGGGGATCACCGCCACCGGGAACGGGGCCGTGCTGTTGTCCGGGCCCACGGCCGCGACGTGCCAGTCGATCGCGGCCACCTGTCCGTACGTCGGGCTCACGATCTTCGCCGACCGCAACAACACGAGCACCTTCACGTTCCGGGGCAACGGCACCAACGAGAACGGCTCGGCCGAAGGCAGCACCGGCACGATCTACCTGAAGTCGGGAACGCTCGATCTCCGGGGCAACGGCTACACGCTCGCGAGCCAGATCATCACCGGCAAGCTCACGATGGACGGCAACCCGTCGGGCATCACGGTCGCCTACGACCTCAGCCGCAACGCGAGCGAGTCCACGACCACCACGGTGACGACGACGACCGAGGCGTACTCCTACGACGCCACCGGGCTCTCGACCTAGCGGCGACTCGACCGCTGCGGACAGGCGCCCCGGGGACGGCCGACGCCGGAGTGAGCGGCAGCCCGAACGTGTGCCCGAACGGGTAAAGAACGGCCAAGACCGACCGATGCACCCCTGGGAACCACGAACACAGGGGCAGGGCATGCAGCGATCCATCTGCACCACGCGACCTCACGCGGGCCGACCGGACCGCGAACGGGGCGCCAACCTCGTCGAGTACATCCTCCTGGTGGCGCTGATCGCGCTCGCGGTGATCGCCGCGGTCGTGTTCCTGCGCGGCCAGGTCTCGGACAAGTTCGGCGAGGCCGGCTCGAAGCTGAGCAGCAACGGCGGCGGCGAGCATCTCCAGCTCTGCGGCGCCTGGGTCGCGCGTGACGTGCGCGACGGCGCGGTGGCCGGCGTCGACCCCTGCTGACGCAGGGACGCCTCCTCCCCACCGGTCGGGCTGGCGGGACTCGGACCCGGGACCTTTGGTCCCCCAAGGGGTGAGAAGGGTGTTCGCCGCGTAGCAGCAGGTGCCGCACCGTCGCTCCGACCTGCGGTTACGCGAGGGCGACCCGTTCGCTGCGTCCGCAGTGTCCGGTCCGATCGCTCGCGATTCCTAGCGGATTGTTCGCCGGGCCGCCCTCGGGGGCGGAGCGGTCGGCGGGTTCGGGCGCTGTGTATGCTGATTTGCATGCACACGACCAGTGTCCGTATCGACACCATTACGCACCACGAGCTCAAGCGCCTCGCCGCCGAGCTGAACACGACGGTCGGCAACACCGTGTCCCTGGCCGTGCGCGCACTCCGACAAGACCGCGTCGGGGCCGACCTGACCACGCCCCTCCGGGACGACGAGGCGGCTTGGCTCGATGCCGAGCTCGGGTGACGTCGTCGATCTCGAGCTCGGCACCCCCGAGGGACGGGAGACGGGCTTTCGTCATCCCGCGGTCTTGGTGACGGCACAGCGGATCCTCGACGCCGCACCGTCGGTCGTGCACGTGGTTCCGCTCACCACGACGATCCGAGGGTTCCATTCCGAGGTCGTCGTCGAACCCGACCCGACCAATGGTCTCGACGACGTGTCGGCCGCGCAGTGCCAGCACATCCGCGCGGTCTCGCCACACCGGATCCTCTCGGTGCGCGGCAACGTCGGCGCGACGGTGCTCGCCCAGCTCCGAGAGACGATCGCCGTCATCCTCGACCTCCCCTGAACGGTCCAGGGGTCTTGCAGTCGGGCTGCCGGGATTCGAACCCGGGACCTTTGGTCCCCCAGGGGTGAGCGGGGTGTCCGCTGCCTCCAACGCTGTGCAAGACAGTACCGCTGACCTGCGGTTTCGCGAGGACCGTCGTCCGCTGCAACCGCTCCGTCCGGCCGGTTCTCCCAGGATTCTTAGCGGATTATTGGCCGGGCAGCGCGCTCTCAGGGTGTGTGGTTCCGGTTCATGGTTGACACTGCGGCTCCGGTACGTGGGTGACACTTCGCGGACGCGGGTCCGGTTGCTG
>JBAZYX010000052.1:0-26672 GCA_041659105.1 Acidimicrobiia bacterium
CCGCCCACGACCACCACGACCGGTCCGCCCACGACCACCACCACCGGACCCCCCACGACCACCACCACCGGTCCGCCCACGACCACCACCACCGGCGCCGTCGTGCCCACGACGACCACCACCACGGCGACCACCACGACCACCACCGGAGCGCCGACCACCACGACCACGGGTGGGAGCACCTCGTCGACGAGCCAGGTCGCCGGGACCTCGGTCACGCGGGTCCAGACCTTCGGCGGTGACACCGGCGAGGAGCTCCCGCGGACCGGAGATCCCTCGATCCCGCTCATCGTCCTCGGTGCGATCCTCGTCGCCGTGGGCCTCGGCCTGATCCTGGTCAGCCGATTCCGGGAGCGCCACGTCCGAGCCTGATCCAATGCGTCCCGTGACGGAGCTGCGAGCCACGGGGCACCGGTGGGCCCGACCCGCCGAGCTCGCGGTCGCGGTGGCGTCGGTGGGCGTCGCGCTCACTGCGGCGTGGCTCGTGCGCCCGTCGGACGTCGCCGCCGGGATCATCCTGGTCGCCGCGATCGCGGCCGGGGCCGCGCCGTTCGTGATCGTGGCGTTCGCCGCGGGCGGGGAGCCGGCAGCGCCGGAGCCGATCGACGGGGTGGACGACGGCACGCGGGTGACCACGGTGGTGCGCGTGGGCGGGGAGCCGCTCGAGCTGGTCCTCGCCTGCGTCGCGCTCACGTCACGCGCCGGACCGACGTTCGTCGTCACCGCGGCCCGGCCCGACCTCGACGCCGCGCTCGCCGCGCTCGGCGTGCCCCTCGTCCGTGACGAGACGATCGAAGCTGCGCTCCGCCGCGCGGCCGGGAGCGTCGCGACCGACGCGGTCCTCGTGATCCAGCCCGGAGCCGTGCCCGTGATGCCCGCGTGCGCCCGCGCCGCCTCCCGGCTCACGGACCGGACCGGCTGGGTGGTCGGGGCCGTGCGGTCCTTCGACGACGACAGCTACGCGCCGGAGACGCGCGAGGTCCTCGGCGCACGGCTGCGCGCCCGCGCGTGGACCGGCGGGCTCGACCTCTGGGAGCGGGACGCGACGATCGTGCGAACCCAGCTCCTGCGCGACCACGCGATCCCGCCACGGCGCCCGTGGGGGGCCTGGTTGCGATCGTTGCGCGCCCATGGAACCTCCGGCGCGCGCGACGACGCCGTCCTCGCGCTGCGCACGGTCCCGGCCGGCGCGCCCGTCTTCTGGCCCGCGACGGTCAGTCGCCAACGAGCCACCGCCGCGGACCTCTCCGACGCGATGACGAGCGGCAGCGCTCGGAGTCGGGTGCTCGGCGCGGGGCTCCTCCTGCGGGAGCTCTACGCCTACCCCCTCATGGTGTGGCTCCTCGCGCCGCTCATCGTGAGCGCGAGCGGAGCGTTCCCGTTCCGGTGGCCGCCGATCCCGATCCTCGCCCTCGTACTCGGCGCCGCGGTCGCCCGGTGGCTGGTCCTCCGGTTGGAGCACGGGATTGCGCTCCAACCGCTGCGCGACCTCCTCGCCGTCGCCTACGACGCCCCGGGGTCGGCGCGAGCGTTGTTCGCCGCGTCCTCGCGACGCCTCGCCCCGACCCGGGTACGGGTCTCGCAGCGCACCCTCGTGTGGGCCGCGCTCTTGCTGGCGCTGGCCGCGGTGGTGCCCCTCCTCGACCAACAGAAGCGGGAGACCGACCTCGAGGTCACTGCGGGGTTGGCGGTGGTCGTCCTCGTGCTCCTGTGGTTGTTCGTGCTCCGCCTGATCGCGGCGCGCCACTGGACCCGCGCCGTCACGCGGGTCGCGCTGCACCTGGACGTCCAGGTGGACGGCTGCGCCGGCCACAGCGTGGACCTGTCACCCGCCGGGCTCGCGGTCGAGGTCGACGCCGCGACGCGCGTGCCTGCCGTCGGCACCGCCACGGTGGTCACGGTCGCGTTCCCCGACGGACCGTTCGCCGCGACGGCGGTGGTGGCCGACCGCCGGATGGTCGCGGGACGGGAGATCCTCGGGCTCTCGCTCTCGCTCGACCCGGAGCGCCGCGCGGAGTGGGTCCGGCGGGCGTTCGACCTGCTCCGACTCGACGAACCGGGTGCGGAGCTCCCGCACGCTCGGAGTGCCGCGACCGCCGAGTACGAGGCCCGCCCGCGTGCCGGGCCGATCATCCGGATGGTCGATTCCCTCGCGATCGTGCTCGTCGGCGTGATCGCGGTCCTCGTCGCCGGGGCACTCGCCCTCGCGGTCGCGGGCTACCGGCCGCTCGTGGTCCGGAGCGGGTCCATGGTCCCGACGCTCGCCATCGGCGACCTGATCGTCGTCGACGACGTCCGCGCACGCGACGTCCACGTCGGCGACATCGTTGCCTACGTGGACGCGACGGGGGAGAGCGTCACGCACCGCGTCCGGAGCATCGCCCGCGAGGACGGACGCCTCGAGTTCGAGACGCGCGGCGATGCCAACGACACCAGCGAGCACTGGTCACGCCGCCCCGACGCCGTCCTCGGACGCTACGCCTGGCGCATCCCCGTCGTGGGCCGGTACCTCTCGTGGCTCCACGGACGCAACGCCCGCTGGGCGCTGCTCGGCGTCGCGATCGCGTTCGTCCTGGCCGGGTTCGCCCGGTCGGTCCTGGTGTCGGGGTCCGGACGAGCCGGTGCCGACGCCGGTGCGGCTACTCCACCTCGATGAAGATGCACTCGCCGGGGCACTCCTCGGCGGACTCGATCGTCGCCTCTTCCATCCCGGCGGGAACGTTGGCCAGACCCTCGGGGCCGCCCGGATCCGAGAAGACCTTGCCGCCCTCCTTGACGTAGGCGAGACCGTCGTCGAGCAGGGTGAACACGTCGGGCGCGATCTCCTCGCACAGCCCGTCGCCGGTGCAGAGGTCCTGGTCGATCCAGACCTTCATGCCGTCTCCTCCGTCGCTTCAGTTCAGTGGGCCGATCGTCGGTCCCGAGGTCGGGCGGACCGGTCTCCGGCCGCACTGGCAAGGCTAGCCCACCCCGGTGCATTTCCCAAGCCATCGCCGGGTAAATCATCGTCAAATGGTTGTCATCGAGGTGTCGCGGACTGGTGGAATGCCCCGTGTAGTGTCCGCGCGAAGACGTGAACGGGGGCGAGAGGAGGTGCACGGCAGTGGCGCACGACGATGAGGTGTCGGCGGAAGACGCACGCGAAGCCGCCGACCTCCAGATGCAGGTGAAGTCACTCGAGGAGGAGATCGCGGTCCTGCGCCGCCGGCTCCAGGACGCCCCCAAGCGAGTCCGCACCCTCGAGGAGCGACTGCTCGAGACGAAGGGCCAGCTCGCCCAGGCCGTCTCCCAGAACGAGCGCCTCTCGGCGACCCTTCGCGAGGCGCGCGAGCACATCGCCGCGCTGCGCGAAGAGGTCGACAAGCTCACGATGCCGCCGTCGGCGTACGGCACGTTCCTCGGCGCGAACGACGACGGCACCGTCGACGTCCTCAGCGCCGGGCGGAAGATGCGGGTGTCGGTGCACCCCGAGGTCGACGTCGAGAGCCTCGAGCGGGGCCAGGAGGTCGCGCTCAACGAGTCGCTCAACGTCGTGCTCGCCCGCGGCATGGAGGTCGCCGGCGAGGTCGTGATCCTCAAGGAGCTCATGGAGGACGGCCTGCGCGCGCTCGTGGTCGGCCGCGCCGACGAGGAGCGGGTGTGCGAGCTCGCTGGGATCATGGTCGGCCAGAAGGTGCGCGCGGGCGACCACCTCCTCGTCGACATGCGCTCCAACCTGATCGTCGAGCGCCTGCCCCGGCCCGAGGTCGAGGAGCTCGTGCTCGAAGAGGTCCCCGACGTCAACTACGAGGACATCGGTGGGCTCGACGACCAGATCGAGCTGATCAAGGACGCCGTCGAGCTTCCGTACCTCTACGCCGAGCTGTTCACCGAGCACCAGCTCGAGCCGCCCAAGGGCATCCTGCTCTACGGGCCGCCGGGCTGCGGCAAGACGCTCATCGCCAAGGCCGTCGCCAACTCGCTGGCCAAGCGCGTCGCCGAGAAGTCGGGCAACTCCTCGACCCGCTCGTACTTCCTCAACATCAAGGGCCCCGAGCTCCTCAACAAGTACGTGGGGGAGACGGAGCGCCAGATCCGGCTGATCTTCCAGCGCGCGCGGGAGAAGTCGGAGGAGGGCGTGCCCGTCATCGTGTTCTTCGACGAGATGGACTCCCTGTTCCGCACCCGCGGCACCGGCATCTCGTCCGACATCGAGAGCACGATCGTGCCCCAGCTCCTCGCCGAGATCGACGGTGTGGAGAGCCTGAAGAACGTCATCGTGATCGGCGCCTCGAACCGTGAGGACCTCATCGACCCCGCCATCCTGCGTCCTGGGCGCCTCGACGTGAAGATCAAGATCGAGCGGCCCGACGAGGTGGCAGCCACGAAGATCTTCTCGTGCTACCTCACGCCGTCGCTCCCGATCGCCGAGGAAGAGGTCACCGCGGCCGGCAGCGGAGCCGCGGCCGTGAAGGCGATGATCGGGGCGGCCGTCGACCGCATGTACTCGGTCGAGGAGGACAACCGCTTCCTCGAGGTCACGTACCAGAACGGCGACAAGGAAGTGCTGTTCTTCAAGGACTTCTCGTCGGGTGCCATGATCGAGAACATCGTGCGCCGCGCGAAGAAGCTGTCGATCAAGCGCCAGATCGAGGGCGGCGCGAAGGGCATCTGCACCGACGACCTCGTGGCCTCCGTGCGCCAGGAGTTCAAGGAGCACGAGGACCTGCCCAACACGACCAACCCCGACGACTGGGCGAAGATCTCGGGCAAGAAGGGCGAGCGCATCGTCTTCGTGCGCACGCTGGTCAACAAGGGCGACGAAGCCACCGGTGGCCGCCAGATCGAGCGCGTCACCACCGGTCAGTACCTCTAGGCATCCCCGCAGAGGCGTCGTTCGCCCTCCGCGGGGGCGCCGGTAGGCTCGCTCCGTGGCCATTCCCAAGGTCTGCGGCATCGAGACCGAGTTCGGCGTCGTCCTGCGCGGCGCGACCGACCCCAACCCCGTGCTGGCGTCATCGCTGCTGATCAACGCGTACGTCGAGCAGCGCAAGGTCGGCTGGGACTTCGACGACGAGAGCCCCGGTCGCGACGCCCGCGGCTCGGCCCGTGAGGGCGCGATGCCCCCCGAGGTCGAGACGCACCTCGTCAACACCGTGCTCACCAACGGCGCGCGCTACTACGTCGACCACGCGCACCCCGAGTACTCCACGCCGGAGTGCGTCGACGCGCTCGAGCTCGTCATCGCCGACAAGGCGGGGGAGCGGATCCTGGCCCGGTCGATGCGGGCGGCCACGCGGCTGCTCGACCCCGGGCAGGAGATCGTCGTCTACAAGAACAACTCCGACGGCAAGGGCAACAGCTACGGCACGCACGAGAACTACCTCGTCGACCGCAGCGTGCCGTTCGCCCACCTCGTGCGCTTCCTGCTGCCGTGGTTCGTGAGCCGCCAGGTGTTCACCGGTGCCGGCAAGGTCGGCAGCGAGAACGGCGCCGGCGTGGTCGACTTCCAGATCAGCCAGCGGGCCGACTTCTTCGAGGAGGAGGTCGGGCTCGAGACCACGTTGAAGCGGCCGATCGTCAACACGCGCGACGAGCCCCACGCCGATCCGCAGCTCTACCGGCGCCTGCACGTGATCGCGGGCGACGCCAACCTCTGCGAGGTCGCGACCTTCCTGAAGGTCGGGACCACCGCGATCCTCCTCGCGATGGTCGAGGACGACTTCATCGACAAGGACCTCAGCCTCGCGGCGTCCGTTCCGGCCATGCGCGTGGTCTCCCACGACCCCACCTGTCGCGCGACGGTCGAGCTCGCCGACGGGTCGCGGCTCACCGGCGTCGAGCTCCAGTGGGAGTTCCTGCGCCTCGCCCGCAAGTACGCCGACGACGTCGGCCTCGAGGTGGTCGGCGGCGAGACCGTGGGCGGCATGGTCCTCGACCGCTGGGAGCAGGTGCTCGCCGCCCTCGAGACCGACCCCGCGTCACTCGACGGCCAGCTCGACTGGGTCACCAAGCTGAAGCTCCTCGAGGCCTATGCCGGCCGCGACGGCCTCGAGTGGGGCGACCCGAAGCTCTCCCTGCTGGACCTCCAGTACCACGACGTCCGGCCCGAGCGGTCCCTGTACGAGCGCCTCGTGAAGGCGGGCACGGTCGAGCGGCTGTGCACCGAGGACGAGGTGATCAACGCCATCGGCAACCCGCCCGACAGCACCCGGGCCTACTTCCGGGGCCAGTGCCTCGAGCGCTGGCCCGACGCCGTGGTGGCCGCCAACTGGGACAGCATCATCCTCGACGTGGGCGCCGACCCGTTGAAGCGCATCCCGATGATGGAGCCGCTGCGGGGCACGAGAGCGCACGTCGAGGCGTTGTTCGCGCAGGCCCACAGCCCGGCCGACCTCGTCTCCCGGCTCCAGGCCTGATCCGCTCCCGTTCCGTCCGCCCCCATCCCGACCTGATCGAGTGGTAATCATCCCCGTGTCGCGCACCCCCCACGTGGCACGCTGAAGGTTCCCAGGAGGTACCGCACACATGGCCGAGCAGCAGCGCAAGCAGCGTCCCGCTCCCAAGGAGCGGGTCGAAGAGGAAGCGACCGTCGCCGCCCCCACCGAACGCGGCGAGAAGCTGAAGTCCGAGCTCGACGATCTCCTGGACGAGATCGACGGCGTCTTGGAGGAGAACGCAGAGGAGTTTGTGAAGTCGTACGTACAGAAAGGGGGCGAATAGACCGTTTGTCCGATTTCCCGTTCACTGTCGTAGGGGCGTCATAGCCTCAGGCGCATGAAACGCTGTCCCGACTGCGGCGAGGTCAAGCCACTCGAGGACTTCCCTCGAAACAAGAACTGCAAGGACGGTCGGCACCCGTACTGCAAGCCGTGCCACAACGCACGAGGCCATGAAAGCAGACAACGCCTCCACGGAGGTTCACGGCACTACCACCTGAAGCGGCGGTACGGCATCGGTGCGACCGAGGTCGACGCGCTGATCGTGTCGCAGGATGGTCGCTGCCCGATCTGCGGCCGCGAGAACCCCGAGCACGTCGACCACGACCACGAGACCGGACGAGTCCGTGGCGTGCTCTGCTTCAACTGCAACGGCGGGCTGGGTCAGTTCTCCGACGACATCGACCGACTTGCAGCCGCCATCTCGTACTTGGATGCAGCCGGATCCCCTGACGACGATTCCGCCCTCGCCCGTGACCGGGCGGCGGCGCTCGGCACGCGGGGCGGGGGAGCGAGGAGGGGCAACTAGGCTCCGGCCCCGGTGAACGAGAGCCTTCCCTTCTTCACGACCGGCGACGACCCGGGCGCATCCTTCGTGGACCTGCTGCGCCGCGTCGCCCCCCAACGCGTGCCGGGCGCGGCCACGGCCGGCGGCGCCGACGTCCCGTTCGACGTCACCCACGGCACCACGATCGTGGCCATCCGCTACGCCGACGGCGTGGTGATGGCCGGCGACCGCCGGGCCACCGCCGGGTCGATGATCGCCAGCCGCCGGATCGAGAAGGTGTTCCCGGCCGACGACTACTCCGGGGTCGCGATCGCCGGCGCCGCGGGCCCGGCCGTCGAGCTGGTGCGCTTGTTCCAGGTGCAGCTCGAGCACTACGAGAAGATCGAGGGCGAGGTGCTGAGCCTCGAGGGCAAGGCCAACCAGCTCGCCGGACTGGTGCGGGCCAACCTTCCGGCCGCCATGCAGGGCTTCGTCGTCGTGCCGCTCTTCGCCGGCTTCGACGAGCGCCGGGGTCGGGGCCGGGTGTTCTCCTACGACGCGACCGGCGGGAAGTACGAGGAGATCGACTTCCAGGCCACGGGATCGGGTGGCGTCCACGCCCGCAACTGGATCAAGGCCGCCTGGCGTGAGGACATGACCCGCGAAGAGGCCGTCGACCTCGCGCTGCGGGCGCTCTTCGAGGCCGCCGACGAGGACTCCGCCACCGGCGGTCCCGACCTCGTGCGCAAGATCTTCCCCGTCGTCGCCACGATCGACCACGAGGGCTACGCCGCCCTCACCGTCGACGAGATCGGGACCCGCGCCGAGGCGCTGCTCGGTGGACGAGAGGAAGGGGCGGGACTGTGAGCATGCCCTTCTACGTCTCGCCCGAGCAGGTGATGAAGGACCGGGCCGACTACGCCCGCAAGGGCATCGCCCGCGGCCGCAGCCTCATCGCCTTCAGCACCACCGACGGCATCCTGATCGTGGCCGAGAACCCGTCGCGCACGCTGTACAAGATCAGCGAGATCTACGACCGCATCGCGTTCGCGGGCGTGGGCAAGTACAACGAGTTCGAGATGCTCCGCATCGCCGGCGTCCGTCAGGCGGACGTGAAGGGCTACTCCTTCGCCCGCGAGGACGTGAACGCCCGCTCGCTCGCCAACGGCTACGCCCAGACGCTGGGCCAGGTGTTCACCCACGAGATGAAGCCGTACGAGGTGGAGATCCTCGTAGCCCAGGTCGGGGAGACCCAGGACCACGACGAGCTGTTCCACATCCTCTACGACGGCACCGTGATGGACGAGCAGGGCTTCTCGGTGCTCGGCGGCCAGGCCGAGATCATCATCGAGGCCACGCGTGAGCGCTACCGGGACGACCTCGACAAGCGCGGGGCCGTGCGCCTCGGCGCCGAGCTCCTGGCCAACGGCGGCGAGGCCCTGCCCGCCAACCAGCTCGAGGTCGCGTTCCTCGACCGATCCCGCACCCGCCGGGCCTTCCAGAGGCTTCGCGGCGACGATCTCGCCGACCTGTTCGCCGACTGACCGACCGGTGCGGCCGAACGCGGCCGCTGCCGTCGCGAACCCACCCCGTCGCCCGGGGAAGCAAGGAGCCACCGATGCACCCGTCCGCCCGCCTCCTGCGCCGCAGCATCGTGGCCGTCGTCGTCGTGATGGCGCTCGGCGCCGCGCTCGCCACGCCCGCCGGTGCAGCCACCGACCCCGAGGAGTGGGGCGACACCTTCTGCACTGCGACGGTCGGCTGGCTGACCGGCGCGTCCCAGGGCATCGACCAGCTCCTCACGGACGCGTTCGACCCGACGCTCACCGCCGCCGACGGCAAGCAGCTCATCCTCGGCTTCCTCGGCACCGGCGTCGACGCGACGAAGGCCTACGGCAAGGCGGTCAAGGCCGCGGGCGTCCCCGACATCCGCAACGGCGCGAAGATCCAGGCTGCGATCCTCGCGGGCATCAACGAGTCGACGGCCAACCTCGCCGCGCTCGAGAAGGCCGCGAAGAAGATGCCGCTCGAGCCGGCGGCGGCCTACAAGAAGTCCGTCAACAAGATCGGGAACCAGTTCAGCGCGTTCTCGGACCCGTGGACCAAGGGCATGAACAAGGCGGGCAAGCTCGACAAGGGCACCCAGCTCGGCGACATCCTCGCGACGCTGCCCGCCTGCGCGCAGCTCGCGGGCGGCTCGCCGTAGTCGCTCGACCGGTCAGTCCGTCAGGAAGCGCAGGAGCGGTGCGATCACCGCGACCACGATCAGCACCAGCACGGCCACCCACGCCCAGCTGAACGCGAACCCGGTGGAGGTCGCCGGGTCGCGGGGCTCCATCGCGGCGTCGATCTCGGAGGCGAGCAGCACGAGCTGCGCGTCCTCCATCTGCTCCTCGGGCACGTAGAGGTCGACCCGGGCCATGTCGCCCACCGTGAGGCCGTAGGCGCCGCCCAGGGCGCCGCGCAGCTCGACGTCGATGCCTTCGCTGGCGAGGCGCGCCGCGAGCACGTGGGCGGTGAACGATCCGTGAACAGTGGTCAGCGCGACCAGCGGCGGCACCCCGCGATGGTACGCACGAAGTCCGGACCCCCGGTACGCTCGTTCGATGGAGCGGCGGATCTTCGGGCTCGAGAACGAGTACGGGGTCACCTGCACCCTCCGCGGCCAGCGTCGGCTCAGCCCCGACGAGGTCGCCCGCTACCTCTTCCGGCGGGTCGTGTCGTGGGGCCGCTCGAGCAACGTGTTCCTCGAGAACGGCGCCCGGCTCTACCTCGACGTCGGCAGCCACCCCGAGTACGCGACGCCCGAGTGCGACTCCATCTCCGACCTCGTCGTCCACGACAAGGCGGGGGAGCGCATCCTCGAGACGCTCGTGCGCAGCGCGGAGCAGCGACTGCGCGAAGAGGGGATCCGCGGCGAGGTCTACCTGTTCAAGAACAACACCGACTCCGCGGGCAACTCCTACGGCTGCCACGAGAACTACCTCGTCGAGCGCGACGGCGACTTCAGCCGCTTCACCGACGTGCTGATCCCGTTCCTCGTGTCACGCCAGGTGTACGCCGGCGCGGGCAAGGTTCTCCAGACCGCGCGCGGCGCGATGTACTGCGTGAGCCAGCGCGCCGAGCACATCTGGGAGGGCGTGTCGAGCGCCACCACCCGGTCGCGCCCGATCATCAACACGCGTGACGAGCCCCACGCCGATGCCGAGCGGTTCCGCCGGCTGCACGTGATCGTGGGCGACTCCAACATGAGCGAGTACGCCACGTTCCTGAAGACCGGCACCTCGTCGATCCTGCTGCGGATGCTCGAAGAGGACCAGACGCCGTGGCGCGACCTCACCCTGGAGAACCCGATCCGCGCGATCCGCGAGATCAGCCACGACATGACCTGCCGGCGCAAGGTCCGACTGGCCAACGGCCGCGAGCTGTCGGCGGTCGAGCTCCAGTCCGAGTACCTCGAACGCGCGATGAAGTTCGCCAAGAAGCGTGGGCTCGGTCCGGAGGAGCAGCAGGCGCTCGACATGTGGGAGCACGTGATGACCCACCTCGAGAACGACCCGCTGAAGCTGAAGACCGAGGTCGACTGGGTGATCAAGTACCACCTGATCGAGGCCTTCCGCGAGCGCCACGACCTGCCGCTCACGCACCCGCGCGTCGCGCTCGTCGACCTCGCCTACCACGACGTCACGCGGCGCCGGTCGCTCTACTACCTCATGGAACGGCGCGGCCAGGTCGACCGCATGGTCGACGACGACGCGATCGAGCGAGCGATGAGCACGCCGCCCCAGACCACCCGAGCCCGCCTCCGCGGCGCGTTCATCAAGCGGGCCAAGGAGCGCAAGCGCGACTACACGGTCGACTGGGTCCACCTGAAGCTCAACGACCAGGCCCAGCGCACGGTGCTCTGCAAGGACCCGTTCAAGTCGCGCGACGAACGCGTCGAGCGCTTGATCGCCTCGCTCTGAAGTCCACCGGATGCCGTCGTTCCGCACCGGCACAGTGGTGCGCCTGCTCGAGGAGCGCACTGGGCTCCAGCGCACCGAGGTCGACCTCGGCGACGGCCCCGAGCGCGCCTACGTCCTCACCCAGCTGACCGGTCGCGTCGACGTCGGCGACGCTGTCGTGGTCAACACCACCGCGGTCGAGCTCGGGCTCGGCACCGGCGGCTGGCACGTCGTGCACTGGAACCTCGCGCGCGACGAGTGGAACGAGCGCGGCCCCGGCCACATCATCAAGGGCCGCTACACCAGCCTCCAGGCCGACGTCGGCAGCGCCGAGGAGCACCTCGAGGCCCTGGCCGAGGCGGAGTCCATCGACGGCATGCCCGTCGTCGCGGCCGCGCTGCACAGCCAGGTGCCCGCCGTCGCAGCCGCGGTCCGCGAGGCGCGTCCCGATGCCCGCATCGCGTACGTGATGACCGACGGCGCCGGCCTGCCGCTCGCGCTGTCCGACCTCGTCGCGTCGCTGCGCGCCCGCGGGCTCATCGACGCGACCGTCACCTACGGGCACGCGTTCGGCGGTGACTACGAGGCCGTGTCGGTGTTCTCCGCCCTCGTGGTGGCGCGCCAAGTCGCAGCGGCCGACGTCACGATCGTGGCGATGGGGCCGGGCATCGTCGGCACGAACACGCGGCTCGGCTTCAGCGGGCTCGAGGTCGGCCCGATCCTCGACGCCGCCGTCGCACTCGGCGGCGTGCCGATCGTCTGCCTGCGCATCTCCTTCGCCGATCCGCGGTCCCGCCACTTCGGGCTGTCGCACCACAGCGCGACGGCGCTGCGCATCGCCACCCGCTCCCGGGTGCTCGTACCGGTGCCTTGCGTGGGCGGTGCCGAGGAGGCCCGCGTCCGCGCCGACCTCGCCCTCGCCGGGATCGACCTGCGCCACGACCTCGTCGACGTCACCCCGCCCGACGTGCTCGGCCTGTTCGCACAGCACGATCTGCGCATCGTCTCGATGGGCCGCCCCGCCGCCGACGACCCCGTGATGTTCCAGGCCGCCGCGGCCGCAGGGTGCGTCGCGGCCGAGCACATCCCCCCGCGCCCCGGGGAGGCGCGCTCGTGAGCGGGGCCCGAGCGGCCCGGCGGCGAAGCCGCCAGGAGCGGGGGAGATGAGCGCGCGGCTGGAACGGCTCATCAACCTCACGGCCACGCTGCTGGCGACCCGGCGGCCGCTCACGCTCGAGGAGCTGGCCGACCGGCTCGAGCCGGGCTACCCCGGCGAGCTCGCGGCCCGACGCCGTCAGTTCGAGCGCGACAAGGAGACGCTGCGCGAGCTCGGGGTGCCGATCACGGTCGAGGCCGTCGATGCGCTCGGCGGCGAGCAGGGCTACCGGATCCACCCCGACGACTACTACCTGCCCGACCCCGGTCTCGACCCCGCGGAGCGCGCCGCGCTGCACCTCGCCGTGACCGCCGTGGAGATGGGCGGGTTCGACCCGCTCGATGCCCTGCGCAAGCTCGGCGGCACGGAGGGGGAGGGGGCCGCCGGACAGGCGGTCGCGTCCTTCGAGCTCACGCCCCACCTGGGCGACTGCTTCGACGCCGTGACGCGCCGCAGCGTGCTCGGGTTCTCCTATCGGAGCGACGCCCGCCGGCTCGAGCCCTACGGCATCCTCCACCGCTTCGGCCACTGGTACGTGGTGGGCCGCGACGTCGACCGGGACGCGCCCCGCGCCTTCCGGGTCGACCGCCTCGACGGTCCGCCCCGGCTCGGGCCGCCCGGCGCCTTCGCCGTGCCGGCCGGGATCGATCCCACCGACTACCTCTCGTCCGATCCCCTCACCTACGGCGACGACCGGCCGGTCCGCGCCCGGGTCCTCGTCGACGCGGCTCGGGCGTCCCTCGTCACCGGCTCGCTCGGCGACGAGGCCGTGGTGGAGCAGCGCGACGACGGCTCGGTGGTGGTCGCCCTCGACGTGGTGAACCGGGACGCGTTCCGCGCCTTCGTGCTCGACCTGCTCGACCACGCCGAGGTGCTCGACCCGCCCGAGCTGCGGGCCGAGATCGTCGGCTGGCTCACCGAGCTCGCCGGCGGCGGGGCCGCGGCATGAGCCCGCGCCCGCTCGCCGGCCCGCGCCTCGCGCGCGTCCTCGCGATCGTGCCCTACGTGCTCGCACACCCCGGGACCACGATCGGCGAGCTCGCGGCGCGGTTCCGCGTGAGCCAGCGGGAGATCGAGCAGGACCTCGAGCTGCTGCCGATGTGCGGGCTCCCGCCGTACACGGCCGACCGGCTCATCGACGTCTGGATCGCCGACGACGGCGCCGTCGACATCCGTCTCGCCGAGTACTTCGAGCGCCCACTGCGACTCACGCCCGCCGAAGGCGTCGCGCTCGTGGCCGCGTCCCGCGCACTCCTCGCGGTGCCGGGTGCCGACGCCGGCGGCCCGCTCGCGACCGCGGTCGACAAGCTCGAAGCCGTGGTCGGCGTCAGCGGCCGCCTCGCCATCGACGTCGGCAACGCCACCCACCTCACGACGATCCGCGACGCCATCGAGCGCCACGAGCGCGTGGAGATCGACTACTACTCCTACGCGCGCGACGAGATGACGACGCGCCGGGTCGATCCGGCGCGGGTGTTCCACGCGCTCGGCGCGTGGTACCTGGAGGCCTACTGCCACCGCGCCGAGGGCGACCGCCTGTTCCGGGTCGACCGGGTGCAGGCCGTGCGCGCCACCGGCGAGACCTTCGAGCCGCGGCCGCCCGGCCCGGCCGCGGGGGAGGAGCCGGCCGACGGCAACCTCACCGGGCTCGTGTACCACCCCCGCCCGGGCGACCGGCGGGTCACGCTGCGCCTCGCCGCCGCGACCGCGTGGGTGGCCGACGAGCTGCCGGTCGACGAGCGCCACGACGAGGCCGACGGCGCCGTCCGGGTGGTGCTGGCGGTGTCGGAGGACGCGTTCCTCGAGCGTCTCCTGCTGCGCCTGGGGCCCGAGGCCGAGGTGCTCGACCCACCCGCGGCGATCGACCTGCGGACCGCCGCGGCCGCCCGGCTGCTGCTCCGCTACGCCGACGGTGGTGGAACCGGTTCCTGAGGGCCCGGTGAGGACGCGATCCCCATCCCCCCCATCGGACCTGCGAGGATGGTCGGCTGTGGGAGCCTCCGAGTGACCGACGTCCAGACGCCTCCGTCCGAGGCTCCCGACCCTCAACCCGACGACCGATCGGCCCGGCGCACGCGGGCGGCCGTCGAGTGGGTGGTGCTGATCGGCGCCGCGCTCGTCATCGCGTTCCTGATCAAGACCTTCCTGTTCCAGGCGTTCTACATCCCCTCGGCGTCCATGGTCCCCACCCTCGAGGTGGGCGACCGCGTGCTCGTCAACAAGCTCAGCTACAAGCTCCACGACGTGAACCGCGGCGACATCGTGGTGTTCGAGGCGCCCCCCGAAGCGGCCGCCGGCAACATCAAGGACCTCGTCAAGCGGGTGATCGGGCTCCCCGGCGACACCGTCGAGGCCCGTGACGGCCGGGTGTACATCAACGGCCGCCTGCTCGACGAGCCCTACCTCCCGGCCGGCACGCGCACGGTCATCGGCGACGTGCCTCCAGGGTGCGTCGTGCCCACGGCCCAACAGGACCTGCCCACGGCCGAGCAGGCGGGCTGCAAGGTGCCACCTGGGCACATGTTCGTGATGGGCGACAACCGCGAGCAGTCGCGCGACTCGCACATCTTCGGGCCGGTGAAGGAGTCGACGATCGTCGGCCGCGTGTTCGTGCGGATCTGGCCACCCGGGAGCGTCGGGCTGCTCTGACGCCGGGGGAGTGGGGCCCCGCTCAGTCGCCCCATTCCGACACGGTGGCGACCATGCGGTCGACCCGGTCGGAGTACACCGCGTCCACCTCGTAGTCGAGCATCGTCCGCAGGTTGCGGACGTGCTGCGCGTCCCAGGCGAACGCGCGGACCCCGAAGCGGTGGAACAGGGCGACCAGGCCCGCGTTCCAGTCGGTGTGGTGCATGTTCATGGCGTCGACGCCGAGCTCGGCGAGGCGGGCCGCGTGGCGCTCGAGCTCCGTGCCAATCTTGTCGCGCCGGCGCGAGTGGACGACCCGGACGTCGGGGTACTGCGTCCGCACGTCGGCCAGCAGATCCATCCCGTTGATGCAGAGCCAGGAGCGCTCGGGCACGCCGTGGCTCCGCAGCACGTCGACCGTCGGGGCCGCCGAGGCCGGGTCCTTGAGGTCGAGCGAGAGCTCGTAGTCGTTGCCGAAGGCCTCGAACAGGTCGACGAGCCGGGGGATCTCGTAGCGGGCGAGATCGGCCGCGGTGGACTGCCGGACGTCCACGTGGCGCAGGCCCCGCCAGAACTTCTCGTCGTGGACCAGCACCGGATGGCCGTCGGCACTCAGCCACACGTCGGACTCGAGCCCGGCGGCGCCCAGCTCCAGGCCCCGTCGGAAGGCCCGCAGGGTGTTCTCGGGCTCGTGGGCCCGGCCGCCCCGGTGGGCGAAGGTGATGACCGCCATGACCCCCATTCTGGCCGTCCAACTCACCGATTCGTGCCCGACGTCACCCTCAAGCACCGGGGCGGCGGTGCCGAGATCTCTGACATGGCGACCATCCGAGCAACGTGTCCGGCGTGCGGGGACGTGAAGCTGCGCTCCCGGGATCTCATGGTGCGGGTCTGCGCCGAGACCGATCAGGGCACCTACCAGTTCTCCTGTCCCCGCTGCGGCGACCCCGTGGCCCGGGAGGCGACCCCGCGGATCCTCTCGCTGCTCGTCTCGGCGGGCGTGCCCACCGAGGTGTGGCACCAGCCGGCCGAGCTCCTCGAGCCGCACCTGGGCCCGCCGATCTCCGCCGACGACGCGCTCGACTTCCACCTGCTCCTCGAGCAGGACGGCTGGTTCGACCGCCTCGCCGAGTCGGTGGGGGACACGGGCGCCTGAACCCGCCCTGGCGTCACGATCCGGTACCGCTACGGCGGTACGATCCGAGCGGATCCCGGTCCGATGCCGGGTCCGCCCGGTAGCGCTCAGGGAGCCCAATGCCCCAGATCGGCCCGCTCGAGATCGCGGTCGTCCTGCTGATCGCGCTGCTCGTCTTCGGCCCCAACCGGCTTCCCGAGATGGCGCGCCAGGTGGGCGGCGCCCTGCGTGAGCTGCGCAAGATCCAGCACAACATCACCGCCGACATCCACGAGATGATGGCCGACGAGTCCGACGGCGCCGCCCCGCCGCCGACGCTGCCGCCCAAGACCGACGCCGCGACCGGCGACGTGATCGACGTCCAGGCGTTCGACGCCGGTCTCCCCCCCGCCGACGTGCCCACGTCGGGGAGTGGGGAGGACACTGCCGCCGGGTCGTTCGACGACGTGCCCCCGCCGCCGCCGCCCGACCCCGACTGACCGGCCGTGCCCCGCCGCCAGCCCGAAGGCCGGATGACGGTCGTCGAGCACCTCTCCGAGCTCCGCTACCGCGTCATGGTCTCGATCGCCGCCGTCGCGGTCGGCGCGGTCATCTGCTTCATCTTCGCCCCCGAGATCATCGGGTGGTTCCTCGACTTCTACCGGAACGCGACGGACGGCAAGCGCAACTCGTTCATCTTCACCGGACCGATCGACGCCTTCGCGACCCGCATCAAGGTCGCCACCTACGGCGGCATCGTGCTCGCGACGCCGGTGTGGCTCTGGCAGCTGTGGCGCTTCATCACCCCGGGCCTGAACCCGAAGGAGAAGCGCTACGCGGTCCCGTTCCTGATCTCGTCGATCATCCTGTTCCTGCTCGGCGGCGTGGTCGCGCTGCTGACGTTGCAGCCGGCCCTCGACTTCCTGCTCAACGCCGGCGGCAGCGAGCTCCAGCCGCTCCTCACCGCCGACAAGTTCCTCTCACTCGTCTCGCTGATGATCGTGGCCTTCGGGGTGGCCTTCGAGTTCCCCGTGGTCCTCACGTTCCTGCTCATCGCCCGGGTGATCAGCACCCAGCAGCTCCGGAAGTGGCGGCGGTGGGCGATCGTGGGGATCTTCATGTTCGCGGCCGTGATCACGCCGAGCCAGGACCCCTACTCTCTGTTCCTCATGGCGATCCCGCTCGTGATCTTCTACGAGGGGTGCATCATCATCGGAAGGATCATGAAGCGATGAGGAAGCGGGACTCGTGAGCCCGACGCGTGAGCCGTACCGCGTCCGGCGCGACCGCCGGGAGATCGCGGTTGCCGTCGCGGCCGTGTTGGTGATCGTGCTGGTCACCGTGGTCGCGGTGTGGATCCTCGCCCCGGCCGACGAGCCGAGCACGCCGTCGTTCACCCCGACGGCCACCTCGCCCGCCGACACCTCGGCCACCTCCGCGCCGGCGGCGACCACCGAGGCCCCGGCCACCACCGTCCCAGCCGGCGGGTGATCGACCGCCCGGCCTTCGCGGCAGATCGAGGGGTCACCCTCGACCCGTTCCAGCTCGACGCGCTCGACGCCCTCGACGGGGGCGACTCGGTGCTCGTGGCCGCGCCCACCGGCTCGGGCAAGACGCTGGTGGCCGAGTACGCGATCGAGGCCACGCTCGCCCGGGGGGCGAAGGCCTTCTACACGACGCCCCTGAAGGCGCTGTCGAACCAGAAGTTCACCGACTTCGCGGCCCGCTTCGGCCGCGAACGCGTCGGTCTGCTCACCGGCGACAACACGATCAACGGCGAGGCCTCCGTGGTGGTGATGACCACCGAGGTGCTCCGCAACATGATCTACGCCGACTCGCGCACCCTGCACGGGCTCGGGGTGGTCGTCCTCGACGAGGTGCACTACCTCCAGGACCGCTTCCGCGGGCCGGTGTGGGAGGAGGTGATCGTCCACCTCGACCACGCCGTGCCGCTGGTGTGCCTCTCCGCGACGGTCTCGAACGCACGTGAGGTGGCCGACTGGATCGCGACGGTGCGGGGGCCGACCCACGCGGTGGTGGAGGAGCGGCGCCCGGTGGTGCTGCGCAACTGGTACCTCACGGGGGAGCGCGGCCGCGACGACCTCTCCCTCCTGCCCACGTTCGTGGGCGCCGACGATCGCCGCTCGGGCCAGCAGCCCAATCCCGAGGCCCAGCGCCTGACCCGGGGCGGCACGCGCGCACCGCGCGGACCGAACACCCACCGCACCCGCCTGCGGACCCCGGTGCGCGAGGAGGTCGTCGAGCTCCTCGACCGCGAGGGGATGCTCCCCGCGATCGTGTTCGTGTTCAGCCGGGCCGGCTGCGACCAGGCGGTGGACCAGACCCGCGCCGCGCGCGTCAACCTCACCTCGCCCGAGGAGCGCGCCGAGATCCGCCGCATCGCCGACGCGCACACGGCCCGGCTGGCCGACGACGAGCTCGCGGTGCTCGGGTTCGGCGCGTGGCGCGACGCGCTCGAGGCCGGCGTCGCCGCGCACCACGCGGGCATGGTCCCGCCGCTGAAGGAGGCGGTGGAGGAGGCCTTCACCCGTGGGCTGGTGAAGGTCGTGTTCGCCACCGAGACGCTTGCCCTCGGGGTCAACATGCCCGCGCGCACCGTGGTGATCGAGAAGCTCACCAAGTTCACCGGGGAGCGCCACGAGTTCCTCACCCCGGGCGAGTACACCCAGCTCACCGGCCGGGCCGGGCGGCGCGGCATCGACGACGTGGGCAACGCGGTCGTGCTCTGGAGCCCGTTCGTGCACTTCGACCAGGTCGCGTCGCTCGCCTCCCGGGGGACCGACCCCCTCGTGTCCGCGTTCCGGCCCACGTACAACATGGCCGCGAACCTCGTGGCCCGGTACGACCGCGAGACCGCGCACCGCATGCTCAACCTGTCGTTCGCCCAGTTCCGGGCCGACCGCGACGTGGTGACCCTCGAACGCGAGCTGGAGCGGGCCCGGGGCCGGCTCGCGCGCGCGCAGGACGGCGCGGTGGCCCTCGACCGGGGTGGGAGCGCCCCGGCGACGCGCCCCCCGACCCGCGCCGCGGTGGCGAACGCGCTCGACGTGCTCCGGCCCGGCGATCTCCTGCTGGTGGGGCGCCGCGCCACCCGCACCGTGGTCATCGGCCACGACGGGCGCACGGCCGATCACCGCATCCTCGTGATCGACAGCGGGAAGGACGTGCGCCGCCTGGGCCCCGACGACTTCGGCGCCCCACCGGTCGCGGTGGCCCGGGTCGAGCTGCCCGAGCCGTACGCCCCCCGCAGCCCCGCCTTCCGTCGCGGCGTCGCCGAGGCGGCCCGGCGGGCCCGGGTGCCCGCCGGCGCGCCGGTCGCCACCGACCGGGTCCGCGACCCCGCCGCAGCCCGAGCCCGCGACCGCGTCGCCGACGCGCAGACCGCGATCGACCGGGCCGAGCGCGACGTGCAGCGGCTCGAGCGCCGCGTGAAGGCCCGGGGGGCGAGCCTCGCCCGCCAGTTCGACCGGGTGCTCACCCTGCTCGAGTCGTGGAGCTACGTCGACGACTGGTCGCTGACCCCGGCGGGGACGCTGCTCGCCCGGCTGTCGTCGGAGACCGACCTCCTCGTGGCCGAGGCCCTGCGCGACGGTGTGCTCGCCGGCCTCGCGCCGGCCGAGGTGGCGGCCGTCGTGTCGTGCTTCACGTACGAGCGGCGCGGCCCCGAGGGCAACACCCCGGCGCCGCCGCTCGGGTGGCCCACGAAGCGGGTCGCCGACGCCTACCGCCGCATCGAGCGGCGCTGGCGCGACCTGAACCACGCCGAGGACGACCTGAAGCTCCCGTCCACCCGGCCGCCCGACCCCGGCTTCACCCCGGTGATCCACGAGTGGGCCCGGGGCGACGCCCTCGCCGACGTGCTCGACGACGAGCTCACCGCGGGCGACTTCGTCCGCAACGTCAAGCAGACGATCGACCTCCTCCGCCAGGTCGCCGACGTCACCCTCGACCCCGGGGTGCGCGACGCCGCCCGCGCCGCCTCCACCGCGTGCAGCCGGGGGGTCGTCGCCGCCGCGAGCTCGGTCGGGCTCTGATGCGCCCGGGTGAGCCGTGGGGGGAGCCCTTCGCGCCCGGTCCCGGCGCGCGGGTCGTCGACGTGGCCGGCGACGACGCCGACCTGGCCGCGGCCGCCGCGGGAGATCCCGGCGCCGTGCTGCGCTTCGACCCGGCGCCCGCGTCCGACCTGGCTCGGGCCCTCGGACTCGGCCCCGGCGGCCCCCCGTCGGGCCCCGGCCGCACCCTGGTGGCGTGCGACCTGCTCGACCTCGAGCCCGACCTCGGCGACGGCGGCCCCGCGGCGAACGCCGTCGTGCTCGGCGTCGCCCCCGACCGCCTCCGGCCCTGGCACCGGCTCCGCCCGGTCACGGTCGAGGTCGACGGTCGCGTCGTCGGGGAGGGGCGGGCGACCACCGTGGTGGTGGCCAGCGGGCAGTTCCTGCGGGGCGCCGACCTGGTGCCCCGAGGCCATCCGGGCGACGGCCGGATCGAGGTCCAGGTGTACGCCCTGCGGCCGGGGGAGCGGGGCGCCATGCGCACGCGCCTGGCCGGTGGCGACCACGTCCCCCACCCCCGGATCACCCAGGCCTCGGGTCGGCGGGCCGTGGTGCGCTGGGCCCGGGGCGAGGAGCCGGTCGAGGCCGACGGCCACCCACGGGGCCGTGCCGGCGAGATCACGGTGGCGGTCCGGCCCGGCGCGGCGAGGGTGCTCCTCTGACGGGGTGCCCGTCGGTACGATCACCGTCCCTGTCGTCTCCGACGCCGCCCCCGAGGTTGTCGATGCAATACGTGGCCGAGCGGTTCGATCCCGAGGAAACCGAGATCCTCCGCCCGTACTTCTCGAACCTCGACGGCCCGGTGTTCGCGCTGGTCAACCTGCCCGAGGTCGTCAAGGGCGCCCTGTTCGCCCGCTACTCGCGCAGCTCGAAGAGCCTGCGGCGCCTGTTCCTCGACGAGTTCGTGGGCGACCTCGACCTCACCGGCGACCTCGGCGTCGACGCCAGCATCGGCCTCAAGCGGGCCGAGGAGCTCTACGAGAAGGTGTTCCTCGAGTACGGCGACGACTCCGTCGCCCAGCTCGGCGGTGTGCACCTCGCGTGCGAGCAGGCGTCCAACGTCCTCACCAAGATCCTCGAGTGGGGCCGACTCATGGCCTACCTCGAGCAGTCGACCCGCTACATCCCGTACGACTCCCGGCTCGGCGGCCGGTACCGCTACTACCGACCCGCCGAGGTGCTCGACTCGCCGCTCGGCGCGCGCTACGTCGCGGAGATGGACGCCGCGTTCGACACCTACGCGATGTGCATGCGCGCGCTGCTCGACTGGGCACGCGAGGCGTTCCCGAAGGACCCGGGCGACTCCGACTTCGTCTACAAGCAGACGCTGAAGGCGAAGGCCTGCGATGCCGCGCGCGGCATCCTGCCCGCGGCCACGCTGTCCAACGTCGGGATCTACGGCACCGGTCAGGCGTTCGAGGCGCTGCTGCTGCGCATGCGCGCGCACCCGCTGCCCGAGGCCCGCAAGTACGCGGCGATGATGCTCGACGAGCTGCGCAAGGTGATCCCGTCGTTCCTCACTCGCGTCGACCGTCCCGACCGCGGCATCGCGTGGAGCGAGTACCTCGCCGACACGCGCACGGAGACCGCGGCCCTGGTCGCGCGCCTCTTCCCGGCCGACGAGCCCGAGCCGCGGCCCTCGGTCGTGCTCACCGACTTCGATCCCGAAGGCGAGGACAAGGTGCTCGCGGCGATCTGCTACCCGCAGACCACGCTGTCCGAGGACCAGATCCTGTCCCGCGTGCGCCGCCTCGGTGCCGACGACCGCATCGCGCTGATGCGCGCCTACGTGGGGGAGCGCGACAACCGCCGCCACCGGCCAGGCCGCGCGTTCGAGCGCACCGACTACCGCTTCGACATCCTCGCCGACTACGGCGCGTTCCGCGACCTCCAGCGTCACCGCATGCTCACCGTCGAGTGGCAGCGACTCAGCCCGCGTCACGGCTACGACGTGCCGCCCGAGATCACCGACGCCGGTCTCGACGAGCCGTTCATCGACGCGATGGAGCGCGCCGGCGCGTTGCACGACGCGCTCGCGATCGACTTCCCCGAGCAGGCGTCGTACGCCGTCGCACTCGCGTACCGCATCCGCTTCGTGATGCAGATGAACGCGCGCGAGGCGATGCACATGCTCGAGCTGCGCACCGCGCCGCAGGGGCACGCCACGTACCGCGCCGTCTGCCAGGACATGCACCGGTGCATCGCAGAGCAGGCCGGCCACCACGCGATCGCGACCGCGATGCGCCACGTCGATCACGGTGCGTACGCGCTCGAGCGGCTCGAGTCCGAGCGCGCCGCGGAGGCACGGCGGGCGTCGTCGTCCTGACCGGGGCGCCCGGCGCCGTTGCCGGCGCGCCACCTCCCGGCAACCTTTTCTTCACCCCCTCTGACCTGGGGCGTCGCGCGTCGTCCCAGGTCAGGGCACCGGTCGCCAACTTGACAGGACCGGCGCGAATCGGGCGTACTAGCGGCTCGGCAGCTCTCCGATCGGCGTCCGCGCCTGCCCCGCGAGACGACGGGGGAGCTGGCGTTGGCGGCGGGGCCCAGGAGATCAAGTAGAGAACGCTGCGATAACCCCACTGCTCCGGCGGTGCGGGCCATGCAGTGGCCCCAACGGTCTCCTGGGCTCCGCGCCGCCCTCCGCCGCTCACGCGGTTGTGCCCACCGTGGCGGCGCCATCCGGTCCCGCTCGGCCATGCCCCGCCCCGGATCGGCCACCGGCAGTGGCGGGCCCCGGACGTTCGTGATCGGGAATGCCGAGTACATGCTCGGAGTTTGGGGGGCGCGGCGTTATACTCCCGCCGCCTTTCACCCGACTGCTTGCCGAGAGACGACATACCCATGAGTGACGACGTATTCGAAGAAGACGAAGTCGGCGACGAGGAGATCGAGGAGCTCGAGGAGATCGACGAAGACCTCGTCGAAGACCTGGATCTCGAGGAAGACCTCGACGCCGAGATCGAGGTCGACCCGTTGGTCGACGAGGTGCTCGAGGGCGAGAGCATCGCGACACCCAAGCCCGCCAGCACCCTCGCCACCGACGAGGACGAGGACGACACCGACGTCCTCGACCTGGACGAGGAGCTCCACCCCGACGACGTCGAGGCCCCGCTCGACGCGCTCCTCCAAGAGCGCACCGCGAGCGCGACCATCGACGAGGAGGAAGAGGAGCTCGAGGACGAGGAGGGCGACGCCGACGTCAGCGGCGACGGCCCCACGCGCATCGTGCCCCGACGGCCGGGCGAGTTCCTGTGCTCGTCGTGCTTCCTCGTGCTGCCCCGGCACCAGCTCGCCGACGAGGAGCGGATGCTCTGCCGGGACTGCGCGTAACGGCCACCGCCGCTGACGCGCCCTCCCGGCGCGACCGCACCTGGCGGGCCGCCGCCGCGGCGGCGAGCGGGCTGCTCCTCGCCCTCGCCCTGCCTCCCGCGAGCTTCGGGCTGCTCGCACTCGTCGCGCTGGTCCCGCTCCTGTGGGCCTGGCGCGGCGCAACCTCCCGCAACGCCGCGATCTCCGGCCTCGCGTTCGGGATCGTCTACTTCGGCGTGGTGTTCGAGTGGTCGCGCTACTTCGGTCTCGTCGCGATCGTGCCGTTCGTGCTGGCCAACACCGCGTACGTGGTCGCCGCCGGCGCGCTGCTCGGCGCGTTCACCAAGCGCGGCGTGCGCTCGCCCTTCCTCGTCGCCGCGATCTGGGTGGTGTTCGAGGGGCTGCGGGCCCGCTGGCCACTCGGCGGGCTGCCGTGGGGCGAGGTGGGACTGACCCTGCACGACCAGGGGTGGGGGAGGGCCCTCGCCACCTGGGGCGGGATCCCGCTCGCGTCGTTCCTCGTGGTCGCGCTCAACGGCTGGCTGCTCGAGCTCGGGATCGCCGCGGTGAAGCGAAGGCGCGTGCTCGTGCCCGCGGGCGCGGTGCTGGGCATCGTCGTGGTGATCGTCGCGGCGAGCGCGCTGCGGCCGGAGCCGACGGTCACCGGGAAGATCCGGTTCGCGTTGCTCCAGGGCAATGACCAGAACCGTGACCTCACGATCGACGAGCAGGTGAACGACTACCTGACGAAGGCGCACTTCGCGCTCGCCGCCCAGCTCGAAGGGAAGTACGACCTCGTGGTGTTCCCCGAGTCGGCCCTCGAACGCGACCCCGAGCGCAGTCCCGTGCTCCGTCAGCAGATCGTCGCGCTCGCCGACCGGCTCGACGCGACCGTCGTGGTCAACGCGCGCACCGCGGCGCCGGACGACGGCCTCTACAACGCCAACCTCGTGTACGAGCCCGGGGGGAAGCTCCAGGGCCAGTACGCGAAGCGCCACCTCGTGCCGTTCGGCGAGTACGTGCCGCTCCGCGGATACATCGACTGGATCCCCGGGGTGAGCCACGCGCTCGACCAGGTGTCGTTCGACTACACCGCCGGGCACGGGCGCACGCAGTTCACCGCGGGCGGGCACCCGTTCGAGACCGCGATCTGCTTCGAGTCGGCGTTCCCGTCGGTCAGCCGAGACGCGGTCCGCGACGGCGCCGAGCTCCTCGTCGTCAGCACCAACAACCGCTCGTACCGCCGCTCGGGCCTGAGCGCCCAGCACGTGGCCTTGAGCCAGATGCGGGCGGCCGAGACCGGGCGGCCCGTCCTCCACGCCGCCATCTCCGGCATCAGCGCGGTGATCGAGCCCGACGGCTCGGTCCGGGAGCGCACGGCGCTGTTCGAGAAGACGATCACCGACGGGACGATCGCCACCACCTCCGGCACCACCCCGTTCGTGCGCTTCGGCGACTGGGTGCTGGCCGCCTGCCTCGTGGGCGTGCTGGTGACCGCGGTGGTGGCCCAGCGCCGGTGGTCACGGCAGCACCGGCCGTAGACTGCCCAGCCGAGCGGAGGGGAGAGCGGTGGCCGACAACGATCCCGGCAACGACCCGGTCGACCGGGCGCTGCGCCTGTTCGTCTACGGGCCCGTGGGCCTCGCGTGCTACCTGCGCGACAGCGCCCCGACCTTCATGGAGGTCTTCGTCTCGCGCGGCAAGCGCGAGGTCGACGGCGCCCGGCGCACCGTCGAGGAGAAGCTCGGCTTCGCCAAGCCCGAGCCCGAGCCCTCCCCGTCGACCCAGCAGCGCGTGGCCGACGGCCTGGGCAAGGTCGCGTCGCAGACCAGCAGCGTCCTGGCCGCGATGGCCGGCCCGCTGATGAACGCGGCCACGAGCGCTGCGTCCACCGCGGCAACGGCCGCCGCGCCGGCCAACGGCACCGCGCCTGCACCCGGCGACGCCCCCCGGCCCGAGGGCATCCCGAGCGTGGGCAACCCCAACACCGCGGTGCGCGGTGCCGCGGCCGCCGCCAACGGCGCCGCGGCCGACCTGCCGATCTCGGGCTACGACCTCCTGTCCGCGTCGCAGGTGATCGAGCGGCTCGAGGGCCTGTCGCGCGGCGCGCTCGAGCGGATCCGCGTCTACGAGCTCGCGCACCGGGCCCGGCGCACGATCCTCGCCTCGATCGACCAGCTCACCGGCTGACCGCGAGTCCTGCCGCGATGGAAGCCGCGCGTCCCGCCACGACCGACGACGTCCTGCGGATCCTCGAGCTGTCGGCGCAGCTCCGGGCCGAGCTCGTGGGCAACCGGGGCGGCGACCTCTGGCAGCGCACCCACGACCCCGTCGAGCACACCGCGCCGGGCCTGCGGTCGCTGCTCGGCTATCCCGAGGACTGCGTGCTCGTCGGCATGCTCGACGACAGCATCGTCGGCTACCTGATCGCGCGGGCCCACACCCTCGCCGACGGAAGCCGTCTGGCCGCCGTCAGCGAGCTGTTCGTGGAGCCCGGAGCCCGCGAGGTGGCGGTGGGGGAGGCGCTCGTCGAAACCGCGCTCGCCTGGGCCACCGAGCACGGCTGCGTGGGAGTGGACGCCACCGCGCTCCCCGGCGACCGCGCTGCCAAGAACTTCTTCGAGACGAACGGCTTCGTCGCCCGCAGCCTCACCATGCACCGTCCGCTCGGCCCGGCAGTGGCCGACGGCGAGGCCCACGGCGAGGCCGGCGCGTGACGCTCCGGGCCGAGGTCGCCGTCGGCGCGATCGCGGTGGACGAGAACCGGCTGCTGCTCATCCGCCGCGGGCACGGCCCCGGCGCCGGGCTGTGGTCGTTCCCCGGTGGGCGGTTGGAGCCGGGGGAGACCCTCCACGAGGCCGTCGTCCGAGAGGCGTTCGAGGAGACGGGGCTCGAGGTGGTGGTCGACCGGTTCGTGGGCTTCGTGGAGCGCTTCGGCGATGACCCCGCGCCGTACCACTTCGTCATCATGGACTTCGCGGTGACCGTGCTCGATCCCGAGCAGCCGCCGGTGGCCGGCGACGACGCCGCCGAGGCGATGTGGGTCCCGTTCGAGGACGTCGGCGACCTCCGGCTGGTCACCGGCCTCTACGAGTTCATCTCGGATCACGGCATCCTCGGCCGCTGAGCGGCCGAGCCGAGGGCTCCCGGGAATCACTCCCTGCGACGCCGCGCGTCGAGGTCGCGCTGGTGTTGGAGCAGGTGGTGTCTTCGGCATCTGAGCTCGAGGTTGGGGAGGTTCGTCTCGCCGTGGTGGGTCCAGT
>JBAZYX010000053.1:0-26555 GCA_041659105.1 Acidimicrobiia bacterium
CACGACGCGCGACAGCGGCCGGCACCTCGTCTCCGAGGTGCTCGCCACCATCGGCCTGCTGCTGGTGATCTTCGGGGTCGTCCGCTCGGGCCGGGCGTTGCTCGCCCCGTTCGCGGTGGCCGCCTACATCACCGGTGCGTACTTCTTCACCTCGTCCACGAGCTTCGCGAACCCCGCCATCACGATCGGCCGCGCCTTCACCGACACGTTCGCCGGCATCGAGCCCGCGTCGGTGGCCCCGTTCGTGGTCGCGCAGGTCGTGGGGATGATCCTCGCCGTGGGCCTGGTCGCGTTCCTGTACCCGAGCGTGCGCGGGGCGGCCGCCGAGGTGATCGTCCCCCACCCCGAGGAGGCGTCGTGACGACCCCCGATCCGTCCGTCCCCGTCGTGCTGTTCGTGTGCGTGCACAACGCCGGGCGCAGCCAGATGGCCGCGGCGCTGCTCGAGCACCACGGTGCCGGGCGCATCGCCGTGCGGTCGGCGGGCAGCGAGCCGACCGACCGGGTCAACCCGGCCGCGGTCCAGGCGATGGCCGAGCTCGGCCTCGACATCAACCGCGAGGTCCCGAAGCTGCTCACCCAGGAGTCGGTGCGGGGCGCCGACGTGGTGATCACGATGGGCTGTGGCGACGCCTGCCCCGTGTTCCCCGGGAAGCGCTACCTCGACTGGGAGCTCGACGACCCGGCCGGGCTCGGGGTGGACGCGGTGCGCCCGATCCGCGACGAGATCGACCGCCGGGTCCGGGCGCTGGTGGACGAGCTGGTCGGGGACCGGGCTCCGGGATAGCTGTCACACCCCCGTGCGACAGTCGGCCCATGCGGATCGACTGTGACGACTGCCGGATGCAAGCAACCGACGCCTGCGCCGATTGCGT
Source organism: Acidimicrobiia bacterium (assembly GCA_041659105.1). Taxonomy (GTDB): domain Bacteria; phylum Actinomycetota; class Acidimicrobiia; order IMCC26256; family PALSA-555; genus CAIUKV01. The sequence goes on from JBAZYX010000053.1 coordinate 875, forward strand.
GGTGACGTTCATCGTGGGGCGGGAGCCTGGCGACGCCGTGGTGATCGACGTCGTGGAGGCGCGGGCCGTGCGGCTGCTCGCCCGGGCCGGGCTGGTGCCCGAGCTCCGCCACGAGCCGGCCGGCGTGACCGCCGGCGGTGCCCCGGGCGGGCTCTAGGCCGGGGAAGCCCGGCCGGCGGTCAGTCCCGGGCCTCGGCGCGCAGCGCCGCGACCGTGCTGCGCTCCTTGGGCCGGATCGCGAACGGGTCGAACTGGTAGATCCGCATCGCGTTCTCGTAGGACATCTTGGCGATCTCGTCGTCGGGCACGCCGTCGAACTGCTTGAGCAGCGCCTCGGGCGAGGTCGGCCACGTGGAGTCGGAGTGCGGGTAGTCGCACTCCCACGTGATCTGGTCGACGCCGATCTTGTGGCGGTCGTCGATGCCGTTGCGGTCGCTGATGAAGCAGAACGAGAAGTGGTCGCGTGCGACGTCGCTCGGGAGCTTGTCGCCGAAGTCCTGGCCCGTCCAGTAGTGGTGCTGCTGGTACGTGTAGTCGAGCCGCTCCATCCAGTACGGGATCCAGCCGGTGCCGCCCTCGGAGAGCGCGAACTGGAGGTTGGGGAACTTCTTGAACACCGAGGACCAGATGAGGTCGGTCGCCGCGTGCATCGTGTTGAGCGGCGTGAGCGTGATCATGATGTCGATCGGCGCGCCGGGCTCGAGCGCGAGCACCGTGGACGACGAACCGATGTGGAGGCAGATGACCGTGCCCTCTTCCTCGCAGGCGGCGAAGAACGGGTCCCAGTGGTCGCCGAAGATGTGGGGCCAGCCGAGCTTCGAGGGGCTCTCGGAGAACGTGACCGCGTGGCAGCCCTTCTTCGCGACCCGGTGCACCTCGTCGGCCATGAGCTGCGGGTCCCAGATCGGCGGGATCGACAGCGGGATGAAGCGGTCGGGGTACGAGCCGCACCACTCGTCGATGTGCCAGTCGTTGTAGGCCTTCAGGAGGTTCAGGCCCATGTCGAGGTCCTTGGACTTCGAGAAGAGCTGGCCGCAGAACTGCACGAAGCTCGGGAAGTTCATCGACGCGAGCACGCCGTTGCGGTTCATGTCCTGCACGCGCTCGTGCACGTCCCAGCAGCCCCGGCGGATGTCGGCGAGCGCGGTGGGCTCGATGCCGTACTCCTCGGGCGCCTTGCCGGCGACCGCGTTGAGGCCGATGTTGGGCATCTCGTTGCCCTCGTACCGCCACACGTCGGTGCCGTCGTCCTTGTGGACGAACTTCGGCGCGAACTCCTTCCACTTCTCCGGCAGGTGGTTGTCGAAGAGGGTCGGCGGTTCGACGATGTGGTCGTCGACGCTGATCAGGATGAGGTCTTCGGCTCGGGGCATTTCGGGGCCTCCGCAGGGAGTAACTGACGTCTCCGTCAGCCTAACCCGACGTGCGCCGGCGAGATAGGGTCAGCATCGGTCAGGCCCGAGCGGGCCCGTGGAGAGGGGAACCCGTTGCTGGATCCGAGCTACGCACCCGACGGATACAACCTGGCGCTGCTCATCGCCCGCCTGTGGCTCGGGGGCATCTTCCTGGCCCACGGCTACCGGCACCTCAAGGCGATCCGCAGCGGTCCCGGGATGGCCAACTGGTTCGAGAGCCTCGGCCTGCGCAACGGGAAGCTCCAGGCGATGAACGTCACCTACCTGGAGCTCGCGGCGGGGGCGGCGTTGGTCGTGGGCCTGCTCACCCCGTTGGCGTACGGCGGCGCGGCGTCGATCGTGCTCGTGGCGCTGGTCACCAACCACAAGAAGAACGGCTTCTGGAGCTTCCTGCCGGGCGAGGGCTGGGAGTACACGGGCACCCTGACCGCGGTGTGCATCGCGTTCGGCGGCCTCGGCCCGGGCAAGTGGTCGCTCGACGACGCCTTCGGCCTCAACTTCCCCTTCAAGCCCGACACCGCGCTCGCGATCGCCGCCGCGATCGGGATCCTCGGGACCGCGGTGTTCCTCGCGATCTTCTGGCGTCCGCCGGCGAAGCAGGACGCCGCCGACTGAGGGTGACGGCCGGCTACTGGCCCCGCGGGGTCATGTCGAGGTCGGGCGGGGGCTCCGAGGGGATCTTCCAGCGCAGGTACGGCTTGTCGTAGAGCTCGTGGTACGCGTTCGCGTGCTCGATCATCTCGTGGAACGCGGCCTCGAACGTGTCCCAGTCCTCGTGGTCGATCGCCTGCTTGACGACCTCGCACTGCTCCTCGATGAACTTGTACATGTTGTCGGTGTACTTCGGGCGCAGCAGGACGCCGATCTCCATCAGGTTGACGGCTTCCTTGAGCTGGAACTTCGCGAGCGGCTTGTTCTTCGCCTTGCCCGCGTAATAGCACTTCCAGATCCGCGCCCCGACCTCCGGCATGATGCGCGCCATCCCGGGCTGCACGTGCCCGAGCTCCTCGAGCGTGAGGTGGCTCTTGCCGGTGTCGATGATGTGATCGTGGGTGGGGACCTCGCTCATGGAACCTGGCGCTCCTCGTGTCGACTCGTCGTGACCCGTTCGGCGCGGCACCGTAGCCGCACCGGGGAGGGCGTCACCACCCTCCGGACGGGCGGGATCAGGGGGCGAGCTCGCGCAGTGCCGCGTACTGCTCGATGCAGTGGTCGAGCGATTCGCTGCGGACGCGCGTCTCGACGACGGTGGCTCCCATCACCGCCAGCTCGGCGAGGGTCGCCCGCGTCTTCTCGGGGTTGGCGATCGGGTCGAACGCGCCGGGCTGCAACGCGACCTCCAGCGGCGCGGTGCGCGCGGCCCACGCCTCGGTGTCGCGCGCGTGGGCGAGCATCCCCGCCATCTCCTCGAGGGAGAGCCCGAACGGTGCCCAGCCGTCGGCCAGCTCCACGGCGCGCCGCAGGGAGCGCGGCGTGCGGCCGCCGATCCAGATCGGCACCGGCGCCTGCACCGACGTCGGGTCGATGATGAAGCCCGAGTAGTCGTAGTGCGTGCCGTGGTACTCGGGCTGCGGCTGCCCGAACGACGCCTGCAGTGCGCGGATCGCGTCGTCGCCCCGCTCGCCCCGGCCCGCGAACGGCGCGCCGATGAGGTCGAACTCCTCCTGGAGCGACCCGACGCCGACCCCCAGGACGAGCCGGCCGTTGCAGACGCGGTCGAGCGTCCCGTAGCGCTTCACCAGCTCGAGCGGGTGGTGGTACGCGAGCACGACCACGAAGGTGGTGAAGCGGATCCGCTCGGTGACCGCGGCCAGGTAGCCGAACACCGACAGCGGGTCCCAGTAGGTGCTTCCGCGGATCGCGGCCACGTCGACCGGGATGCCCACGTGCTCGCTGCAGGTGAGGTGGTGGTAGCCGAGCTCGTCGGCGGCCACCGCGATGCGGGCGACGTCCTCGATGCCGGCGGTCTGCTCCCAACCGGCGTGGCCACGGGGGGTGCGGGTGAGGACGGGGGTCACGATGCCGAGTTCCATGCCGAGGTTCTAGCCCTCGGCGCCCGCTGGGCGCATGCCTCGGCTCAGCCGGCGGGCGGCTCAGCCGGCGAGGGCGTTCCAGCGCGCGACGTCGGCCTGGAGCTGCGCGATCGCGGTCTCCATCGTGGACTCGGCGGCCGCGGTTCCACCCAGGCGGAGGTTCACGATGCCGTCGCGCCACTGCACCATGCCGGTCTCCATGGCCACCGTCGCCTGGATCGAGGACTGCAGGATGTCGGCCTCGGCTCCGCTCGCCTTGGTCGCGAGGCGCTCGAGGTTGGCCCGCTCGGCCCGCAGCTGGTCGATGCTCTGGTTCATGCCGACGAGGAAGTTGTTGGCGTCCTTGAGGATGCGCAGGTTCACGCCCATGCCGATGGCGAGCTGGCCGGTGAGCGCGGCGCGGTCGGCCGACGCGACGTAGCCCGTGCCGGTGTCGGTCGCGGCGGGGGTGTCGCTGCCCGTCAGCGCGTTCCACGCCGTGTACCCGCCGTAGCCGACGAGGATCACCGCGGTGAGGACCGCGGCCAGCGCGATGGAGCGGCGCCTGCCGATGTGCGGGGACCGGGCCTTGGCGCGGCCGCGGGCCGGACCGGGCGCCCGCGCGGGGGCGGGCCGGGGCCCCGGGTTGCCGGGGCGGCGGGGCGGCGGGGGCGGCGCGGTGGCCCGGCGCGGCGGCGGCGCGGAGGGCTGGGCCGGAGCCGGGGACGGTCGCCGCATCGGTCCAAGAGTAACGGCGCACCCCCCGGGTGGAGTGTGCGGGCGCCGCCCGGACCCGCCCGTGGTCGACCCGGGTCGACCCGGATCGACCCCGATCGACCCCGATCGACCCCGATCGACCCCGATCAGCCCGGGGGGCCGCCACGGCGGTGACCGGATGACAGACTGCCCCTCCGTGAACCGCGTGCGCCCCCTCTCCGATGCCGTCGCCGAGCACGTCCGGGCCGGCGACGCGCTCCACCTCGCGGTGGGCCACACCCGCTGGACGGCCGCGGCCCGCGAGGTGGTGCGGCAGTGGTGGGGCCGGGACCCGCAGTTCACCCTCGTGATGCTGAGCCTCTCGAGCCTCGGTGCCCTCTTCTTCAAGGGCGGCCTGGTGCAGAAGGTGGTCACCGGGTACAGCGGCGACACCTTCCCGAACTTCACGCCGAACCCCAACTTCGCCCGCGCCTACCAGGACGGACGGGTCGAGGTGGAGCACTGGTCGTTCCTCGCGTTCTCGCAGCGGCTCGAGGCCGCCGCCCGCGGGCTGCCGGCGGTGACCACGCGATCCATCGCCGACTCGTCGATGGAGGCGAACGACGCGTTCACCCGCGTCGAGACGCCCTTCGGCGAGGTGGGTCTGCTCGCGCCGCTCGTGCCCGACGTCGCGCTGCTGCACGCGCCGGTCGCCGACCGCCACGGGAACGTCGCCGTGCACCCGCCGATGCTCGAAGGTGTCTGGGGTGCGCTGGCGGCGCGCCGGGGCGCGATCGTCACCGTCGAGCGCGTGGTCGACGACCTGCGCCCGTGGGCGCATCTCGTGCGGATCCCCGCGCACCGCGTGCTCGCGGTGTGCGAGGCGCCGATGGGCGCGCACCCGGGGGGCCTCTACGTCGGCGACCTGCCGGTCGACGGCTACGGCGAGGACTACGACTTCTGGGTCGAGGCCCGGGCCGCGAGCCGGGGCGACGGGTACGACGACTGGATCCGCCACTGGGTGCTCGAGGTCGACACCCAGGACGAGTACCTGCGGCGGCTCGGTGACGAGCCCCGGGCCCAGCTGCGGGCGAAGGCCGAGCCCGACTCCTGGCGGACCGACGAGGCGACCTACCTGCCCGACCTCGAGGCGCCCCCGAACCGGTGGGAGATCGCGGCCGCGTGGGGCGCCCGCCACCTGGCCGAGCGCGTGCTCGCGCTCGACGCGCACGCGGTGCTCGCGGGCGCCGGCGTCGCCAACCTCGCCGCGTGGCTGGCGGTGGCCCGGGCCCGGGAGCAGGGGAGCGAGGTGCAGCTCACCGCGGAGATCGGGCTGTGGGGCTACGACCCCGTGCCCGCCGATCCCTTCGTCCTGAACCACCGGAACTTCGGACGCTCGGTGATGCTCAACGACGCGTCGATGGTGCTGGGCACGCTCGTCGGCGGCCCGGGCACCCGCACGATCGCGTGCCTCGGCGGCGCGCAGGTCGACCGCAACGGCAACATCAACTCGACGCTCATCCCCGGCGGTCCGTTCCTCGTGGGCTCGGGTGGCGGCAACGACGTCGCGAGCGTGGCCGCCGAGTGCGTCGTCGTCGCGATCCTCAACCCCCAGCGCACGCCCGAGCGCTGCGGGTACATCACGTCGCCGGGGCGGGCCACCCGCGCCCTGATCACCGACCTCGGGACGCTCGAGAAGCCCGAGGGCCGCGACGAGCTCGTGCTCACCGCCGTGCCCCCGGGGGACACGTCCCTCGCCGACCGGGTGGCGGCGGCCCGGGCGGCCTGCGGCTGGGACCTCGAGGTCGCGCCCACGCTGCGCGAGCTCGCGCCGGTGGACCCCGACGACGTCGCCGCGCTCCGGCGCTGGGACCCCCGGAGCTGGTTCCTCCGGGATCGATGAGCAGCATCACCCTCACCGGCGTCGGCAAGACCTTCGACCAGACCGTCGCGGTCGTCGACCTGGACCTGGCCGTCGAGGACCGCGAGCTCCTCGTGCTCCTCGGCCCGTCGGGGTGCGGCAAGTCGACGGTCCTGCGGATGATCGCCGGGCTCGAGCAGCCGACCGCGGGGGAGATCCGCATCGGCGACCGCGTGGTCAACGACGTGGAGCCGAAAGACCGCGACCTCGCGATGGTGTTCCAGTCGTACGCGCTCTACCCGCACATGACGGTGCGGGCCAACATCGAGTTCCCCCTGCGCGCGCGCAAGGTCCCGAAGGAGCAGCGCGTCGCGCAGGTGCACGAGGCGGCCGACATGCTCGGGCTCACCGAGCTGCTCGACCGCAAGCCCGCGCAGCTCTCGGGCGGGCAGCGCCAGCGTGTCGCGCTCGCCCGCGCGGTCGTGCGCCGGCCGCTCGCGTTCTTGATGGACGAGCCGCTGTCGAACCTGGACGCGAAGCTGCGGGCCGCGACCCGCGTCGAGCTCGTCGATCTGCAACGGCGACTCCAGGCGACCGTGGTGTACGTCACCCACGACCAGGTCGAGGCGATGACGATGGGGCACCGGATCGCGATCCTCGACCGGGGCCTGCTCCAGCAGGTCGGCTCGCCCCAGGACGTGTACGACCGCCCCGCGAACCTGTTCGTGGCCCGGTTCATCGGCACCCCGCCGATGAACACCGTCCGGGGTGACGTCGAGCGGGGCGACGGGGGGCTCGGCCTGCGGGTCGACGCCGTGCTGCTCCCGATCCCCGCCGCGACCGCGTCGGCCGTGGAGGCGAGCGGTCTCACGGAGCTGGTGGTCGGGGTCCGGCCCGAGCACCTCGAGGTCGCGCCCGACGGCGCGGGGGTGCTTCCGGCGACGGTCGAGCTCGTGGAGCACCTCGGCCACGAGCAGCACGTCGTCTGCCGCCTGCCCGACGGCCAGCTCGTGACCGTCCGCCAGGGGAGCCACCTGCCCGCGCCGGCCGCGCGCTCGTCGGTGCGCCTGGTCGCCCCAACCGAGCACCTGCACTGGTTCGACGGTGCGACCGGAGCCCGGGTCGGATCGTGAGCGAGCACGTGCGGGCCCCCGGCCGCCGCGCCAAGGACGCGCTGCTCGGGTACGCACTCGTGGCGCCGTCGCTCGTGCTGTTCGGCGTCTTCGTCTTCTACCCGTTCGGCAAGAACTTCTGGCTCGCGCTGCACCGCACACCGCCGTTCCCCGGCTTGCCGAAGAAGTACGTGGGCCTCGACCAGGTCGGCGACGTGCTCTCGTCGCCCGAGTTCCAGAAGAGCCTGAAGGTCACCGTGCTCTTCGTGCTCTACACCGTGCCCACCGGGATCGTCCTCGGGCTGCTGCTCGCGGTGCTGGCTCATCGCCAGCTCAAGGGCATGACGGTCTACCGCACGATCTTCTCGTCGACGGTGGCCACGTCGGTCGCCGCGGCGTCGGTGATCTTCTTCACGCTGCTCAACCCGCAGGTGGGCCTGTTCACCTACTGGCTCGGGCGCTCGGGCGACCTCGGGGTGCTGGAGGACCCGACGACCGCGCTCATCGCGGTGTCGATCACCACCATCTGGCAGACCCTCGGCCTGTCGTTCATCCTCATGAGCGCGGGCCTCCAGGGCGTGCCCGACGACCTCGAGGAGGCGGCCGCCGTCGACGGCGCGAGTGCGCCCCGCCGGTTCTGGCACGTCACGCTGCCGATGCTGTCGCCCACGCTCTTCTTCGCCGCGGTGGTGGGCTCGATCACCGCGTTCCAGGCGTTCGGGCAGATCGACCTGTTGACCGAGGGCGGCCCCAACAACGAGACGAACGTCCTCGTGTACTCCGTCTACAAGGACGTGTTCCGCTACGGGAACGACGGCGTGGCCGCGGTGAAGGCGATCGCATTGTTCTTCATCGTGCTGATCCTCACGGTCGTGCAGCTGCGCTTCGCGGAGCGGCGGGTGTCGTATGCGCGCTGAGCGTCCCGCGGGGGTGGCGGAGCGCCGGCGGCGCCGGTTGCGGCTCGCCGGCCGGTACCTGCTGATGACCGGGTTGGCGCTCGTGGTGCTGTTCCCGATCTACATCACGGTGGTCAACTCGCTCCTGCGCCCCGACCAGATCGCGGCTCGACCGCCCTCGCTGTTCCCGACCGATCCGCAGTGGAGCTCGTACAGGATCGCGTGGACCGATGGCCACATGGGTCGGTACCTGCTCAACAGCGCGATCGTGACGACGGCGATCATGGTCGGCCAGGTGGTGCTGGCCATCCTCGCCGCGTACGCGTTCGCGTTCCTCGAGTTCCCGGGGCGGGGTGTGCTGTTCGTGGTGTTCCTCGCCACGATGATGGTGCCGTTCGAGGTGGTGTTCTTCACGAACTACCACACGATCGCCGACCTCGGTCTGCTCGACACCTACGGCGGGCTGATCCTGCCGTTCCTGGCCACCGGGTTCGGGGCGTTCCTGCTGCGGCAGGCGTTCCTCACGGTGCCTCGCGACCTGCGCGACGCGGCCGCACTCGACGGCTACGGCCACTTCCGGTTCCTCTGGCACGTCGCGGTGCCCCTCGCCCGGCCGACGGTCGCGGCACTGGGCGTGTTCGCGTTCCTGTCGGCGTGGGGGCAGTACCTGTGGCCCCTGGTGGCGACGAACGACGAGCACGCGCGGACGGTGCAGGTGGGCTTGCGGCAGCTGCGCGACACCAGCTTGGACAACATCAACGTTACGTTTGCGGGAGTCGTGCTCGCCTCGATTCCCCTGGTCCTCCTGCTCCTGGTCTTCCAACGTCAGCTCGTGCGCGGCCTCACCGCCGGCGCCGTGAAGGGTTGAGCCCTGTGAACATGCCCCCGTCCCCCGCAAGGAGCGTGGCTGTGCACCGCGCCCGTCGTTCCGTGCTGCTCGTGGCCGCCGTGGCGGGCATCGCCCTGGCGCTCGTGCCCGTGGGTGCGTCCCCGGCGGGAGCGGCGTCGGGCAAGTGTCCGGTGAAGGCGCTCGATCAGGCGAAGTCGAAGCCGGTCGACATCGTGATGTGGCACTCCATGCCCCGGGCCAGCGAGGAGACGCTCCAGCGGCTCACGGATCAGTTCAACGCGTCGCAGGGCGACGTGCGAGTGAAGCTGCTCAACACCACGAGCTACGACGACACCTTCACGAAGTACCGCGCCGGGCTCGGCGGTGGTGACCTGCCCGACGTCGTCCAGATCCAGGACACGTCGCTGCAGGGGATGATCGACAGCCAGTCGGTGGTGCCCATCGCCGCGTGCATCAAGGCCGACAAGTACGACACCAGCGACTTCGTCCCGCGCGTGCTCGACTACTGGACCGTCGCGAACACGCTCTACGGGATGCCGTTCAACGTCTCGAACCCGGTCTTCTACTACAACAAGCTCGCGTTCGAGAAGGCCGGCCTCGACCCGAACAAGCCGCCGGCCACCCTCGAAGAGGTGCGCGCGGCCGCGCAGAAGCTCGTCGACAGCGGAACGACGAAGTACGGGTACTCGATCAAACTCGACCCGTGGTACCTCGAGCACTGGCTGGCCAAGGCGGGCAAGCCCTACGTGAACAACTCGAACGGCCGCAAGCAGCGCGCCACGAGCGTGGTGTTCGACACGAAGGCCGGTCAGGAGATCTTCTCCTGGCTCGACTCGATGGTCGACGACAAGCTCGCGCTGAACACGGGGCCGCCGGCCGGCAACATCGACAACCTGCTCGCCATCGGTGCCGGCAACGCGGCGATGACGATCGACACCTCCGGGAACCTCGGGACGATCCTCCAGGTGCTCGGCTCCGGCCAGTTCCCCAACGTGGAGATCGGGGTGGCACCGATGCCCGGGCCGGTCGGCAAGGGGGGCGTGCTCGTGGGCGGAGCTGCGCTCTACATCCCGAAGAGCTCGTCGCCCGAGAAGCAGGCCGCGGCCTGGAAGTTCATCAAGTTCCTCGACGAGCCGGCCAGCCAGGCCCAGTGGTCGGTGGGCACGGGCTACGTGCCGGTGCGCAAGTCGGCGATCGAGGATCCCGTCCTCGAGGCGGCGTGGGCCAAGACGCCCGAGTACAAGGTTGCCTACGACCAGCTCGTCACCGGCGTGAACAACGTCGCGACCGCCGGTCCGGTGATCGGCCCGTACAGCGCCGTGCGGGAAGCCGTGGTGAACGCGCTGACCCAGATGCTCACCCAGGGGGTCGATCCCAAGGCCGCCCTCGCGACCGCCGCCGACAAGAGCAACCAGGAGATCGAGGCCTACAACGCCCGCGTCGGCTGACCACGAGCTCTTTCGAGGCGTTGCTCACCGTCGCGGAACGACGGTCAGCAACGCCTCGTGCGTCGAGGCGCTGTTCACCGTCGCGGGGCGACGGCGAGCGACGCCTCAGCGGGTGAGGATGACGACGGCGGCGTTGGCGCCGCGGCCGACGGTGTGGGCGAGACCGACGCGCGCGCCGCCGACCTGGCGGGCGCCGGCCGTGCCCCGCAGCTGCTGGGTGATCTCCACCACCTGGCCGAGCGCCGACGCGCCGAGCGGCTCGCCCTTGGCCAGCAGGCCTCCGCTCGGGTTGACCGGGAGCCGCCCGCCCCGCTCGGTGGCCCCGCTCTCGAGCAGCGCGGCCGAGCCGCCCCGCGCGCACAGTCGCAGCTCCTCGTAGCCGAGCAGCTCGCGGGCGGCGTCGGTGTCCTGGCACTCCACCACGTGGAGGTCGGACGGCCCGACACCGGCTTCCTCGTACGCGGCGTCGGCCGCGAGCGACGACGGGGGCGTGATGGCGACGTCGTCGATCCCGCTCATCGGCGTGGCCTCGCCGAGCACCGAGCCCGGCAGGTGCGAGCGCAGCGCAGCCGCGGCGATGCGCACGGCACCGTCGTTCGGCCGCGCCCGCTGCAACACCACTGCGGCGCCCCCCTCGTTGGGGGAGCAGAGCATGTGCAGGTGCAGCGGCTCGCACACCACGCGGGACGCGAGCACGTCCTCGGCCGTGGTGGCCTTCTGGTACATCGAGTTCGGGTTGTCGGCGCCGTTGCGCCGGTTCTTCACGACGACGCGGGCGAAGTGCTCCTTGGTGACGCCCGACTCGCGCATCACCCGTTGCGCCCGCAACGCGAAGTACGCGGGCGTGACCGCGAGTCCGCCCTCCTCGCGCCACGGCTCGAAGAACGACGAGCGGATGATGCCCTTGGGCATCTTCTCCATGCCGAACACCAGGACGGTGTCGTACTGGCCGTTGGCGATCGCGTGCGCGGCGAGCATCAACGCCGCGCCACCGCTCGCGCAGCCCGCCTCGACGTTCACGATCGGCACACCCGTGAGCCCGAGCGCGCCCAGAACCTTGTGGCCGGCCGCGACACCCGTGTACACGCTGGCGCAGAACGCGGCCTCGAAGCGCGGGTTGCCGGCCTCGGCGAGGGCGGCCTTCACCGCGGTGACGCCCATGTCGGTGACGGTCACGCCGTCGAAGCGCCCGAACGGGTGCAGGCCGATCCCGGTGATCGAGACGTCCATCAGGCCTCCCCGCCTGGTGCGGTCGGTGCGGTGGGTGCGAACGCGTACGTGACCACCGTGGTGCCGTCGTCGTCGGTCTGGAGCGCGTCGGCGACCAGGTGCATCGGCTGTCCGAACGACAGTCCGTCGGGGTCGGCGACGGTCAGCCGGGTGATCACCCGCAGCCCGTCGCTGAGCTCCACCACGCCGAAGCCGAACGGCAGCTCGCCGTCGTAGCCGGGCGGACGCGCGGTGACCGCGGTCCAGCCCCAGAGCGTGCCGTCGGTCGGGAGCTCCCGCTCCTCCACGTCGTCGGCGCCGGTGTACGGGCACGCGGCGAGGCGGGGGAAGTGCGTGCGCCCGCTCGACGGCGAGTAGCCGCCCACGAGCACGATGGAACCGTCGGCCCGTTCGCGGAACAGGTTCTCGGAGAGGGGTCGGGTTGTCGAGGACACTCGACTCACACCACCTTGGATTCGTGAAGCGCGGCGATCTCGTCGGGCGACAGGCCGAGCACGTCGCGCAGCACCGCGTCGGTGTGCTCGCCCAGGCGCGGCGCGCCGCTCGGCGCCTCGACCGGCTCGCCCACCCGGCGGGGGTACGGGGCCTGCTGGCGCAGCGGGCCGACCACCGGGTCGTCGACCGTCACGAGGTCGCCCCGGGCGGCGATGTGGGGGTCGGCGAAGATGTCGGCCGCGGTGTAGGCCGTGGCCACGGGGACGTCGGCCGCGACGCACCGCTCCTCGACCTCCGACGCGGGCAGCGTGGCCGTCCAGTCCCCGACGATGCCGTTGATCAGGTCGGCGTTGGCGGCGCGGTCGGCGAGCCGGGTGAACCGCGCGTCCTCGAGCAGGTCGGTCCGGTCCATGGCGTGGCACAGCCGCGAGAAGTTGGCGTCGCTCCCGGCCACGATGCACACGTACTTGCCGTCGGCCGTCGGGTAGTTGTCGAGCGGCGCGGAGTTGGCGAGCCGGTTGCCCTCCCGTGATCGCACGATCCCGAGCCGGTCGTACGCCGGCAGCGTCCACTCGAGGATCCGCAGCACCGCGCCGTAGAGCGCGGCGTCGATCACTGCGCCGTTCCCGGTGCGGCGGCCGTCGCGCGCGTAGAGCGCGCCGAGCGCGGCCTGCGCGGCGAACACGCCGGTGAGGTAGTCGGAGATGGTGACGCCCACGCGCACGGGCGGGCGGTCGGGGTAGCCGGTGAGGTGGAGCAGGCCGCCGTAGCCGATGCCGACGCGGTCGAGGCCGCCCCGGCGCGCGTTCGGACCGTCCTGGCCGAACATCGAGATGCGGACGATCACGAGCTTGGGGTCGAGGTCGCCGGGGCCGATGTTCCACTGCTCGAGGGTTCCGGGGCGGAAGTTCTCCACCACGATGTCGGCGGTCGCCGCGAGGCGGCGGAACACGTCCTGGCCCTGGGGCTTGCGCAGGTCGAGCGTGACGCTCTTGCGGCCGCGCCCCTCGACTGCCCAGAACAGGGAGTAGCCGGGGCCGCCGGCGGTCTCGCCCGCCGTGGAGTCGGCGGCGTGCTCGGGCGTCACGAACGGCCCGATGTCGCGCATGAAGTCGCCGGTGCCCGGCTGCTCGATCTTGATCACCTCGGCGCCCTGCTCGCCGAGCAGCCCGGCGCAGAACGGCGCGGCGATGCGGGTGCCGAGATCGAGGACCCGCACGCCGTCCAGCGGCCCGCTCACGTGCTCCTCACCTCTCGCCCGCCTGTTCCTTCTTCACCGCGTCCATGCCGCCTTCCTTGCGTGCCTCCAGCGCGCCGGTCGCGGTGGCGCTGGCGGAGACGAACTGGTGGACCATGAAGTGGTACTTCCAGGAGTCGTGCTGGCCCATGCGGTCGAGCGTGTGGTTGACGACGTCCTTGATCGCCTGCGCGGTGACCGGCGGGACGAGCGCGACCTTGTCGGCCATCTCGCGCACGGCAGCGTCGAGCTCGTCGCGGGGCACCACCTTGTTGACGAGGCCGAAGCGCTCGGCCTCGGGCGCCGTGATGGTCTCCGCGCACCAGAGGAACTCCTTGGCCTTGCGGGGCCCGAGCTCCCACGGCTCCACGAGGATCTCGACGCCCACACCGGTCATCCGGGCGACCGGGTTGGAGAAGCGCGTGTCGTCGGCGGCGACGATGAGGTCGCACATGCAGGCGAGCATGAGCCCGGCCGCGGCGACCGCGCCGTGCACCGATGCGATCGTCGGCTTGCGGAAGTTGCGCAGGCGCAGGCACTTGTCCCAGTACATGACCTGCTCGTGGCGGAGCTTGCCCTCGGGCGTGTCGCGCATCTGCGCCCACTCGTCGGCGCCGCTCAGGATGTCCTTGAGGTCGTGGCCGGCCGAGAAGTGCTTGCCCGCCCCGCCGAGCACGACGACGCGCACCTCGTCGTCGTCGTCGGCGAGGTCGAGCGCGGCGTCGATCTCGTCGATCATCCGCGAGCTCTGCGCGTTCGCGGCGTCGGGACGGTTGAGCGTCAGCAGCGCGACGTGGCCGTCGACCGCGTACGTGATGGTCTCGAAGTCCATCGTGGCATCATGCCAGGAACCACCCAACCCGTTTTGGCGTCACTCGTGCCGCTGACAGCGGCACGAGTGACGCCAAAAGCGATCGGGGGGTGTCTACTTGGGCTCGCGGGGGAGGCCCAGGACCTTCTCGGCGAGGATGTTGCGCTGGATCTCGTTGGTGCCGGCCCAGATCGACGAGGCCTGGTAGTAGAGCCACGACCGCTGCCACGTGCCGCCGCCGGGGTTGTGCTCGGCGCCGAACCACAGCGGCGCGCTCTCGGCGAGCACGGCCATCACGGTGTCGTGGAGCCGCTTGCTCATCTCGCTCCAGTAGAGCTTCAGCGCGCTGCCCTCGGGGCCGGGCGGCTGGCCCTTGGCCACCCGCGAGAGCGTGCGCCAGTTGTGGAGCTGGAACAGCCGCACCTCGGCCGCGGCCTGGCCGAGCCGGGGGGCCAGGCGGGGGTCGTCGAACGCGCCGGCCTCCTCGGCCAGGAGCAGGAGCTCCTCGAGCAGCTGGATGTGGATCACGAGCTGGCGGGGGTTCACGCCCCGCTCGTGGGTGAGCGTGGAGTTGGCGACCTTCCAGCCCTGGTCGAGCGGGCCGATGAGGCGGTCGTCGGGGACGAACACCTCGCCGAAGAAGACCTCGTTGAACTCGGCCTCGTCGGTGATCTGACGCAGCGGCCGCACCTCCACGCCCGGCGCGCGCATGTCGATCGCGAACGCCGAGATGCCCTGCTGCTTGGGGACGTCGGGGTTGGTGCGGGCGAGGCACAGGCCCCAGTCGGCGAACTGGGCGAAGCTCGTCCACACCTTCTGGCCGTCGAGGATCCAGCCGCCCTCGGTGCGCACGGCCTTGGTGGCGACGGCCGCGAGGTCGCTGCCCGCCCCGGGCTCGCTGAACAGCTGGCACCAGATCTGGCGGGCCGGGAGGATCTCGGTGAGCCACTGCTGCTTCTGCTCCGGCGTGCCGTGCGCGAGCAGCGTGGGGCCGACGAGGTTGATGCCGATCCGGCCGACGAGCTCGGGGGCACGCGCCCGGGCGAGCTCCTCGATCACGATGAAGTGCTCCACCGCGCCGACGCCCCGCCCGCCGTACTCCTCCGGCCACGCGACGCCGACCCAGCGGCCCTCGGCGAGCCTGCCCTGCCACTCCCGACCGAACTGCACCTCTTCGGCGAGGTCGTCGAAGCGCGGGGGCAGGCCCTTGCCGTACTCCCACGGGAGGTTCGCCTTGAGCCAGTCGCGCACCTCGGCGCGGAACGCGGCTTCTTCAGGGGTGGGCGTGAGGTCCATCGGTGGTGTGCGGGTGGATCAGTCGCGCTGCTCGACGTCGACGTAGTCGCGCAGCGGGGGGCCCGTGTAGATCTGACGGGGCCGGCCGATCTTCGTCTTCGGGTCCTCCATCATCTCCTTCCAGTGGGCGATCCACCCGGGAAGGCGGCCCATGGCGAAGAGGACGGTGAACATGTTGGTGGGGAAGCCCATCGCCCGGTAGATGAGCCCCGAGTAGAAGTCCACGTTGGGGTACAGCCGCCGCTCGACGAAGAAGTCGTCGTTGAGCGCGACCTCCTCGAGCGCGAGCGCGAGGTCCATGAGCTCGTCGCCACCGTCGAGCTCGGCGAGGACGTGGTCGGCGAGGCCCTTGATGATCTTCGCCCGCGGGTCGTAGTTCTTGTAGACGCGGTGGCCGAAGCCGGACAAGCGGAAGGGGTCGTCGGGGTCCTTCGCCTTGTTCACGAACTTGCTGGTGTCGCCGCCGTCGTCGCGGATGCGCTCGAGCATCTCGATCACGGCCTGGTTCGCTCCGCCGTGCAGCGGGCCCCACAGCGCGTTGATGCCCGCCGCGACGGACGCGTACAGGTTGGCCTCGCTCGACCCCGCGAGCCGCACGGTGGACGTGGAGCAGTTCTGCTCGTGATCGGCGTGCAGGATGAGCAGCACCTTCATCGCGTGGAGCACCGTCGGGCTGACCTCGTAGGGCTCCGACGGCACGGCGAACATCATCGTGAGGAAGTTCTCGATGAGGTCGAGCTTGTTGTTCGGGTAGAGGAACGGCTGCCCGATCGAGCGCTTGTACGAGTAGGCCGCGATCGTGGGCGCCTTGGCCATGAGCCGGATGATCGAGAGCTGGACCTGCTCGGGGTCGTGGGGATCGATGCTGTCGGGGTAGAAGGTCGACAGCGCGCTCACCACCGACGACAGCACGCCCATCGGGTGCGCGTCCTTGGGGAAGGCGTCGAAGAAGCGCTTGGCGTCCTCGTGGAGGAGCGTGTGCTTGCGCACGCCGAACCGGAACTCGTCCAGCTCGGCCTGGTTGGGCAGCTTGCCGTAGATCAGCAGGTACGACGTCTCGATGATCGACGGCGTGTGACCTTCGACGAGCTGCTCGATGGGGATGCCGCGGTAGCGGAGGATGCCTTCGTCGCCGTCGATGTAGGTGATCGCCGACTGGCACGAGCCGGTGTTCATGAACCCGTAGTCGAGGGTGATCATCCCCGTCTGCGCCCGGAGCTTGGCGATGTCGATGCCCAGCTCGTCCTCGGTGCCGCGCACGACGGGGAGCTCGACTTCCTTCCCGTCGTAGTGGAGAACGACGGGGGGTTCGCTCGACGCTCCGCTCACGCGTACCGCTCCTTCGGGGATGGGGTGGACGGTGCTTTCGGTCGCAGCCTATCGGGCGCCGCCCGACGACCCCGGAGTCGCCCGGGCCCGCGGGCTAGCCTCCGCACCCGTATGGACTTTGACCTCTCGGAAGACCAGACCGCCCTGCGCGACGGCGCGCGCGAGCTCCTCGACGGCGTGTCGCCGCCCGAGGCCGTCCGCGAAGTGGTGGAGGCCGGTGGCGGCCAGAGCGACCGCATCTGGGCGGCCATGGTCGAGCAGGGCTGGCTCGGCGTCGCCCTCGCCGAGGAGCGGGGTGGCCTCGGGTTCGGCACCGTGGAGCTCGCCGTGCTGCTCGAGGAGATCGGTCGGCACGCCACACCTGTCCCGTTCGCGTCCACCGTGCTCGCCATCGACGTGCTCGACGCCGCCGGCCGCACCGCCGACGTCGAGCGGATGGTCGCGGGTGAGGCCGTCGGGGCCGTGGCGTGGAGCGCCCGGGCCGACGCCGTGCGGGCCACCGAGTCCGGCGGCGCGTGGGCGCTCGACGGCCGCGCCGACCCCACCCTCGCCGCGCCCTCGGCGTCACTCGTGATCGTGGTGGCGGCCGCCCCCGACGGCCCCGGCCTGTTCCTCGTCGACCTCGACGCCGTCGGCCGCCCGACCGCCGAGCCGGCCATCGACCGCACCCGCGAGCTGGCGTGGCTCGACTTCTCGGCCACCCCGGCCGAGCGGGTCGGCGGCGCCGACGCCGTGGAGGCGCTCCTCGACCGGGGCGCGGTGTTCGCTTCGGCCGAGATGCTCGGCGGCGCGGGCAAGGTGCTCGAGATGACCGTCGAGTACGCGAAGGACCGCGTGCAGTTCGGCCGCCCCATCGGCAGCTTCCAGGCGCTCAAGCACCGCTGCGCCGACATGCTCGTCGACGTCGAGGGCATGCGCTCGACCGTCTACTGGGCCGCCTGGTGCATCGGCGCGGGCGACCCCGAAGCGTCGGTCGCGGCGTCCACCGCGAAGGTGTGGACGGCCGACGCGTCGAAGCGGGTGATGGCGTCGGGCCTCCAGGTGCACGGCGGCATCGGCTTCACCTGGGAGCACGACCTCCACCTGTTCCTGAAGCGCTCCCAGCTCGACCAGCTCACCTTCGGCGACGCCGCGTACCACCGGGTGCGGCTCGCCGCGCTGCTGCGACCCCGCGTCGCCGCGGGCACCGGCGTCATCTGATCCACGGCGTGACGCGCGGCTGAGCGGCTCCTCAGCGCGCCCTCACACGATCCACACGCGTGTCGGGGTCGTTCCTTCACGCGTGCCGTCCATCCTCGGCTCGTGCACCCGGCGGGGCCCGGAATCCCCGGTGGGTCGCGGGCGGTCGCTTCGTCAGGAAGCGGCCGCCCGCTCGCGCAGGGCGCCGCGGTCGGGCTTGCCCGCGGCCAGCAGCGGGTAGGTGTCGAGCACGATCACCCGCTCGGGCGTCTTGAAGCGCGCGACGCCCCGTTCGGCGAACCACGCCTGGCACGCGTCGAGGTCGAAGGGACCCGACGCGAGCACGAACGCGCACACCCGCTCACCGAGCCGGTCGTCGGGGTACCCGACGGCGACCGCCTGCTTCACCGCGGGGTGGCCCTCGAGCACGTGCTCGACCTCGGCCGCGGAGATGTTCTCGCCGCCGCGGATGATGATGTCCTTGATCCGGCCGACGATCTTGAGCCATCCGTCGGCGTCGATGGTCGCGAGGTCGCCGGTGCGGAACCAGCCGTCGGTGATCGCCGCGGCCGTCTGCTCGGCCTTCGCGTACCCGCTGAACAGCTCCGGTCCCCGGACCCAGAGCTCGCCCGATTCGCCGGTGGGGACGGCCCGGTGGGTCTCGGGGTCGGTGGCCCGGAGCTCGACCGCGCCGATGGCGCGCCCGTCGGTCTCGGCGGCGCGGCGGCGTGAGTCGCGGGCGCGGCTCGTCGCGACCGTGGGCGCCTCGGTGGAGCCGTAGGTGCGCTTGACCCGGCATCCGAGGACCCGGCTCGCCTCCTCGACGAACGCCGCGCTGACCCCACCGCCGCCGCTCGACACGAGCCGTAGCGAGGCGACCTTGTCGGGGGTGAACGCGGGATCGTGCATGAGCCCGACGAAGAACGTGGTCGGGCCGATCATGAACGACACGCGCTCGCGCTCGATCGTGTCGAGCGCGCGGGCGGTGTCCCATCGCTCCACGAGGTACGAGGTGAACGGCGCGGCGCCGGGGACGAGCACGCCGTTGAGCAGGCCGCTCACGTGCGCGATCGGGGCGGGCATGAGGACCACGTCGCGGCGGCGCAGGCCGTGCACGGCCGCCATCATCCGGCCCTTGTAGGCGAGGCTGCGCTGCGTGTGCATGGCTGCCTTCGGCCCGCCCGTCGACCCCGCGGTGAAGATGACGGCGGCAAGGTCCTCGGGGCGCGCGTCCGACACGGTGACCGGCGGTCCCTCGAGCAGCGTCTCGAAGCGCGACCGGGGCCCGCGGACGTCGTCACGCGGCAGCCAGACCTTCGCGTCGACGGCCGCCAGCATCCCGTCGATCTCGGTCCCGCCGGCGAGGTGGTGGATCGGCGCGGCGATCGCGCCCAGCCGCCACGCGGCGCGGTACAGCACGACGACCTCGTGCCAGTTGGGCGCCTGCCACGCCACCACGTCACCCCGGCCGATCCCGCTCGCGCGCAGACCGCCGGCCGCGCGCGACACCATCGCCTCGAGCGCGCGGCCGTCGAGCCGGACGCCATTGGACTCGTCGATCAGCAGGTCGCCGCGGGAGCGCCGCGCCGCGTCGGTGAGGACGGTGTCGAGCGACGGGATGTCCCACGGACCACCCGGGGCGGTGTACTCCCGCGCGCGTGGATGCTCGTAGGTGGGGCGCAGCGTCACGGCGGGGTCAGTCGCGGCGGGCCCGCCACGCGTCGCCGGACGGCGTGGCGCCCCGCAGCAGCTGCGAGCCGATGAAGTTCTTCTGGATCTCCACCGTCCCCGCGCCGATGCACAGGCCGCGGATGTCGCGGTAGGTGCGCTCGACCGGGTACTCGCGGCTGAACCCGTAGCCGCCGAGGAGCTGGATCGACTCGTCGCACACGAACTTGGCCGCGAGGTTGGCCGCCGTCTTCGCCATGGCGGTCTCGAGTGCGGGGGGAGTGCCGTGCGGGCCGGCGAGGTGCACCGCGCGCTTGAGCAGCATCCGCGCGCCCTCGAGCTGGGTGGCCATGTCGGCGATCTTCCACTGGAGACCCTGGAGGTCGGCGATCGGGCGGCCGCCGATCGTGCGCTCGTTCATGTAGCCGATGGCGTACTCGAGTGCGCCCTGCGCGGCGCCGATGCACATCGCCGCGTTCCCGCAGCGCTCGTGGTTGATGTGGCTGATCAGGGTCTTGAACGAGTCGGAGTTGTCCGGGTTGCCCTCGAGCAGCACGTCCTCGGGCGCGATGTACACGTCGTCGAACGCGAGCTCGGCCTCGCTCGTGCCCCGCAGGCCCATCTTCACGTGCGTGCCCGCCACCGTGACGCCGGGTGCCTGGAGGTCGACGACGACGGCGCCGATGCCCTTGGCGCCCTCGCTCCCCGGGAACCGGCACCACACGAGGCACACGCGTGCCTTGTGCCCGCCGGTCACGTAGTTCTTGTAGGCGTCGAGGCGATAGCCGTCGCCGTCCTTGGTGAGCCGGGCTCGCATGTGGTTCACGGCGGAGCCCGCCTCGGTCTCGCTGATCCCGATGCAGAACAGCGCGTCGCCGCTGGCCGCCATCGGCAGCCACTTCTCCTTCATCGCGTCGTGACCGAGGTGCTCGATGGCGCGGGGCGGCCCGTTGAACGTCAGCTGGGCCAGGATCGCGGACGAGACGCACGCGCGGCCCAGCTCCTCCAGGCAGATCGCGGCCTCGATGTCGCCCATGCCCATGCCGCCGTACTTCTCGCTGATCGTGATGCCGAAGAGGTCGGCCGCGCGCATCGCGTCCCAGGAGGCCTGGGGGAACTCCTCGGTCTCGTCCCAGTGCCGGGCCATCGGCGCGAGCGAGCGGTCGGCGACGTCGCGGGCGAGGGCGCGCAGCGCCTGCTGGTCCTCGGTCTCCGCGAAGGGGTCGAGGTCGTGGTCGTGGTCGTGATGGGTCACGCCCGGGAGCGTAGCGAGCGTCGTGTGCAAGGACCGACGGGGCCACGGTCGAGCGAGCGCAGCGACCCAGAGGTCGGGAGCGTAGCGAGCGTCGTGTGCAAGGACCGACGGGGCCACGGTCGAGCGAGCGCAGCGACCCAGAGGTCGGGAGCGTAGCGAGCGTCGTGTGCAAGGACCGACGGGGCCACGGTCGAGCGAGCGCAGCGACCAGTGGAGCAGCTCAGCCGAGCGCGCCCGGGACCCCTACGTCGCGCAGCGCCTCGCGTCGCTTCTCGCGGATGCCCGCCGGCCCCAGCCGGGCGCGGGCCTCGCGGGCCCACGGGCGGAGGTCGTAGAAGGCGAGGGTGCCGTCGGGGCTCTCGAACACGGGCTCGCCCACCTGCTCCTGCAGGAACGCCTCCCGGAGGCCGCCGTCGGAGTACCCGCGCCGGTCGAACACCAGGCCGGTGAACCCGACGGCGGTGATGCGGTCGAGCATCTCCTCGGGCGGGCTCTGCGCGGCCCCGGCCGCCCAGTCGGCCTCGGTGCCGATCACGCCCCCCCAGCTCCACTTCAGCCCGTCGGTCTGGAGGTAGCCCCGCGCGGTGTCGTACGGGCCGACGCCGTTGATCGTGCCCGACTCGGGGAAGAAGACGTAGGGCAGGTTGAAGACCGCGGCGCCCTCGGGCAGCGTGCGCTGCACCCGGCCGAAGAACGCGGCGTCGGAGTCGAACTGCGTCTTGGCCGCGGCGTAGTCGGGGGTGAAGCGCGGCGCGTACTGGTCGAGCACGCCGACCACGACCACCAACGCGAGCACCGCAACGGTGACCGGCAGGCGCCAGGGCCGGTCGGGGAGCCGCCGGCGGACCCAGTCGATGCCGTAGCCCACCGCGACGAGCGCGAAGAAGCCGACGAACACCGAGATCCGGTTCCACGACCGGATCTCCTTGATGCCGATCCCGGAGATGACGAGCGAGAACCCGCTCACCGCCGCGACGAGGATGCCGGCGAGCGTCGCGATCCCGAACACGCGCAGCACCGCGCCGGGTGGTGCGGCCGGCACCGCGGGGAGCGCAGGATCGGTGGGCAGCTCCGGTGGGGGATCGTCGTCGGAGCGCCGGCGGCGCACCGCGACGAACACCGCCCCGACGACCACGAGGAATCCGACAGCGCCGATGGCCCCGAGCTGTTGGCCGCGCTCGGCGTTGATCACGCTGAAGTGGGTGCTGTCGGCCTGGACCTCGGCGAGCGCGTGGATCCGGTGCCCCTCGACCGGCAGCACGAGCTGGGAGATCTTCAGCCCGTTGACCTCGGTCTCGCTCGGGCCCCGCTTCACCAGGTCGGGGTTGCGGCCGTGGTCGACCCAGTAGACGAACGTCGGGATCAGGTTGAACAGGATCACCACGAAGACCGCCGCGATGGCGAGCCCGGCCGAGGTGAGCGTGCGGCGGTCGCGGCGGGCCACGAAGTCGACGAGCACCACGAGCACGAGCAGGGTCAGCGTGATCGCGGCGTAGTACGAGCCCGTGGACGCGAGGCCCGCGCATCCGAGGAGCCACAGCACCGCCGACCGGTTCCGGAACGACACCTTCCAGCCGCGCTCGGTGTCGGCGTCGGCGGTGAACGGCGGTCGCGGCGACACCACCCGCACCAGGAGGTACGCGCCCACGGGGACGAGCCAGTACGCGGACAGGAGCACGTGCGGGGTGCCGCGCGCGAAGTGGTACGGGAGGAACACGTACAGCAGCGCGACCGTCGCCGACGCGAGGCGGGAGAGGCCGAGCCGGCAGCCGACGAGGAACGCCGCGACCGAGACGCCGACGAACGTCAGCAGGAAGAACAGGTTGACCGTGAGGAACGGGTCGCCGGTGACCCAGCCGATCACCTGGAGGATCAGCAGGTTCAGGTTGTCGAGGCCCTGGGGGAACTCGTGGAGCGCCTGGCCGAACGGGTAGCCGAGGCTCGGGTTGTCGAGGAACCACCCGTGGTCGATCGCGCCCTTGACGATCATCAGGTAGAAGGACGCGTCGGGTCCGTAGGCGTAGGGCGACTTGTCGGCCGGGAGGTACTCGAACGGCACCCGGAGGCTGGCGTCCCACAGCCGGTAGGCCACGGCGAGGATGGCCAGCGCGGCCACGGCGACCAACGCGGCCCCGATGGCCAACTGGCGCGTGCGCCCCGTATTGCGCACTTCCGGCACGGCGGCGCAGGGTAATCGGGTTCCTGACTAGCGTGGCGGCAGACGTGCCAGCGCCACCCAGGGGGGACCATGACCACGCAGTCGAGCGAGCCGATCACCTACGACGTCGACTTCTTCACGGGCCAGCCCTACCCGATCTGGGAGGACCTGCGGAGTCGGTGCCCGGTCGCGCAGGTCGATGGGTCCTCCATGGGGGTCTTCGACCGGCCGTCCTACCTGGTGACCACCTGGGCCGACGTCGAGACCGTGCTGCGCGACGGCGAGACGTTCTCGTCGTCGATCAACGCCGAGCACATCGGCCAGTTCATGGGCGAGCTCATCCTCGCGATGGACGGCAAGGAGCACCGCGCGTACCGCAACCTCGTGTCGCACGCGTTCCGCGCGTCGCAGCTCGAGCAGTGGGACGACGCGCTCGTCCGGCCCACCATCGAGCGGCTCTGCGACGCGATCGCGCCGGCCGGCCGCGCCGACCTCGTCGCCAGCGTCACCGCGAAGTACCCGGTGCAGGTCATCTGCGGGATCGTCGGCGTGCCGCTCGTCGACAGCGACCAGTTCCACCACTGGGCCGAGGAGATCAACACCGGCCCGCTCAACCCCGAAGTGGGCATGGCCGCGTCGCGCGCGATGCGCGCGTACCTGGAGCCGCTGGTCGAGGAACGGCGGAAGAACCCCACAGGCGACTTCCTCTCCGACCTCGTGCACTCCGAGATCGAGGGCCAGCAGCTCACCGACGAGAAGCTCTACGGCTTCCTGCGCCTGCTCCTCCCGGCCGGTGCGGAGACCACGTTCCGGGTGATGGGCAACGCGCTCGTCGCGCTCCTCACCGTCCCCGGCCTCATGGACCGCGTCGTCGCCGATCGGTCCCTGCTGCCCGCAGTCATCGAGGAGACGCTGCGCTGGGAGACGTCGGTCACCCAGGTGAGCCGGGTGTCCACGCGCGACACCGAGATCTCGGGATGCCCGGTCCCGGCGGGCGCCGTCATCAACGTCCTGACCGGGTCGGCCAACCACGACGAGTCCCGCTACCCACACCCCGAGGACTTCGACATCGACCGCCCGGCCCAGAACCACATCACCTTCGGCACCGGCCAGCACCAGTGTCTGGGGATGCACCTGGCCCGCATGGAGATGAGCGTCGGGCTCGAGGCGATCCTCGACCGGCTCCCGAACCTGCGCCTCGACCCCGACGCGCCGGAGCCGGTGATCCAGGGCCTCGCGTTCCGGGGCCCGGTGTCGATCAACGTCCTGTTCGACCCGTCGTAGCTACGCGAGGTCCTTGCCGTAGCACCGAGAGTCGGGCGCGTCGCGGTAGTAGCCGTAGCCGGCGATGCGCGTGTAGCCCTCGCTCTCGTACAGCGCGATCGCCTCGGGCTGCTTCGTGCCGGTCTCGAGCACGAGGCGCGTGTAGCCGATCGCGCGCGCTCGGTCCTCGAGCGCGCGCAGCACGATGCGCGAGACGCCGCGCCGGCGGGCGTCGGGCGCGACGTACATACGCTTGATCTCGCCCGTCGTGTCGTCGTGGGAGCGCACGCCCCCGCAACCCACCGCGGCGTCGCCGTCCCACGCGACGAGGAACACGCCGGTCGGGGGCTCGAGGTGGTCGGCCGCGAGATCGTCGGTGGTGGTCTCGGGAACGCCGTAGCGCGCCATGAGCTCGCGCCACTGCGCCCCGGTCAGCGCCGCGCCGACGCCCGAGCCGATGCGCGCTTCCCGGATGTCGAAGGGAGGCTCGGTCATGGGCTGGTCGTGGGCGGGACGCTCGCTCACTGGCCCATCATTTCGGGGCCGTCCGCTCGCTGCTCGGTCATGGGCTGGTCGTGGGCGGGACGCTCGCTCACTGGCCCATGAACGTGCGCCACTGCTCGAGGCTGTGGATGCGGAACACGTAGTTGTGCTGGCGGGTCTCGCCCATCGAGGCCGACGACTCGGGGGAGTACAGGTGGCCGGGGTAGAGGATCGTGTCGTCGGGCACCGTGGCGAGCCGCTGGGTGAGGCTCTCGTACATCGCGTCGGGATCCGCTCCCGGGAGGTCGGTGCGACCGCACCCGTCGAGGAACAGCGTGTCGCCCGCGACGAGCCGGCCGTCGACGTGGAAGCACTGGCTCCCCGGCGTGTGGCCGGGCGTGTGCATGAGGGTGATCGGGATGTCGCCCACCATCACCACGTCGCCGCTGTCGTGCAGCACGAGGTCGGAGTCGGAGACGCCGGTGGCCCGCAGCACCCACTCGGCCTCGGGCCGCTGGAGGTGCACGCGGCCGTCGACGTCGGAGCGCCCCACCAGCTCGCGGATGCCCTCGATCGGGTGCCCCATGAGGTCGCCGCCGAGGTGGTCGGGGTGCCAGTGCGTGCCCAGCACGCCGACGAGGCGCAGGCCGTCGGCGGTGAGCTGGTCGACGAGCTCGCCCACGCCGTACGCGGGGTCGACCACCACGGCCTCGCCCTTCTCGCGGTCGCCGATGAGGTAGGTGAAGTTGACCATCTGCCGGGCGATCGTGTCGTCGCGGGCGAAGTCCCGGCCCGAGAGCAGCTGGCGGAAGTAGAAGCGGTCCGACATCGCGCGCAGGTTACCGGCGGCGTGCGTCAGCCGCGGTACCTGGTGGTGTAGCGGCGACGGAGGCGGTCGTAGGTGCGCTGGTCGATGCCGAGACCCTTGCCGAGGTAGCGACCGAAGGTCTTGTAGCGGCGGCGGATCGCCTCGAACGCGGTGTCGACGTACTTGCGGTCGGGTGGGGGAGCGGCGCCGGAGCGGATGCTCTGGAGGTGGTCGGCGAC
>JBAZYX010000054.1:0-26469 GCA_041659105.1 Acidimicrobiia bacterium
GCGGCGAAGCGGGCACCCGCGAAGCGCAAGGCAGCGGCGAAGAAGACCACTGCCAAGCGGGCTCCGGCCAAGCGCAAGGCTCCGGCCAAGCGCAAGGCTGCGGCGAAGCGGGCACCCGCGAAGCGCAAGGCAGCGGCGAAGAAGACCACTGCCAAGCGGGCTCCGGCCAAGCGCAAGGCTCCGGCCAAGCGCAAGGCTCCGGCCAAGCGCAAGGCTGCGGCGAAGCGGGCTCCGGCCAAGCGTCGCACCACTGCCCGGAAGAGCCGCTAGCTCGTTCCGTGCAACGCTCGATCGAGGGGCCCCTGCGGGGGCCCCTCGTCGCGTCCGGGCCCGGGCGGACCGCGGGCGTCAGACCTCGTCGATGCGCTTGAAGCCCTCGGCGAGCCCGCCCCCGATGGTCGACCCGAAGCGGGCCGCCTCGGCGCGGATCTTCTCGGCGAACGCGGCCCGCTGGGCCTCGGCTCCGGGCGTGCCGCGGTCGATGCCCATGGTGGATCGCCACTGGCTCCGGTGCGCGAGCAGCGCGTCGACCTTCGCGCCGACCGACGCGACCCGCTCGTAGTGGTCGACGTCCTCCGCCTCGAACAGCAGCAGGCGGTCGGGCCGGTGCGGGTCGAGGCCCTGGGCCGGGAAGAAGTGCGGGTCGCGGGCCGCGACCACGGCGTCGAGCGTGAGCCAGCCCGCGTTGCGATGGTCGGGGTGCAGCCGGTACCGCTTCCAGGGGTCGTGGGTGAGGAGCACGTCGGGGCGGACGGTCCGGATGACCGCGCACACCGCGGCCCGCTCGGCGGCGCCGTCGGTGAGCTCCCCGTCGACGAGCTCGGTGCGGGACACGCCGGACGCGCCGAGCACACGCGCGGCGTCGTCCTGCTCGGCGATGCGCGTGGCGGCCAGGGCGGCGGGGTCGGCGGCGGGGTCCCAGGTGCCCTTCGAGCCGTCGGTGAGGACGAGCAGGTGCACCACGGATCCCTGCGCGCTCCACTTCGCCAGCGTCGCGCCGCATCCGAACTCGATGTCGTCGGGGTGGGCGCCGACCGCGAGAACGCGGCGGGGAACGTCGAGATCGACGGACGGGGTGAGGTCGGTCATCGCGGGGTCACCTCGGGCGGTGCGGGAGGGGTGCTCGACGGGATGCGGGCGCCGAGGAGAGTGGGGTCGTGGTGCGCGAGCACGGATACGTCGTCGACGGTGTCGACGTCGAACGCGAGTGCCGGGTCGCGCACGACGCGGACCGCGAGCCCCGCGGCCCGAGCGACCTGCACGTGGCGGCGGAACGAGCCGGGGCCGTAGGCGAAGGCGAAGTCGACGCCGGCGGGGAGCGAGAGCACCGGGGTCCCGTCGTCGTGGTGGCACGGCACGAGCACCGCGGTGGGGACCCCGGCGTCGCGGGTCACCGGGGTGAAGTCGGTCACGAACGCGAGGTCGGCGTGCGCCACCACCACCCGGCGGCAGCCGAGCCGGGTCAGCTCGGCGACGCCGACGCGGGCGGCGGCGTCGAGCGATCCCGGATCGGGCACCACGCCGATCCCCAGGTCGCCGGCCCACTCCACGACCTCGGGTGCGCTCGTCACGACGACCACCGGAGCGTCTCCGGTCGCGGTGACCACCCGTTCGGCGAGGCGCCGCGCGAGGGCCGTGCGGGTGGTGTCGTCGAGGCCGGACGCGAGGCGGGTGTTGCCGAGTCGGAACGCCCGCACCGGGACGGCGACGCCGAACGCGCGCTGCGGGGCGGTTCCCATGGGGCTGCGTATGCTACCGGCCGTGCCGACAGCCGCTCCGGGAGCGCGACGATGACACCGGTGACGCGCTGCGCCGTGATCGGCGCGGGGTCGTGGGGGACGGTCGTGGCCGGCCTGGTCGGCTCGCACGCCGAGACGGTGCTCTGGGGGCGCGACCCGCAGCTGGTGGACGCCGTCAACGAGCGTCACGAGAACCCGAAGTACCTCGCGGGGATCCCGCTCGATCCCGCCCTGCGCGCCACCAACGACCTGTCCGTCGCGTGCCGGGGCGCCGACGTCGTGGTGATGGCGGTGCCGTCGCACGGGTTCCGCGACGTGCTGCGCGCCGCCGCGGTCGCCATCGCCCCGGGCGCCGTCGTGGTCAGCCTCACCAAGGGGATCGAGCAGGGCTCGCTCGCCCGGATGAGCGAGGTCATCGCGGCGGAGGTGCCCGGCGCCGGACCCGAGGCCATCGCGGTGCTGACCGGCCCCAACCTCGTGCGCGAGATCGCCGAGGGCCAGCCCACGGCGTCGGTGGTCGCCACGCCGGACGCGGCCGTGGCGACGCGGCTCCAGGCGCTGTTCATGACCCCGGCGTTCCGGGTCTACACGAACCCCGACGTCGTGGGCTGCGAGATCGCAGGCGCGACGAAGAACGTGATCGCGATCGCGGTGGGCGCGGCGGCCGGGTTCGGCTTCGGCGACAACGCCCGCGCCGCGCTGATCACCCGCGGGCTCGCGGAGATGACCCGGCTCGGCGTGGCCCTCGGCGGCGACCCCCTGACGTTCGCCGGCCTCGCGGGCGTGGGCGACCTCGTGGCCACCTGCACCAGCGACCTGAGCCGCAACCGCCGGGTCGGCTTCGAGTTCGGCCGGGGCCGTCCGGCGGAGGAGATCATGGGCGACTCGCCGATGGTCGCGGAGGGCATCCGCACCGCCGGAGGGGTCGTGGAGCTGGCGCGCCGGCACGCCGTCGACATGCCGATCGCGAGCATGGTGAGCGCGGTGATCGAGGGTCGCTCCGCCCCGGAGGACATCCTCGGCGCGTTCATGGGCCGGGAGGCCAAGGCCGAGCTGCACGGGTTCCGGTGACCGTGGCGGCACCGATCAGCGTCGGGGTGGTGGGTGGCGGCGCGCCCGCGAGCGTCGACGCCGTGGGCACGATCACCCCGGCCGACGCCGCGTGGACGTGCGAATGGTGGATCGGCGGCGACGACCGCTGGCACGTCCCCGCCAACGAGGTCGCGGTGCGCCAGCACCGGGTGAAGGACGTCGCGGTGGTGGAGACCGTGATGCGCGTTCCCGGCGGCGACGCCGTGCAGCGCGTGTACGCGGTCGCGGAGACCGGGCACCCGCTGGTGATCGAGGTGGAGAACCAGTCGCCCGCGCCGTTCGTCCTCGCGTTCGCGCTGCGCGGGCCGGGGAGCGTCATCGCCGACGGGACCCGGGTGATGATCGACAAGGTGTTCGTGCTCTCGACGCTGCGGGCGCCCTCCCGCTGGGCGCGCTCGGTCGGGTCGCCGGTGCTGATCCCGGTCACCACCGGACGGGCCCTGACCGGCCGGTTCCCCGGCGCGCGTGACCGGTCGGCGCGCCTCGAGGTGGCGTTCCTCCATCCGGTCGCGCACCGCACCACGTTCCGGGCCGTCCTGACCCGGGGCAAGGAGGTCCCGCGGTTCGACGTCCGCGCGCTGCCGGACGCGGCCGGCGTGGCCCGGGGCTGGTCGCGGGTGCTCGAGCGCGGCATGCAGGTGCAGCTCCCCGACCGACCGCTCGAGGCGCGAATCCGCGCGGCCCGGACCGAGGTCCTGTTGCGGGGTCAGTCGCGCAACCCGGGACCGGTGGTGGCGGCTGCACTCGAGGACTGGGGCTTCGACGCCGAGGCCGAGACGGCGTGGCGGCACCTGGGTGCGCGCGAGCGGCGCCGGGCCGCGACCCGTCCCGAGCCGGCGTCGTGGGACGACGCGGCCGCGATCGCCGACGACGCCGAGTTCCTGCTCGCCGTGCGGCGCCTGCTCGTGCACGACGCACGCGATGTGAGCAGTCCCGTCGCGTTGTGCGCCGAGTTCCCGACGGCGTGGCGGGGACAACCGGTGGAGGTGCGCGACGCGCCGGTCGCGGGTGGCGTGCTGTCGTACGCGGTGCGCTGGCACGGCGCGCGGCCGGCGCTGCTGTGGGACGCGCCCGCCGGCACGGCGGTGCGCATCCCCGGCCTCGATCCCGACTGGACCTCGGGTCCCGCGTCGGGCGAGGCCCTGCTCGGGGCCACGGGGGAGGGCTCGTGAACCTCGACGACCTCGCCGCCGCCGGGCTGTACGACCCCGCCGCACCCGACGCGGCGGAGCGGCGGGCCCTGCTCGAGCTCGCGCTGGCCGCCGGCGCCGATCTCGACGAGATCCGGCTGGCCGACGAGGAACGCTGGCTGCACGCGGTCCCGGTGCAACGGGCCATCCTGGGCGGCGCCCGGCGGATGTCGGTCGCCGAGGCCGCGGGGCAGGCGGGGCTCGGCCCCGAGGTCGCCGCTCGGTTGTGGGCCGCGCTCGGGCTCGAGGAGCG
Source organism: Acidimicrobiia bacterium (assembly GCA_041659105.1). GTDB lineage: Bacteria > Actinomycetota > Acidimicrobiia > IMCC26256 > PALSA-555 > CAIUKV01. The sequence goes on from JBAZYX010000054.1 coordinate 4,275, forward strand.
CGGACGCGGCGCGTGCAGCGAAGCCGACGTCGCCCTGTTCGCCTGGTACGCCCGGTCGATCGAGATCTGGGGCGAGACCGAGACCGTGCACCTGGCCCGGGTCACCGGCGCCGCGCTCGCGAGCCTCGCCGACGCGGAGGTGTCGCAGGTGCGGGCGGCGATCGAGGCGCCCCTGCGCGCCGGGGGCGGCGACAACATCGCGGTGGCCGAGCGCTACGCCGAGATCGGACGCGAGGTGCTCCCCGGACTCCAGGACACCGTGCTCCGGGTGCACGCGCACCACCTGTCGGTGGCGGGTCGGCGCTACGCGCTGTGGGGCCTTCCCCCGACGGAGGAGAGCACCACGGAGCTCACCGTCGGCTTCGCCGACCTCGTCGGCTTCACCGCGCTCGGCCACCTGCTGAAGCCCGCCCAGGTCGACGCGCTGCTGCGCCGGTTCGAGGAGCGCGCCCACGAAGCCAGCACCGGGAGCAAGACGCGCCTCGTGAAGCTGATCGGCGACGAGGCGATGTTCGTCGCCGGCTCGGCCACCGAGGGCCTGGCCATCGCGACGTCGCTGGTCTCCGATCCCGACCTGCCCCCGATGCGGGTCGGGCTCGCGTCCGGTGAGGTGGTGACCCGCGGCGGCGACGTGTTCGGCCCGCCGGTGAACCTCGCCGCACGCCTGGTCGCGACCGCCGCGCCGGGAGAGATCCTGTTCGACGCCGCGACCGCGGACAGCCTCGACGATCCCACCGCGGTCGTGGCCCGGGGTACGCGCGACCTCGTGGGGTTCCCCGAGCCGGTCGCGGTGTTCTCGGTCAGCTGAGGCGCAAGGTCACGATCTCGGCGGGGCGCAGGTCCACCGCGCCGGAGAACGCCTCGAGCGGCGCGCCGAGGAGGTCCACCACCCAGCCGTCGACGGGATCGCCGTCGCGCTGGATCGTGGCGGTCGTCGGGACGCGGCGCGGGTTGTAGAGGCGGAGCACGAGCCCGCCGGGCTCGCGGGTGAGCGCCGACACCGCGGCGCCGTCGACCGCGAGCGCCTGCCCCGACACCGGCCGGTCGCCGTCGCCGGCCGCGGCCCGCTCGAAGGGCACGAGGAACTCGTCGGCGGCGTCGTGCAGGGCGGCGTCGGCCCAGGTGCCGGAATGGGGGAGCAGCGCGTACTCGAGTGCGAGCGGCTTCTGGACCTGCGCGCCGGGCACGGGGAGCAGCGGTCCGGCCGGGTTCGGCCGCAGGGCCGGCTCGCCGCGCGACAGGTAGCCGGTGGCGCGCAGGAGGGTGAGCGCGAGCTCGGTGCCGCCGTCCACCACCTCGTACTCGAGGAGGCCGTCGTGGAGGACGGCGAGACCGACGGTGCCGTCGGAGCAGTCGACGAAGCGGCGCGACACGAACGTGGGGAGCGGGGGCTCGTGCGGCCCGCCCTCGGCCGCGAGCCCCCGGTGCACGACCGCGAACGCGCACTCGGCGTCGGATCCTGCGACCGGGCCGTGCAGCGGGAAGTGCGCGCGCAGCCGGTGGTCCTTCGCGCGGTTGTCCAGCTCGACGTGGACCCGCAGGAACCGCTCGTGCGCACGGAGCTCGAGGGTGGTGCGGACCTCGACGAGGGCGGTCTCGTCGGCGCGGCGCCCGCACGCCATCCGGTCGCCGACCGCGAAGGCGGGCCAGCGGTAGAGCGCGTCGACGAGGACGCGGGCCCGGACCGGTCCCGACTCGAGCGTGCGCACCTGCACGAACTCCGGCCGCTCCACGAGGTAGTCCTCGACCGGCGGCGAGTAGTTGTAGGTGTCGCCGCCGTCGCCGCCGTCGACCAGCCGGTTCGCACCCACGACCGTGACGCCGTCGGGGGTGGTGAGGGTGAGGGTGCCGTCGGCCGGGTCGACCGTGACGTGCAGGTGCTCGTTCGCGAGCACGCGGGGCTCGCCGGTGAGATCGGCCTCCGGGCCGGCGCCGGCCTCGGCCCGGATCGTGCGCCAGCCGTAGCCCGGGATCGCGGGCATCCCGATCACGACCTCGCGGGTGGGGGGCAGCTCCTGGCGGATCCGGATGGTGCGGCCGTGCTCGCCGTCGGCGAGGAGCTCCCCGCGGAGGTCGTCGAGGTCGAGGAGGGGGTCGCCGGGCGCGGCGGCGGTGACCACGACGTCGACGGTGCCGTCGTCGGCGATCGTGCGCTCCGCCGCGGTGGCGGGGCGGCCGGCGAACTCGTGGCCGCGCATCATGTCGATCACCCAGCGGATCTTCTGGCCCACCACGACCGCGGAGAGGCCGTCGGCGGTGGTGGTGGCCACGACCTGGGTGGGGCAGGCCGTGCCGTCGGCGGTGACGTAGTGGAGGGGGCCGCGGCCGGGGACGGTGAGCGTCACCGTTCCGGCGCGGGCCGCCGCGGTGGGGTTCACGACGACCATGTGCTCGGGCGACGCCGCCACCTCGCGCGCGAAGGCGCGCACGGCGGCGCGGGTGAGGGCGTCGCCGAGGTGGCGCGCCTCCTGGTACCGCTGCATCACGGCGTCGACGACCTCGTCGGCGCTGCACGCGCACGACGAGTCGTGCGCGCTGTTGAGCACGAGGAGGGTCCACGCCTCGTCGAGCAGGCGGGCGGGGAACCGCTCCGGGGGCGTGAAGAGCGCGTTCAGCGGCTCGGCCCGGCGCTCGAGCGACCGTTCGGCCGACGCGCAGGCCTGGTGCACGTCGACGCGGTTGGACGCCACCCCCATCAGCACGTTCGCGCGCGCTCCCGAGCGCAGCTCGCCGCGCCACTCGGGCAGGCCGTCGATCGGCTGGTCCGCGAGGTACTCGGGTAGCGAGGTGATCGAGAACGCGTACTCGTCCTGCGACGCGTTCGCGGCGGCGACCACCGCGCCGAGCCCGGCCTGGGGCATGTGGTGGTCGGTCCCGTTCATCAGCAGGAGGCCGCCGCCGTCGAGGAGCACGTCGCCGAGCTCGTGCTGGTAGCCGCGCGCGCGGGCGACCAGCTTCTCGGGGTCGGCAGGGAGGTCGCGGCCGTTGGAGTACGAGCCGTAGAGGTACTCGGCCCGCACCCGCGACCCGTCGGGGGCGATCCACCAGAACCCCGTCTTGTCGACGGCCGCGGGGACGCCGCGCCACACCACTGCGTGCTCGATCCCCGCGAGGCGCAGCAGCTGCGGCATCTGGGCCACGTGGCCGAACATGTCGGGGAGGTAGCCGATCGGCATCATCCCGCCCAGCTCGGACGCCCGGACCATGCCCCGCTGGAGGTTCCGGACCATGGTCTCGCCCGAGACCATGTACTCGTCCATCAGGCACTCCCACGGCCCGATCGACACGCGGCCGCTCGCGACCAGGCGGGTGATCGCGCCGGCCTGCTCCGGCCGGATCGCCAGGTAGTCGTCGAGGACCACGGTCTGGCCGTCGAGGAGGAACCGCGCGTAGGAGAGGTCGCGGTCGAGCAGGGGGATCAGCTCGTCGAGGAGACCCACGAGCCGGAGCCGGAACGCCTGGAACGGCTCGTACCACTCACGGTCCCAGTGCGTGTGGGGGACGATGGCGACGGGTCGGGGAGTCACCGGGGGAAGCATACGACCGACATCTTGTCCGATTTGTGGGGGTAGCCTCGGTTGATGGCCGCGCTCGACCTCGCCACGGCGTCGGTCTTCCTGGACTTCGACGGGACCATCACCAGCGTCGACTCCGGCGTCCACCTGCTCGAACGGCTCGCGTCCCCCGAGTGGCGCGCGGTCTCGGACGCGTACGAACGAGGCGAGATCGGCAGCCGCGTGTGCCTGCTCGACGAGTGGGACCTCCTCGACCCCGACGAGGTCACGCTGCGTGCCGTCGCGCGCGAGGTGGAGGTCGACCCCGACGCAGCCGCGCTCGTCGCGGACCTGCGGGCCGCGGGCGCGGATGTGCTCGTGGTCTCCGACGGGTTCGGCTTCTACGCGACCGAGGTGAGCGCGGCGCTCGGGGTGCCCGTGCTCACCAACACGGTCGACTGGGCGACCGGCCGGCTCGAGTTCCCCCACGAGGACCGGTGCTGCGCGTGCTCGAGCTGTGGCGTGTGCAAGCAGGCCCCGATCAAGGATGCGAAGTACGCCGGCCGGACGACCGTCCTGGTCGGCGACGGCGCGAGCGACTACAAGGCCGCCCTGCTCGCCGACGTCGTGTTCGCCAAGGGCACCCTGGCCGAGTGGTGCACCCGCCACGGCATCCCGTTCGTCCCGTTCGCCACGCTGGCCGAGGTCCGGGCCGCGCTCGTGTCGGGCGCGGCGGCGACTCCCTAGTCTGCGGCCATGCGCATCGCGGTCGGGTCCGACGAGACGACGCCCCTCACGGACGCGGTGCTGGCGGAGCTCGCGGCGCGGGGGCACGACGTCGTGCTCGTCGGGCCGCCGGGTGGTGGCACCGAGGGGTGGGCCGAGGTCGGCCGCCGGGTGGGGGAGCTGGTCGCCGACGGCACGTGCGCGACCGGCGTGCTGTGCTGCTGGACGGGCACCGGCGTGTCCATCGCGGCCAACAAGGTCCGGGGCGTGCGCGCCGCGCTCTGCGGTGACGCCGCCACCGCGGCCGGCGCGCGGCGGTGGAACGACGCGAACGTGCTCGTGATGAGCCTGCGGGCCACGAGCGGCCCCGTGGCGGTGGAGATGCTCGACGCGTGGTTCGACACCGACGCCGACCCCGCCGAAGCCGCCAACGTCGCGATGCTCGAGGCGAGCTTCCTCGACGGGAGCGGCTCGGCGCGAGGCGAGCCGGGGCCCGAGCGGCCCGGCGGCGGAGCCGCCGTGAGCGGGCAGCTCGAGGGGGAGCGGTGAGCGCGGCCCGGCCCGACGCCGAGCACGTGCGCGCGGTGAGTCGCCGGCTGCGGGCCCGGGCCGACGGCATGCTGGCCGAGGCGTGGTTCATGCCCGAGGCCCAGACCGGCTTCCGCGAGCTGGGCATCGGTCCCGGGGCCACGATGTTCGGCGGACGGATCGGCGCGCTCGGCCCGGTTCCGGGTGTGGCCGCGGCGGCGTTGCTCGTGCCGGTGCGGCCGGCCTCGGTCGCTGCCGCGGTCGACGAGGCCTGGGCCGCGACCACGCCCGACGTGCTGCTCGCGGTGCGCGAGCGCGCCGCCACCGGGTACGTCCGCGAGATCCTCGGGCCCGATCCCGACGGCCTCGACCGCGCCGCCGTGCTGGCCCGCCGCGCGGCTGACGCCGGCCCGGTCGCGGGGCACCCGCTCGCCGTCGCACACCGCGCCCGGGGCTGGACCGACGATCCGCTCGTCGACGTGTGGCGCGCGTGCGAGCGCATCCGGGAGCGCCGGCACGAGTCCCATCGCAACGCCTGGACCGCGGCGGGCCTCGATCCGTGCGAGCTGTGCGTGCTCACCGACCTGTGGCGCGGCCCGCTCATCAGCTCCGTCTCGGGGTCGTGGAGCGCGGAGGAGCAGGCCGACGCGCACGAAGCGCTCCGGGCGCGGGGGCTCGTCGCCGGCGACGACATCACCGACGAGGGTCGTGCGCTGCGCGACGCGATCGAGGCGGCCACCGACGCGCAGGAGACCGAGGTGGTGGCGACCCTCGGCGACGACGCCGACGAGCTGCTCGCGCGGCTTGCGCCGTGGTCCACGGCGGTGGTCGAGTGGGCCGGACGGCAGTTCGCGGGTTCCTGAACGCAACCGCACGCAAACGGCACGGGAGAAGGTGGGGGATGAAGGTTCCGTTGACGGTGCTCGACCACATCGAGCGGGCCGAGCTCGTGTACGGCACCCGCGTGGGGGTCGTCGACGAGCCGGACCAGCCGGCCGCGTCGTGGGGCGAGCTCACGTACGGGCGCATGGCCGAGCTCGCCCGGGCCCAGGCGGCCGGGCTCGACGCCCTGGGGGTGGGTCTGGGCGAGCGGGTCGCGGTGGTCAGCCAGAACTCCGCCCGGCTCCTGACGTCGTTCTTCGGGGTGAGCGCGTTCGGTCGCGTCCTCGTGCCGGTGAACTTCCGCCTCTCCGCTCCCGAGGTGTCGTACATCGTCGAGCACTCGGGGGCGTCCGTGCTGTTGGTGGACCCCGAGCTCGACGAGGGGCTCGCGTCGGTCGCCGCGCCGCACCGGTACGTGATCGGGTCCGAGTCCGACGAGGTGCTGTACCGCTTCGGGGTGGATCCGGCGCCGTGGCCCGACCGCAACGAGGACGCGACCGCGTCGATCAACTACACGAGCGGCACGACCGCGCGTCCCAAGGGCGTGCAGATGACCCACCGCAACCTGTGGCTGAACGCGGCCACGTTCGGCTGGCAGCTCGGCATCAACGACCGTGACGTGTACCTGCACACGCTGCCGATGTTCCACTGCAACGGGTGGGGCGTCCCTTACATGATCACCGGGATGGGCGGCCGCCACATCGTGCTGCGCAAGGTCGACGGCGCGGAGATCCTCCGCCGCATCGACGCCCACGGCGTCACCGTGCTGTGCGGCGCGCCCGCGGTGGCGGCGGCGGTGCTCGACGCCGCGGCGCTGTGGGACGGCCCGATCCCCGGCCGCGACCGGGTGCGCATGGTGGTGGCCGGGGCGCCGCCGCCCACGCGCACCATCGAGCGGATCGAGACCGAGCTCGGCTGGGAGTTCATCCAGATCTACGGGCTGACCGAGACGAGCCCGCTGCTCACGATGAACCGGAGGCGAGCCGAGCTCGACCCGCTCACGCCGGCCGAGCGCGCGGCCCGGCTCGGACGGGCCGGCGCGCCCGCGATCGGCGTACGCCTGGAGACCGACGACCGCGGCGAGGTGCTCGCGCGCAGCAACGTGGTGTTCGAGGGCTACTGGCGTCAGCCCGAGGCCACCGCGGAGGCGATCGTCGACGGCTACTTCCACACCGGCGACGGCGGCACCATCGGCGCCGACCACTTCCTCACGATCGCCGACCGGAAGAAGGACGTGATCATCTCCGGGGGCGAGAACGTGTCGTCGATCGAGGTGGAGGACGCGCTGTTCCAGCACCCGGCGGTGGCCGAGGTCGCGGTGATCGGCGTGCCGGACGAGAAGTGGGGGGAGGCGGTCAAGGCGCTCGTGGTGCTCGCGCCCGGTACGTCGGCCACCGAGGACGAGCTCATCGCGCACACCAAGACGCTGCTCGCGGGGTACAAGTGCCCGAAGAGCGTCGACTTCCCGCCCGAGCTGGCGCGCACGGCCACCGGCAAGCTCCAGAAGTTCAAGCTGCGGGCTCCCTACTGGGAGGGGCTCGACCGCCAGGTCCACTGACGGGCGGGTCGGGCCCGCCCGGTCCGGCCGCCCGCAACCGCGGAGCGCTACGGTCCCGAGCGTGACCACCGCGACCCCCTCGCCGACGCTGCGGCTCGAGCGGAGGTGCTGGGCGGCGGGCGAGCAGGTGGTGGTCGGCATCGACGAGGTGGGCCGCGGCGCGTGGGCCGGCCCGGTGACGGTCGCCGCGGTGGTGCCGGGGGACGTGCACCTGCGCGGCGTGCGCGACTCGAAGCTGCTCACGCGGCCCGAGCGTGAACGGGCCGCGGTCGCCGTGCGTGCGTGGGCCCGCGCGATCGGGGTGGGGCACGCGTCGCACGAGGAGTGCGACGCGTTCGGCATGACCGCCGCGCTGCGGATGGCCGCGACCCGCGCGCTGGCCCAGCTCGCCGACGCGGGCTTCGAGCCCGACCGCATCGTGCTCGACGGCAAGCACGACTACCTCGGGCTCGGCGACCGCGTCACCACCGTGGTCAAGGGCGACACGTCGGTGCTCTCGGTCGCGGCCGCGTCCTGCGTGGCCAAGGTCACGCGCGACGCGATCATGCGCGACGAGGCCGAGCACTTCCCGCCGTACTGCTTCGAGTCGAACGTGGGCTATCCGGCGCCGGTGCACCGCATGGCGCTCGCCGCGTGCGGCCCGAGCGCGATCCACCGCCGCACGTGGGTGTTCATGGAGCAGCTCTGCTGGCGAGGTCTGCCCCCGCCGCCGGGCCGGCTCTTCGTCTGAATCACCGCCGCGATCGCACGTCGGGCCTCCAGTTCCGGTCCGGATCGGCCGAAGGGAATGGCAGATATGCCGGTTCCCTCTCCGTCCGAGATCGCGCTCGAACCGCCGCTGCGGCTGCGCACCGACGGCACCGTGCTCGCCGCCTGCGTGGACGCGCTCCTCGCAGTACCCACGGCGGTGACCGCCGTGGAGGCGAGGGTGGTGCGCAGCATCGGTCAGGGCGGTGACTACGCCTGGCTGGGCTTCGTGACCTACCACCCGAGCCGGGGCTGGGAGCGCAACGGCCTCGCCGCCGAGGTCCCCGGGCTCGGTGCGGGCCGGCGCATCGTGGTCGACCTGCGGGCGTTCGCGGACGCGGTCGGCGCGCATGTCCTCACGGCGCCTGGCCGAGCCTGCACGCTCGAGTGGCGCGCCGATGCGCTCGTCCTCGGCGGGCAGGTGGTGGCCGCGTGCGGTGCGGCGATCCCGCCCGTGCCCGAGGTGCCCGCGGTGCGGGACTCCGTGTACCTCGGCGACTCCCGCTTCGGCGACATCACCGTCGAGTCCGAGGAGGGCCGCATCCGGATCCCCGCGGTGCTGGTCGCGCACCTGCTCCGGCGCGGCGCCGCCGTGGCCGAGCTCGGGATGCTCGACGGCGACGTGTACGTGGTCGCGCAGTCGGAGCGTCGGCGCGAGGCCTCCACCGACCCGGTGATCGTCGCGCCGGTGGACCTGCTGATGTGGAGCGACGCGTCGGTGCAGGCCGACTTCCACGAGCGCCGGCGCCGGGGCGGGAGCGAGGTGGAGCAGCTGCTCGCCGCGCTCGACCCGAAGACGCCGGTCCCGACGCTGCTCGAGCTGCTCGACACCGGCGTCGCCTACGTGCGTCGGCGCGTGGCCGGCCATCCGGCGTTGCCGACCACGGTCACCGACGCGCTCGCGAGCACCGGGACGGCCCCGATGCGGACCGCCGTCGCCGCGAACCCGGCGCTGAGCGTCGCCGCGATCGAGCTGCTCGCCCGTGACCCGGAGACGCCGGTGCGGGTCGAGCTGGCTGCGAACCCCGCGCTCGGACCCGACGTGGTGCGCACGCTCGCGTTCGATCCCCGCGTGGACGTGCGGACGGCGGTGGCCCACCATCCGGCGCTCCCCGCCGACGTGCGCACCCGGCTCGCCGAGGACTCCGCCGCGTGTGTGCGGTGCGCGGTGGCGGCCGATCCGGCCACCACGGCGGAGGTGGTCCTCCGGCTGACGGCCGACGCCGATCCCGCGGTGAGCCGTTGCGCCGCGGCGAACCCGGCGTGCCCGGCGGCCGCGCTCGAGACCCTGTTCGCCGACCTGCCCCACGTGGTGCTGGCCAACCCGTCCGTGCCCGAGGGCCTGCTCGTCGACGCGGCGTCCTCGGTCGACGGCGGCCTGCGGGCGGCGGTGGCGGCGAACCCATCGACGCCGGCGCGGGTGCTCTCGGCCCTGGCCCGCGATCCCGACTCCCGCGTCCTGCGGGGGGTGGCCACGAACCCCGGGTCCCCGGCCCCGGCGCGGCGGCGGGCCGAGAAGCGGATGATGACCGACGTCGGCGAGGTGCCCGAACCCGAATCGGCGGCCTGGTAGGCCCTCGCTTCGAGGAGCGGACTGGGCACCGCGGTGGCGTAGTCTGCGCCGCATGGGTCAACCGATCACCGTGACGTCGCGCGTCGGGTCGACCGCGACCGTGCGCATCTTCGACTGCAACCGCTCGATCACCGGCATGGCCATCGAGTCCTACACCTCGGTCGACCAGACCGGTGGCGGCCGTCCGCCCGACGTGCTGGCCCGGCGGCTGTTCGACCTCGGCGCGACCCGGGTGAGCGTCTACTCGAGCGCGGTGACGGTCGAGGCCCCCGCGGAGCGCTGGGCCGGTCTGGAGCCCGAGGTCGCCCACGCGATCGAGCACCTCTTCGGCTACTACGGCGCCGCCGCCGGTTGGGCGCCCGACGCGTTGCGGGCCATCGGCGTGGAGCCGGTGCTGCCCCCCGAGCCCGCGGGGGACTGACGGCCGTACCGGTCGTACGCCTGTCGTATCCTGATCCCACTTCCCCCGATGGCGTGAGCACACGGGATTCGAGGGAGTGGTCGTGACGATCGACGAGCGGAGCCGGCATGCGTTGTACTTGCGGCTCGAGCAGGTGCTCGGGTCTGACGAGGCGGGCACGTTGATGGAGCACCTGCCCCCGGTGGGCTGGGCCGATGTCGCGACCCGGCGCGACATCGAGGTGCTGCGCACGGAGCTGCTTTCCGAGATCTCGAGTGCGCGGTCCGAGCTGGGGTCCGAGATCTCGAGTGCGCGGTCCGAGCTGGGGTCCGAGATCTCGAGTGCGCGGTCCGAGCTGGGGTCCGAGATCTCGAGTGCGCGAGTCGAGACTCGCTCACTCCGGGCGGAGATGCGGGCAATGGAGCAGTCGCTGACCGGACTGTTCCGGATGGAGCTGGCGCAGGCGATCTCGGCGCAGACCCGGATGCTGGTGGTCACGATGATCACGCTGTTCGTGGCCGGGATGTCGCTCGCGTTCGCGTCGGCCCGCCTGGGTTGACCCCACTCGTTTGCCTGACCGAACATGTGTTCGGTATACATGGGGGATGGCTCCCGCCCCCGTCGCCCCCCTGCCCCGGCGTGACGACGACGCGCGCGCCGCGCTGGCCGACACCGCCCGGCGGGCCCGGCCGGTCAGCGCGGCCCACGAGCGGGTGGTGGAGGTCCCCGGTCCGCTCGGCGCCCTGATCCCCGGCGGCGGGCTGCGCCGCGGGGCGGTGGTCGCGGTCGACGGTGCCGCGGGCGCGGGGGTGACCTCACTCGTCCTCGCCCTCGCCGCCGCGGTCACCGCGGTGGGGGAGTGGGCCGCCGCGGTCGATCTCGACGGCAGCTTCGGGGGTCTGGCCGCGGCGGAAGCCGGCGTGGCCCTCGACCGCTTCGCCGTGGTCCGGCGGGTTCCCCCCGACCGCTGGGCCACGGCGGTGGCGGCCTTGCTCGACGGCGTGAGCCTGGTGGTGGCCGAGCTGCCCCGGTCGGTGCGCGCGGCGGACGCCCGCCGGCTGGTGGCCCGGGCCCGCGAGCGCGAGGTGATCCTGGTACCGGTCGCGCGCGGCGGGGCCTGGCCGGCCGAGGCGGCCCTGCGGTTCCGGGCCGCGGGCGGCCCGTGGCCGGGCCTCGACGCCGGCAGCGGCGTGCTCGCCGACCGCACGGTGCGCGTCGAGATCGAAGGGCGGGGAGTGGCCGCCCGCACCCGCAGCGGTGGGTTCGCGCGGGCAGGGTTGGCCCGCGCGGGGTGAGCGCGATGCGAGGTGTGCGGTGACGGCGCTCCCCGCGCCCGAACGCGCGCTCTGCGTGTGGTGCCCCGACTGGCCGGTCGCCACCGCGCGCCGCACGCAACCCGCGCGGGTCGGGGTGCCGGTGGTCACCGTGCAGCGCGTCGACGGACGGGCGGTGGTCACCGCCGCGTCGGCCGAGGCCCGGGCCGAGGGGGTGGTGGCCGGGTTGCGGCGCCGTGAGGCCGAGGCCCGCTGCCCGGGGCTGGTGGTGGTCGACGCCGATCCCGCGGCCGACGCGCGCGCGTTCGAGGCGGTGGCCCGCGCCGTCGAGGCGATCACGCCGCGGCTCGTGCTCGAGCGTCCCGGCGTGCTGACGCTCCCCACTCGCGGGCCGTCGCGGTACTTCGGCGGTGACGCGACGCTCGCGAGGCACGTGCTCGACGCCGTGCGCTCGGTGGGAGTCGACGCCGTGCGCGTCGGCGTGGCCGACGGCGCGTTCGCGGCCCGGCTCGCGGCGCGCGCGCTGGCGGCCGCGGCGGGGCACGTGGTCGATCCGGGTGGCACCCCCGCGTTCCTCGCGCCCTGGCCCGTCGCCGCGCTCGGCGGGTCCGACGCCGAGCTGGCCGGGCTGCTGGTGCGTCTGGGGCTGCCCACCCTCGGCGCCTTCGCGGGGCTGCCCGCGTCGGCGGTGCTCGCGCGCTTCGGCCCGAGCGGGGCCCGGGCCCACCGGCTCGCCGCCGGCCTCGACGAGCACGCCACGCCGCCGGCGCCACCCCCGCCCGACCTCGTGGAGACCGCCGAGCTCGACCCGCCCGCCACCCGGGTTGACGAGGCCGCGTTCGTGGCCAAGGGCCTGGCCGACCGGATGCTCGACCGGCTCGGCGCGCTCGGGTTGTCGTGCGCGCGGGTCGTGGTCGAGGCCGAGACCGAGCACGGCGAGCACCTCGTGCGCTGCTGGCGGCACGAGGGCACGCTCACCGCCGCCGCGCTCGCGGCCCGGGTCCGCTGGCAGCTCGAGGGCTGGCTCACCGGAGCGGCGAGCGACCCCCGGCGACCGGGAGGCGTCTTCCCGACGGGGAGCGAGTGCGACCATGGAGCCAGCACGGCGGAGATCGGGGAGGAGGCCTTTGCCACGGGCGGGCTCACGCTGATCCGGCTCACCCCGGAGCAGGTGGTGCCGGCCGACGGCCGCCAGCTCGGCTTCTGGGGCGGCGACGCCGCGGCCCGCGACCGCGCCGACCGCGCGCTCGCGCGGCTCCAGGGCCTGCTCGGACACGACGCCGTGGTCACCGCGGCCCCGTGCGGGGGGCGCACGCCGGCCGAGCGCGTGCGCTGGATCCCGTGGGGTGACGCGCGCGACGACGGCGACCATCCCGACGCGCGCGCGGCGGCCTGGCCGGGAGCGGTGCCGGGCCCGGCCCCCGCCCGGGTCTACGCGCCCGCGGTGCCGGCCGACCTGCTCGACCCCGACGGTCGCCCGGTCGCGGTGTCGGCCCGAGGCGAGGCCACCGGTCGCCCGGCCCGGCTGACCTGTGCGGTCCTCCCCGGAGGCGGCGGACCGATCCGGGCCTGGGCGGGACCGTGGGTCCACGACGTGCGCTGGTGGGACCGCCGCGGTCGGCGCCGCCGCGCGCTGTGGCACGTGGTGGTGGGTGCCGGCGAGTCCGACACCGACGAGGTCGCGTGCCTGGTGGGGATCGAGGGGGGCCGCGCGTCGGTCGAGGCCGTGTACGACTAGGTCGACGAGGTGCGGTCGTCGTGCACGGCGAACGCGACCGGCAGCGCCTCGACGCGCCAGCGGGCGAGGTCGTCGTTCGTGCGCGAGTACTTGTCGAACACGAGCGCGCGGGCGCGAGCGTCCTCCGGGGTACCCGCGTCCACCGCGCGTGCGGTCGCGGTGTAGACGGTGTCGCCGATGCGCACCGTCACCGCGGGGTCGGCCATCAGGTTGCGCACCCAGTCGGACCGCTCCCGCGCCCCGGCGAGCATGAACAGCATGGTGCCGTCGACCGCGAACCAGATCTCGATCGCGTGAGGCCGCCCGCTCACCCGGCCCTGCGTGGTGAGGTAGCAGTAGTCGTCGTCGGCGTGGAGCGCGAGGCGGACCGCGAGTTCGTCGAGGTCGTCCATCGCCCCAGTCTGCTCCGCCGTGCGGCGGTCAGTCCCGGTGGCGGCGCCCGACCGGGGCCATGCGGCTCACGAGCACCGCGATCACGGTGACGAGATAGAGCTGGCCGAGCAGTGCCTCGGATGCGGCCAACGCTCGCCCGAGGTCGGTCGCCGCGGTGTAGTCGCCGAATCCGACCGTCGTCTGCGTGACGTACGAGAAGTAGAGGTAGATCGGCAGCCGCGCGCTGCTGTCCTGGACGAAGAACGGCTCCGAGCCGATCAGGCCGATCGACGCGTAGAGGAACGCGTACATCGTCCCGATGAGCAGGTAGATGCAGATGGCGCCCATCACCGTGCGGATGTCGACGACGTCGCGGCGATAGAGCGAGGTCGCGATCGCGACCGGTGCCGCCGCGACGAGCAGCACGTTCAGCACGAAGAACCAGCCCGTCGCGTCCGGCGACGTGTTCACCACGAGCGACGTGCACGCGGTGACGATCGCGAAGCCCACCACCACGGAGGCGATGCGGAACAGGATCCGTCCGCTGCGCGCCGCGACGAGCGTGACGAGGAGCGTCACCCCTTCGAGGCAGACGGTCACCACGCGCGCCCATGCGTGGGGCGGGCTGGTGGCCATCACCACGTAGGTCGCGAGCAGCAGGAGGAACACGACCCCGAACCCGTAGGGCGGGAACCGTCGTTCGAGCCACTCCTCGATCCGTGTGGGGCGCGGGCCCGCCGACGTCACGGCGCCCGCCCCGTCGGGCCCGTTCGGCGTGGCAGTCATCGCGGCGAGCCTTTCGCGAACCGGCGCACGGTGCAACGACCGCGCGGACGACGACGCGCGGTGGGGGCCGGCCGCGCCGACCCCCACCGTTCGCTTCGCAGCGGTGCGACGACGTCGTTCAGACGACCTCTTCCTTGGCGCCGTACGTCGTCAGCGCGTGCAGCACGAGCACGTTCAGGACGACGGATACGAGGGCCGGCACCCAGAAGTTCGGGTTGAACAACCAGAAGAACGAGGTGATGGCGCCGATGCTCGCGACGATGATGCCGACCCAGCGGGCCCACTGGATGCGCCAGAAGACGCAGAGCCCCGCGAGCGCGACGACCGCGCCGACCACGACGTAGATCCAGCCCCAGGTGTCGAGGTTCGTGTCGCTGAACAACAGCGTGTCCTTGAACGCCGACGTGACCCGGTCGGACGCGTTCAGCGCCCACAGGCCGTTGAGGAGCTGGTTGATGCCGCTCAGCATCAACAGGATTCCGGCGAACGCGATCCAGCCGCCGCCCTTCCGATGATCGCTCATTGACGAACCCCCTCGTGTCAGTGGTGAGCGCACGCTCCCACGGGGACCAGTCGAACACATCACCCGGTTGGGATGATGCATCCTCTCCGCCGGTGGCCCTCAGCCCCGTTGCCGCCGGCCCCGATGGGGCCGGCGGCTCGCGTGGTCGTCCATCAGGGCCGCGCAGTCCCAGTACTGGCGGAAGCCGGCGATGCGATCCCCCGTGAACTCGGCGACGGTGATGCCGGTCAGCTCGGTGCGGCGCCCGGTCGGCTCGATGACGACGCCTTCGATCGCGAACGGTCCGACGTGCACCACCGATGCTGACCACTCCACCCAGATCTCGTCGTCGAGCGTGCGCCACTGGTTCGGGATCAGGGAGACGTCGGCGAACGCGCCGGCCCGGTCCTCGATCTCGACCGCGAGGCCGGGCGCCGACCACACGGTCGTCGACATCGACGCGCGCACGTCGTGGGTGAACAGGTCCTCCACCACCGTGGAGTCGCCCTCGAGGGTCGCGCGGATGGCGCGCAGCGCGAGCTCGACGCGATCGGTCACGGGGAGACACCCTCCGGCATGGGTGCAATCCTCCGACGAGGGGTGCGGTTCCGCATCACCCGAACGGGGTGATGCCGCGGACCCCGGTGCGGCTTATGGTTTCTCTCGAAGCGCGGATCGTGCGCGCCACAGGCTCGTCGCGAGGGAGCAGCGCATGGCACCGAGGTTCACCGGCAAGATCGCCGTCGACATCCGGGAGTCCACCCCGGACTGGGCGCCTTACCTGGCCCCGAAGGCACCGGACGGTGCGCCCAACGTCCTCATGATCGCCTGGGACGACCTCGGCTACGCCACGATGGACATCTACGGCGGGCCGGTGGAGTGCAAGAGCATGCGCCGCATCGCCGAGCGCGGCGTCGTGTTCTCCAACTTCCACACCACCGCGCTGTGCTCGCCCACCCGCGCCTCGCTGCTCACCGGCCGCAACGCCACCAGCAACGGCATGGCCACGATCGCCGAGTTCTCGTCGGGCTTCCCCGGCATCTCCACCCGCATCCCGAACGAGTCCGGGTTCATCTCCGAGGTGCTCGCCGAGCGCGGGTACAACACGTACTGCGTCGGGAAGTGGCACCTCACGCCGGGTGAGGAGGCCAACCTCGCGGCGTACAAGGGCCGCTGGCCCCTCGGGCGCGGCTTCGAGCGCTTCTACGGCTACCTCGGCGGCGAGGCGAACTCCTGGTATCCGGACCTCGTCCACGACAACCACCAGATCGAGGCTCCGGCCCGGCCCGAGGACGGTTACCACCTCGCCGACGACCTCGCCGACCGGGCGGTGTCGTTCATCCGCGACGCCAAGGTCATCGACCCCGACAAGCCCTTCTTCATGTACTACGCGCCCTGCGCGGGCCACGCGCCGCACCTCGTGCCGACGGAGTGGGCCGACAAGTACAAGGGCACCTTCGACCTGGGCTACGAGGCGATCCGGGAGGGGATCCTCGCCCGGCAGAAGGATCTCGGGCTGCTCCCCGACGACACCGAGCTGTCGCCGATCAACCCCCACGGCGAGCCCGAGTACCCCAACGCCGAGGGCCGGGTGTGGCCGGGCATCGACTTCGTGCGGCCGTGGGACTCCCTCACCGACGACGAGCAGCGCCTGTTCGTCCGCATGGCCGAGGTGTTCGCGGGCTACGTCGACTACTACGACGACCGCCTCGGGCGGATCCTCGACTACCTCGAGGAGTCGGGCGAGCTCGACAACACGCTCATCGTGGTGATCTCCGACAACGGCGCGAGCGCCGAGGGCGGGCCGAACGGCACGTTCAACGAGTGGGAGTTCTTCAACGGCGTCCCGTCGACGACCGAGCGGAACCTGCCCCGCATCGACGAGCTGGGCACGCCGGCGTCGAACAACCACTACTGCACCGGCTGGGCCTGGGCCCTCGACACGCCGTTCCCGTACTGGAAGCGCTGGGCCGGCTACGAGGGTGGCGTCACCGACATGATGCTCGTGTCGTGGCCGGCGAAGATCGCCGCGTCGAAGGAGATCCGCCACCAGTACGTACACGCGGTCGACGTGGTCCCCACCGTGTACGAGCTGCTCGACATCGAGCCGCCCGAGGTGATCAAGGGGTACCTCCAGAGCCCGATCGAGGGCGAGAGCTTCGCCGCCGCGCTCACCGACCCGACGGTGCCGGGCAAGGAGACCCAGTTCTACGCCATGCTTGGTCAGCGCTCGATCTACCACCAGGGCTGGCTGGCCTGCTCGGTGCACCCGCCGTTGGCCGGTTGGGGTGCGTTCGAGAAGGACGAGTGGGAGCTCTACGACCTCGAGGCCGACCGCGCGCAGTCGAAGAACCTCGCCGCCGGCGAGCCCGGGCGGCTCGAGCACCTGAAGAACCTATGGTTCTACTACGCGGGCATCTACCACGGGCTGCCGCTCGACGACCGCTCCGCACTCGAGCAGGTGCTGGCCGAACGCCCCCGGGGCGGCCCGGTGCGCGACCAGTACGTCTTCTACCCGAACTGCTCCGACGTGCCCGAGAGTGCGGGACCGTTGATCCCTGGGCGCTCGTACACGCTGTCGGCCGGTGTCGACATCGAGTCGGACGACGCGCAGGGCGTGATCTGGGCCGCGGGCGGCGTGGCCGGTGGGCACGCGCTCTACGTCAAGGACACGAAGCTCCGCTACACCTTCAACTGGGTGGGCAGCCACTTCCAGGACGTGGTCTCGACCGTCGCCATCACGCCGGGCGCGCACGTGCTCGTCGCCGAGTTCTCGGCGACGGGCCCCAGCACCGATCCGGAGATGCCGGGCGCGGCGGGCACGCTCACGCTCTACGTCGACGACCAGCAGGTCGGCCAGGGTGCGATCGTCACCCAGCCGGGGTACTTCTGCATCACCGGCGACGGGATCTCGGTGGGCCGGGACAGCGGCTCGGCGGTGACCCCGGAGTACGCCGCCCCGTTCCCGTTCACCGGCGGCACCATCGACAAGGTGGTCATGGACCTCTCCGGCGACCACTACGTCGACCACGAGGCCCAGGTCATGGGCTGGTTCATGAAGGACTGAAACGCCAAAGAGGCAGGGTCAGCCGGAGATGAGCTTGGCCTTGGCGGCCTCGAACTCCTCTTCGCTGAGCACGCCCTGGGCCTTGAGGTCGGCCAGCCGGCCGATCTGGCTGGCCAGATCGTCGCCGCCGCCCGTCGGCGCAGCCGGGGCCGGGGCCTCGGCGTAGACCACCTGCGGCTGCTGCGCGGCCACCTGCTCGTCGTAGGCCGCCTGGTCCTTGGCCGCGTACTTCTGCTGCTGGTGGTGCGACACGGCACCCGCGGTCCCTGCGACCACCGCGGTCGTCGCGGCCATCCGGACCAGTCCACCTCTGCGTCGGATCATGGTGTTCCTTTCGGTAGTTCGGACTTGGGGAGCCCGCCTCAGGCGGTGAGCTCGTCGATCACCTCGCGCGGGATGCGGACCGAGTCGAGGAGCACGCCGCCCGAGTTGGCCACGGCGTCGGCGAACGACTTCGCCCACACGTGCTCGACCACCAGCAGCGCGATCGACGAGCCCGGGTCGAGCTGCTCGCCGAAGTCCTCGATGTCCTCCTCGCCGATGAGGCTGTCGAGCTCCTCGACCAGCGTCACGTAGGCGTCGGAGATGCTGCTGTCCAGCTCGTTGAGCTCGACCGCGGTGACCGTGCCCTCGTCGTCCTTGGCGATGAACACCAGGTCCACGACCCGAACGATGCCCGACTCGACCAGGTCGGCGAGCGCCGGCGCGATCTCACCCGTGAACTGGTTCTCGGGGAACCCGACGACGATCATCTCGATCGGACCCAGACTCATCCTGTTGCTCCTCGAATCTCGGGGGCACAGTGGCCCCGGCGCCCTCGTTGAAGAC
Organism: Acidimicrobiia bacterium; assembly: GCA_041659105.1. GTDB lineage: Bacteria > Actinomycetota > Acidimicrobiia > IMCC26256 > PALSA-555 > CAIUKV01. The sequence continues at coordinate 22,750 of JBAZYX010000054.1, forward strand.
ATGGAACGCTAGCGGAGCCGACAACACCTCATCCCCCGGGGATGATTGGCGACGACCGGCGACCCGTTCGGTCGTTCAGTCCCCGTTCAGGAGGCCGAGCGCGGTTGCTTCCCGCACCGCCGCGCTGCGCGAGGTGACCCCGAGCTTGCGGTAGATGGCCATCGCGTGGCTCTTCACCGTGTTGCGCGACAAGAACAGCTCCTCGCCGATCTCGACGAAGCTGAGGTGGGTCGGGAGCCAGGCCAGCACCCGCATCTCGGCAGGGGACAGCGGCTCCACGAGGTCGGCACCCGCCGCGGGGAACGCTTCGGCGAGCTCGGCGCGCACCTGCTCGAGGGCTTGGGGCAGCAGGCCGGCGCCCTGGAGTCGGCGGAGCCGGCGCTCGGAGTCGTCGAGCATGGCGCGCGCACTCACGAGATCGCCGGCCCACACGGAGGCGAGCGCGAGCTCGAGGCAGGCCGCAGCCCCTTGGTACGGGCTCGCGTCCTCGACGCGGGGGAGGAGCGCGAGTGCGTGGTCGCGCTCGCGCTTGCCCCGTTCCGTCCGTCGGTCGTGGAGGTGGACGAGCGCGGCCGTGGAGAACACGAGCGCCATCGGCGGGCGGTCGGCGAACTCGAGGCGGTGCACCACGTCGACCGCTTCGTCGACCAGGCGCGTGGCTTCCGTCCAGTCCTCGTGGACCATGGCGATGCGGGCCCGCTGGGCGAGGCCGTGGGGCAACAGCGGTGGCGTGAAAGCACGCCCGAGCCGGACGGTCTCGTCGGCGCGTTCGCGGGCGCCGGCGAGGTCGCCGAGCAGGGTGCGGGCCGCGCTCTCGAGGAAGGAGGCCAGCCCCCGGTACGAGGTCTCGGGCCCGTGTCCGGCGAACGCGCGCGCCGCGTCGTCGCGCATCGTCTCGAGTCCCGCCGACGTGGTCAGCGCGCGCAGCAGCGCGGCGGACGCGGTGGCGGGGGTGCCGTCGGGGCAGCGGGCGTGGTCCCCCATCGCCTCGACCGCGCCGGCGAAGCGGTGGACGTCGCGGACGTTCCCGAGCATGAGCGCGTTCAACGCGGCGGGGACAGCGAGCGCCGGCGTGCGCGTCACCTCGTCGGGATCGAAGGCCTCGAGCCAGAGGTCGACGGTGGCCAGGCGGCGGGTGTTCTGCATCAGCGGAGCCGCGAACCAGACCACGCGGGCCGCACGGTCGTGGTCGTGCCCGATGAGCGCCTGCGTGATCGCGCTGTCGGGATCGCCGTTCTGGGCGAACCAGTCGCTCGCGCGCCGGGCGTGCTCGTCGCAGCCCGCGCCGTCGCGGCGGCGGGCCTCGGCGAGCAGCATCTCGGAGAAGAGGTGGTGGTACCGGTACCAGTCGCCCGTCGGGTCGAGCGGGATGACGAAGCGGTTCGCGCGCGCGAGCCGTTCGAGCCGGGCGCCCGAGCCCGTGCACTCGAGCACCGCGTCGCACAGCGCACCCGACAGCCGCTCCAGCACCGCCGTGTGGAGCAGGAACTCGACGTCGTCGGGCGGCAGCGCGGGGAGCACCTCCTCGGCGAAGAACGTGGCGATGCGCCGGTCGCGGCCGGTGACGGCGCCGACCGAGAGGTCGGCCGCGTCGATGTCGCGGAGCGCGAGGGTGGCCAGGTACAGCCCCGCGGGCCAGCCCTCGGTCTGCGCCCGGATCGCGTCGATCGTCTCGGCGGGCGGGGAGACCCCGGCGCCGTGGAGCAGCTCCCCGGCCTCGGCCGAGGTCATGGCCATCATCGTGGTGTCGATCACGAGGGCGTCGCCCTGCAACGCGGCCCGGCTCGTGGGGACGGGGGACGCTCCACGGGTGAGCAGCGCGAGGGTGGAGCCGGCCGGCACGTACGGCGCGAGCCCGGTGACGACCACGTCGAGGCTCGGACCCTCGATCCGGTGCACGTCGTCGAGCGCGAGGACGAACGGGCGTGCCCGGGTCGCCACCACCTGCCGGAGCGTGTCGACGAGGGTGGCGAGATCGACGTCGGCGCGGGTGAGGAGCGCGAGATCCGTGCCGGCGATCGGCTCGAGGTCGTGGAGCGCGAGCGTGAGGTACGTGACGAGGACGACGGGGTCGTTGTCGGCGGCGTCGAGCGAGAGCCACCCGAAGGCGCGCGGCTCCCGCGCCGCCCACTGGGTCGCGAGGGTCGTCTTCCCGTAGCCGGCCGGGGCGCTGATCACCACCTCGCCACCGTCGAACGCGAGGAGGCCGTCCACGAGACGGGGCCGCTCGACGAGATCGGTCCCGAGGGAGGGCCGCACCAGCTTGGGCGGGAAGGGTGCGAACGACGGCGCGCGCGTGACCACCGTCAGTTCGCCTCACCGCTCCGATCGTGCATCCCGCCACGGTACGCGAGCGGTGCGGGAAGCGTGCAGGTCGCACACGGTCCGGCGACGCGGGAGGATGACCGCCATGCTGGAACAGGAACGCATCCTCGTCACGGGCGCGGCCGGTCGGGTGGGCTTCCCGATCGCACGGGCGCTCGCAGGGAACGGCAACACCGTGTTCGGCCTGGCGCGGTTCAGCGATCCCGCGGATCGCGACCGGCTCGTCTCGGCCGGGATCGAGCCCGTCCGTTGCGATCTCCACGGTGCCGACTACGCCGACCTGCCCGACGGGATCACGTACGTGTTCCACGCCGGCGCGGCGCTCGGCGGCGAGGCGGCCGACTGGGCGTTCGCGCTCGAGGTGAACGCGCTGTCGACCGGCCGGCTCATGGTCGCGGTCGGGCGCACGTGTCGCGGCTTCGTCTACTGCTCCACCGGGTCGACGTACGCCTACCAGGGGCAACGGCCGTTGCGTGAGGACGACCCACCCGGCATCCACACCACCGGCAACTACTCGTTCTCCAAGATCGCGGGTGAGGCGATCGTGCACCACGTGACGGCGGAGCACGGCGTGCCCGCCACGATCATCCGCATCTGCTCCACCTACGGCCCCGAGGGCGGCGCGCCGTGGGACCGCATCGCCCGCATGATCGAGGGCAAGGAGATCGTCCTCCACCCCGACGCGCCCAACAACTACAACCCGATCTACGAGGACGACTACGTGCGGCTCGGGATCCGCGCGCTCGAGGTCGCGTCGGTGCCGCCGGTGACGGTGAACTGGGGTGGCAGCGAGACGGTGTCGGCCGAGGACTACCTCGCGTACGCGGGCTCGTTGCTCGGCGTCGAGCCGAACGTCACCTACGGGCCGGGCGCGTACCACCCACTCTGGCCCGACGTGACGAAGATGCACGCGGTGCTCGGCCGCTGCGAGGTGCCGTGGCAGGAGGGCTTCCGGCGCATGCTCGAGGTCCGCGTCCCCGAGCTGCTCGTGGAGCGCGACGCGGGCTGACCTCGCCCGCGCCGCGGCCCGAATTGCCTCGGTAGGCTCGGTGCATGCCTGACGAGCGCGACGCCAAGCGAGTGCAGAGCCGGGCGGATGCCCTCACCGCCGACGAGCTGGAGGCAGGGAGCGACGACCCGCACGCGCAGGCGGAGGCGATCCTCGCCGATTCCGACGCGCGCGCCGAGAACCGCGTCTCACCGCCGGGGAAGCCCGTGGAGTCCGGGCAGTCCGACGACAACGTCGAGACCGACGACACCGAGGACTGACCGCGTCGAGGTCTGACCTCGGTCGATACCAGTACCGACACGGACCTCATTCCTTCTTTCGGAGTGTGGTTTCGAGGTCGCGTTGGTGTTGTTGGAGGTGGTGTCTTCGGCATCTGAGCTCGAGGT
>JBAZYX010000055.1:0-26249 GCA_041659105.1 Acidimicrobiia bacterium
GGCGCCACCCACGACGTGTGGGCTGTCAACGTCGAAGAGGAGTACCACGAGGAAGAGGACCCGACGACCGAGCGCGGCACCGGTCGCGACGCGCCGCTCATGCCGCGGCCCGACGCCGCGACGCCGTCCTCCGGCTGAGTCCCCCGCGCGCGGGACGCGCCGTTCGGGGGTGGCTCAGCCGTCGGTGAGTGGCGGCAGCCGGTCGGGGGCGAAGGCGATGACCGTGCAGCGGCACCCGCCGATCGCGGCGGACCGCTGCACGAGCCGGGCGACGCGGTCGACCGCGGCCGCGTCGAGCTCGGGCGCCTGGATCTTCAGCAGCGGCACGAAGTCGGGGTACTCGAGGAACTGGACGAGGTCGCCGCGGCCGACGTCGAACAGCTGGAGCGCGAGGTCGCGCTGGAGGCGGCTCAGCTCGCGCTCCTGCGCGGCGGGGAGGGGGCTCGTGTGCGCGAGGACGCGCGCCCCGGGCGACGCCCGCAGGAGCGAGCCGCGCGTGCCGTCCTCGGTGACGATCCACACGTGGTCGACCTCGGACGGGAGCGCCACCCGGGACTCGTCCCACGCCGGCCCGGAGCGGGGGTCGACCCGCACCGCGACGCCGTCACGATCGAGCTCGTCGATCAGCGTGGGTGCGACCCCGCGCAACGCGGGGGCGACGTTGCGCACGAGGACCGTGCCGTGGACCTTGCTCGTGTCGATCTGGTCGACGACCGCCGCGACGTCGTCGTGGAAGCTCGCCACGTGGGCGGTGTCGAGGATGTCGCGCGTGATGGGGACGACGCCGCCGAGGATCGCGATGCCGAGCACGCCGATGCCGGCCGTGCGCGCGAGCTGCGGGGGGTCCGCGACCGCACGCCACAGCGTCCAGGCGGACACGGCCACCACGAGGATCGCGAGCGGGATCCGCCACAGCGACATGTACGACCACGCTGCCGTCTTCACCTGGGACAGCGCGAGCGTGCCCGCCACGGCGAGCGTGCCCACGAGCACCACCAGGCGCAGCTCGGCGCCGAGGCGGCGGCGGACCGCGACCACGATCGAGAGGACGAGCAGCCCGACCGGGACGAGCAGCCACCAGAGGCTCTCCGGCCGCGGCTGGAACGTCAGGGGGACGAGCTTCTCCGCGCCCCCGAGCCAGGTGGGCAGCGGGTGGAACTGCGCGGCGAAGGTCCCGGCCCCGGCCCGGTACCCGATCACGCCTTCGGGCTTGTCGCGCGCGTAGCGCAGCATGAGCGTGACGTTCCCCGGGTGATCCGTGAGCTGCTCGATCAACGGGGGGAGCCACAGCACGAGCGTCACGCCGATGCTGACGAGCGCGGGGGTGCGCCACGGCCCCCACGGGCGGTGACGGCGAACGGTGTCGGCGATCACCATTGCCCCCGCGAGCGCCAGCCCGATGCCGACGAGCGGGACGTACCCCACGTGGGTCTGGACGAGGAAGCTCGCCACGATCGCGGCGCCGAGGAGCTGCCAGCGGTCGCCGAGCGTCACCGACCAGATCTGGAGCACGAACAGCACGAGGAACGGCATCGCGACGTGCGGGTTCCAGGGGTCGAGGAGGACGCGGTCGCTCGCGCCGAGCCAGGACAGGGAGAACGTGGCGAGCACGAGGAGGGTGAGCCCGAGGCCCCCGCGGCGCCAGGCGAGCCGCGCGCCGAGCCCGACCGCGACGGACTGGATCAGGACCCCACCGATCACGACCGTCCACGCCGCGCCCCGCCCGAGCAGGTCGAGCGGCGCGAGGGCGTAGTAGTAGAGCGGACCGGGATGGTTCCAGCCGAAGCTGTACGGGCCGAGCAGGGGGATGGGCCCGGACCAGACGTCGCGCACGCGTGTGTCGATGATCCCGAAGTCGCCGGTGAGCAGCACGTCGCGGAAGGCGAACTTGGCGATCACCGTCAGTGCGGGGATCAGCGTGGCGATCGTTGCGACGACGGCGATGATCGCGGCCGGATCGCGCCGGCGCGAGGGCGATCTCGCGGGCGGTTCGCCCGCCGCGACCTCGTCGGACCGGAGGTCGAGCGCGGGCACGTGCGTAGAGTACCGTCGGCTCCGTCGCCGACCGGGGGCACCGCATGACCACCACTCCCGATCCGCGCGCCGACGCCGCCCGGGCGCGGCGACGGTTCCTGATCGGCTTGGGGTGCATCGCCCTGCTCGGGCTCGCGATCCGCGTCTGGTTCGCCACCGTCGTGGTGCCCCACACGTCCCTCCCGGGTGACCCGCGGACGTACCACTACCTCGGCACGAACCTGGCCGAGGGCCTCGGCTACGTGCGCCCGGCGCAGATCAACCTCCCGGCGGCCGCGCTCACCCCCACGGCCGAGTTCCCGCCGGGTCTGCCGGCGCTGATCGCGGTGGCCACGAAGCTCGGCGCGCACTCGCCCGAGCGCCAGGCGCTGCTCACGGCGCTGCTCGGCGCGGGCACGGTGGCCATGGTGGGGCTGCTGGCCCGGCGCCTGGCCGGGTTCGGGGCCGGGCTGGTCGCCGCCGCGATCGTGGCGGTCCACCCGCTGTTCATCCAGCCGGACACGGTCCTGATGTCCGAGGGGCCGTACTTCTTCACCGTGAGCGCGGTGCTGCTCGCGGCGTTCGCGGTGTGGGACCACGCGGAGCAGTGGTGGCGCTGGGCGGTGCTCGGGGCGCTCATCGGGCTGGGCGCGCTCGTGCGTCCCGAGGCATTGCTGTTCATCCCGTTCCTCGCGCTCCCGATCGCGATCGTGCGGCGCCGGGTGGCGTGGCACCTCCTCGGCGGGTTCGCGGTCGCGTGCGCCGTGCTCGCCGCGGTCGTCGCGCCATGGATCGTGCGCAACGCCGCCGAGTTCGACGAGCTGGTTCCGATCGCGAGCAACGCCGGCGTGGTGGTGCTCGGCTCGAACTGCGACCAGACCTACTCCGGGCGCAGCCTCGGATCGTGGGACTTCGGCTGCGTGGCGGTGGTCGCGGCGATCGATCCCGACCGCAGCCAGATCGAGCGGGGTGGCCCGACCGAGGTCGAGGTCTACGACTACTGGCGCTCGAAGGGCTTCGCGTACATGGGCGACCACCTGGGCTCGCTCCCCAAGGTCGTTCCCGTGCGGGTGCTGCGCACGCTCGGCCTGTGGAACCCGTCGGCCCAGCTCGACTTCGACGTGCCCGAGGGCCGCAACCGCACGGCCCAGACCATCGGGTACGCGATCCACTGGGTGCTGCTGCCCTTCGCGGTGGCCGGGGCGATCTGGGGCTGGCGCCGCCGCCGCGGCCTGACCGCCATCCTCCTCGTCCCGATCGGGGTGGCCGTGCTCGACTCGGCCCTCTTCTACGGCAGCACGAAGATGCGGGCGGCCGCGGAGCCGAGCATCGCCGCGCTCGCCGCGGTCGGGATGGTGGCCGCGCTCGCCGCGGTGCGTGCCCGTAGACTGCCCGCTTTCCCGGGGCCCGAGAGGAGTGTGCGGTCGTGAGCGACGTCGCGATCGTGGGCGGGTGCGGTCATGTCGGCCTGCCGCTCGCGCTGGTGCTCGCCGACGCCGGTCTCGACGTCGTGTGCTCGGACATCGATGCCACTGCGGTCGACCGCGTCAACCGCGGGGAGATGCCGTTCACCGAGCCGGGAGCGTCCGAGCTCCTGGCGCGGGTGCGGGCCGCGGGCTCGCTCCGGGCGACCACCGATCCCGCGGTGGTGGCCGACGCCGACACCGTGGTCATCGTGATCGGGACCCCGATCGACGAGCACCTCAACCCCGATCTCGGGGCGGTCCAGCGGGCGGTCGAGGAGGTGGCGGCCCACCTGGTCGACGGCCAGCTGCTGGTGCTGCGCAGCACGGTGTACCCGGGCGTCACCGCGATGGTGGAGCGCCACATCGCACGCGTGGGCCTCGATGTCGACGTCGCGTTCTGTCCCGAGCGGATCGCCGAGGGCCAGGCGCTCCGCGAGCTCGCCGCGCTGCCGCAGATCGTGGCGGCGCGCTCGGACCGCGCCGTCGAGCGGGCCTCCGATCTCTTCCGCTCCCTCACCGATCAGATCGTCTCCCTCGAGCCCGAGGAGGCCGAGCTGGCGAAGCTGTTCACGAACACGTGGCGCTACATCAAGTTCGCCACCGCCAACCAGCTGTTCATGATGGCCAACGACTTCGGACTCGACTACGAGCGAATCCGCGACGCCGTGGTGTTCGACTACCCGCGGGCGGCCGACCTCCCCCGTGCCGGGTTCGCGGCGGGACCGTGTCTGCTCAAGGACACGATGCAGCTCGCCGCGTTCAACAACAACAACTTCCAGCTCGGCCAGGCTGCGGTGATGATCAACGAGGGCCTGCCGCTGTACGTGGTCGCGCGGCTCGCCCAGCAGTACGACCTCGCGACGAGCACGGTGGGCATCCTGGGCATGGCCTTCAAGCCCGGGTCCGACGACCCGCGATCGAGCCTCAGCTACAAGCTGAAGCGGATCCTGCGGTTCCGGTGCGCGGGGGTGCTGACCCACGACCCCCATGTGTCCGGCGACCCCGACCTCGTGCCGCTCGAGCGGGTCCTGGCCGAGGCCGACCTCCTCGTGATCGCGACGCCCCACGCCGAGTACCGCTCCCTGCGGACCGACCTGCCGGTCGTCGACCTCGCCAACCTGCACGGGCGCGGGGTGATCGTGTGAGCCGGCCGGTGGAGCCGCGCGTCACGGTCGTGATCCCGGTGCGCGACGAAGGCCCGGCGATCCGGGTCGTGCTCGACCGGATCCTCGAGAGCGTCTCCCTCCCGTGCGAGGTGCTCGTGGTGTTCGACTCGCCGGCCGACACGACCGTGCCGGTGCTCCGCGACTACGCCTCCCGCGACGACCGCGTCGTGCCCACGCTGAACACCGACGGCCCGGGCCCGGCGCGGGCCATTCGCTACGGGATCGCCCACGCCACCGCGCCGGTGGCGGTGGTGACGATGGCCGATGGCAGCGACGACCCGGAGCAGATCGACGACCTGTGCAAGCTCGTCGAGCGCGGCGTGGTGATCGCCTGCGCGTCGCGCTACATGAGTGGCGGGCGGCAGATCGGCGGCCCGTTCCCGAAGAGCACGCTCTCGCAGCTCGCGGGCCTCTCGCTCTTCTGGTTGGCGCGCGTCGGGACGCGTGACGCGACGAACTCGTACAAGGCGTACGCCACCGACTTCGTGCGCGACGTGGAGATCGAGTCCGACGCGGGCTTCGAGATCGGGCTCGAGCTGGTGGCCAAGGCGCGGCGGTTGGGGATGCCGGTCGCGGAGATCCCCACCATCTGGCTCGAGCGGCTCCACGGTGTGTCGAGCTTCCGGATCGTGAAGTGGCTTCCCCGGTATCTGCGCTGGTACCGGTTCGCGTTCGGGCCCCGACTGACCCTCGAGCAGCTGCGTGCGCAGCAGGCCCGGGGCACCGAGAGGACGGCGTAGCGATGGCACGGGTGCTGGTCACCGGCTCGGCGGGCTTCATCGGTGGGTACGTCGTCGAGGAGCTGCTCGCGCGCGGACACGAGGTGGTCGGCCTCGACGACTACTCGAAGTACGGGCCGGTCGCGAAGTCCTACGACGACGACGAGCGCTACCGGCTCCACGTCGGCGACGCCCGCGACGCCGAGCTGGTCCGGACGCTGCTCGACGGGTGCGACCACTTCATCGCGGGTGCGGCGCTCATCGGCGGCATCAGCTACTTCCACGCGTTCGCGTACGATCTGCTCGCGACCAACGAGCGGATCATGGCCGCTTCGTGCGACGCCGCGATCGAGGCCTACCGCAACGGCTCGTTGCAGAAGGTCACCTACGTGAGCTCGTCGATGGTGTTCGAGTCGGCGTCGACGTTCCCGTCGTTCGAGGGTCAGCAGCTCGAGATCCCGCCGCCGCACTCCTCGTACGGGTTCCAGAAGCTCGCGGTCGAGTACTTCGCCCGCGCCGCCCAGCAGCAGTACGGGCTGCCGTACACCATCGTTCGGCCGTTCAACTGCGTGGGTGTGGGCGAGATGCGCTCCCGGTCGGAGGTCGAGGTGCTCAGCGGGAACGTGAAGCTCGCCATGAGCCACGTGGTTCCCGACCTCGTGCAGAAGATGGTGAAGGGACAGGACCCGCTCCACATCCTCGGCTCGGGGGACCAGGTCCGCCACTACACCTACGGCGGCGACCTCGCCCGGGGCATCGTCACCGCGATGGAGGACCCGGGCGCCACCAACGAGGACTTCAACCTCTCGACCGAGACGGCCACCACGGTGCTCGAGCTCGCCGAGGCGATCTGGCGGCGGCTGCGCCCGTCCGAGCCGTTCCGGTGGGTCAGCGACGACCCCTTCGAGCACGACGTGCAGCGACGGGTGCCCTCGGTGGAGAAGGCCCGGCGGCTCCTCGGCTTCGAGGCCACCACGACGCTCGACGAGATGCTCGACGAGGTGGTGCCCTGGGTGGTGGGGGCCGTGGACCGCGGACTGCTGTAGGCCCCGAACTACCATGGCCCAGGTGAAGCGGATCGGAATCCTCGTCGTGGCGTACAACGCCGCCTCGACCCTCGCGCACGTGCTCGACCGGATCCCGCCCGACTTCCGGTCCCAGATCACGACCGTGCTCGTGGCCGACGACGCGAGCCAGGACGCCACGCACCTCGTTGCCCTGGGCTACCAGCAGCGGGGCACCGACCTGCCGCTCGAGATCGTGCGCCACCCGACGAACCTCGGGTACGGCGGGAACCAGAAGGCCGGCTACCGGCGCGCGATCGAGGAGGACCTCGACATCGTCGTGCTGCTCCACGGCGACGGGCAGTACGCGCCGGAGCTGCTCCCCGAGATGGTTGCGCCGCTGTTGAACGACGAGGCCGACGCGGTGTTCGGCTCCCGGATGCTCGAGCCTGGTCGGGCGCGCGAAGGCGGCATGCCCGCGTACAAGTACTTCGGCAACAAGATCCTCACCCGGGTCGAGAACGCGATCGCGGGGATGGAGCTCTCGGAGTGGCACTCCGGCTACCGCGCCTACAGCGTCGCCGCGCTGCGCGACCTGCCGTTCGAGGGCAACAGCGACGACTTCGACTTCGACACCGAGATCATCCTCCAGATGAAGGAAGCCGGAAAGCGCATCGCCGAGATCCCGATCCCCACCTACTACGGGGACGAGATCTGCTACGTCAACGGGATGAAGTATGCGAAGGACATCCTCGTCGACGTGGCGCGCTACCGCGCGCACAAGATGGGCTTCGGCAGCGGTGAGATGGCGTTCGCCACGCAGGGCTACGAGCTCAAGGACGGCGACTTCGACAGCTCGCACCAGCGGATCCTCACCTGGCTGCGGTCGCGGCCGGCCGGTCGTGTGCTCGACCTCGGCTGCTCCGACGGCCGGTTCTCGGAGCGGGTGCGCGCGCTCGGGTTCGAGGTCACCGGCGTCGACATCGAGAAGCTCGACGGCGTGGGCGGCCGGGTCGACCAGTTCGTGGAGGCCGACCTCGACCAGGGGATCCCCGCCGAGGTCGGAGGCAACTACGACATCGTGCTCGCGGCCGACGTCCTCGAGCACGTGCGCAAGCCCGAGGTGTTGCTGACGAGCGCCCGCGAGCACCTGCGCCCCGGCGGCTCGGTGATCGTGAGCGTGCCCAACTTCGGCAACTGGTATCCCCGCGTGCGGGTCGCGCTCGGCCTGTTCGACTACGACCGCCGCGGCATCCTCGACAACGGGCACGTCCGGTTCTTCACCCGGCGCAGCTTCCGGAACCTCGTGGCCCGCAACGGCCTCATGGTCCGACGCACCGAGGCGGTCGGTCCGCCGTCGGAGATCGTGCAGCGCGGGGCGGCCGGCGAGCAGATCGCCGCGGGCGGCATCGGATGGGTGCTCGACCGCATCAGCAAGACCGGCGTGAACCTCTGGCCGACGATGTTCGCCTACCAGTTTCTCTTCGAGCTCGAGCACGACCCCACCCGCGCCTGAGCGTTCCGCCCGCGGGCGTGCTCGGTCAGTTCCGCGTGGTGGTGGACGACGCGGTCGGGGCCGTGAGGTCGGCCGTCACCTCGCCGAGCAGCGAGCGGGCGACGAGCTCGGCCGCCGGCGGGGAGTAGTGGAACCCGTCGATGCGAAACGGGCTGTCGCCGATCGTCTCGCGGCAGGTGCCGTTGGGACACACGATCGAGGCGAGGTCGATCGTCGACACACGGTCGTCGGTGCGCGCGATGCGCCGGTGGACGTCGTTGATGCAGGCGATGCGCTCGTTCGCGTAGTCGGGGATCCACGTCCCCTCGATCGCCGGGATCAGCGCGAGGTACACGGAGGCCTCGGGGTTCATCTGGCCGATGAGGTCGCGCAGCGTCCGCTCGTACCACGCCTGGTAGGGCGCGTCGCAGGCGCCCACCCAGGCGCCGTCGATCTGGAGGTCGGTGAATCCGGCGGCCGTCCCGTAGACGAGGATGATCTTGCCGGGGGTCAGGGCCTGGTTCCCCTGGAGCCAGATGGGGGCACACGGGTTGAACTGGATCTCCTGTGTGCGCAGGTTGATCGTGGTGCGGGCGGCGGCGACCCCGGGCAGGATGCAGCCCGGTGAGGTCGCGTCGCCGATCTGCACGCCGAGCTCCGACTGGAGGAGCTGCGACGCGGTCGCGATGTTGCCGCCGACGGAGTCGCCGACGATCAGGATCCGCCGGGCGGCCGAGTCGGTCCCCTGGGTCGCGTCGCCCTGGCTGACGCGGGCCTCGCCCTGGCTGACCGTGGCGAGGGGGTTCTTCCCCGCGTCCACCGCGTTCGCGGTCGAGAAGTAGATCGCGCCGATGCAGGCGCAGACGGCGAGCGGGACGACGACGAGGTTGACGCGGCGGGGAAGCGGATGGTGGCGAATCGGCCGCTCGACGAGGAAGTACGAGGCGATGGCGACGGCGAAGCTCGCGGCGATGCGGAGGGCGAGGAGCCGGTTGCCGTCGATGCCGGTGCGCGACTCGTTCAGGACGAGGTAGAGCGGCCAGTGCCAGAGGTAGAGCCCGTAGCTGATGAGACCGATGGCGACGAGGGGCTTCCAGGCGAGGGCGCGCGCGATCGGACCGCGGGTGGGGTGGGACGCGGCGGCGATCACGACGACCACGCCCAGCCCGCAGAGGAGCAGGCCGCCCCGGTAGAGGAGGAGGTCCTGGCCGTTCAGCCGGGTCCAGGCGACCGCGATGCCGACGATGGCGGCGACGGCGGCGATCTCGAGGAGCACGCGGGCGGTGCGGCCGCGGACGGGCCCGCGCCAGACGGTCCAGGCGGCGAGGGCGGCGCCGAAGAGGATGGCGGCGATGCGGGTGTCGGTGCCGAGGTAGGCGCGTGAGGAGTCCTTCGCGTCGAAGAGGATGGTGCACCACGCCGCGCTCGCGATCCCGGCTCCGAGCGCCAGGCCGAACACCATCGGGGCGACGCTCGTACGCGTGCCCCGCCGGCGGGCCAGGCCCACGGCGAGCGCGGCGACACCGGCCATGACCAGCGGCCACACCAGGTAGAACTGCTCCTCGATCGCGAGCGACCACATGTGCTCGAGTGGGGACGGGGCCTGGAACAGGTCCCAGTACCCGTGGCCCGCGAAGATCGCGTGCCAGTTCGCGACGTAGAAGAGCGTGGCGAGCGCGTCGCCCCGGATGCGCCGGAGCTCGGTGCGGTCGGCGAACACCACCGCGTACGCCGCGACCGCGAAGAGCAGCAGGAACAGCGCGGGCAGCAGCCGGCGGGCGCGGCGGGCCCAGAATCGCTTGAGGTCGAGCCGGCCGTGCTGGTGGACCTCGTGCACGATCAGCGACGTGATGAGGAACCCCGAGAGCACGAAGAACGCGTCGACGCCGAGGTACCCGCCGGTGAGCACACCGCCGTGGAACAGGAGCACCGCGAGCACCGCGAAGGCCCGGATGCCGTCGAGTGCGGGGTTGTACCCGAACGACGATGCCCCGGCCGATGCCGGGGCGGGCGGATCGAGGCGCCCGGGCTCCGGCGGCGCCTGTACTCGCACCATTCGATGTTACGGCCGGGTCGCCGACGCCGCCGTTCGGGCGACGAGGGCGAGCAGGACGGCCGCCGCGAGGAGCAGCACCAGCGACGGCACCGGCGGGTTCCAGCGGGCGTCGGTGAAGAACCACAGCGTGCCGTCGGTGCCCACCGAGTACCGGCGCAGGACCTGGGCCAGCGCCACCCACTGGGCGAGGCACAGCCCGGCGGCGACGGCGCCCACCAGCACCGGCTCCCGCCGGGCCGGCACCGGGCCGCGGGCCGCTCCGATCGCGGCGAGGATCGGGAGTCCGGCCGCGAAGGGCAGCAGGTACCGGCCCTGCCAGAAGTAGCCCACCGAGTTGGCCAGGCGCACCTGGTACGCCACCGGGGCGAGCACGCTCGCGGCGAGGACGAGGCCGGTGCCGAGGACCACCCGGCGGTTGGCCGTGAGGAGCGCGTACCCGAGGAGCGCGCCGAGGCCGGCGATCCAGGCCACGAGCACCAGGGTGGGTGCGGGGGTGTCGAGCCAGCCGAACACGCCCACCATCTCGCGCAGCCAGGTGAACTGCTTCCCGAACGACGCGCGGACGTCGTCGGTGAACGGCGCGTCGATCGGGACGGCGATGAAGGCGCGCCGCACGTCGAGCGTGTCGGCGTAGAGGAACCACGCGATCTGGACGGCGACCGCGCCGGCCACGCCCGCGGCCCACAGGCGCGCTCGGGTCCAGCGCCACCAGGTGAGCACCGTAGCCCGGCCCGCCACCACGGCGAGGATGCCGACCGCGAGGGCGAGCCACAGCACCGATCCCGGTCGGCTCAGCACCAGCACCACGGCCGCGACGCCGAAGCGGTCGAGGACGCGTCGGTCGTGCGCGGAGGGCGGTGCAGTGGCCAGAACGGCGCCGTGCACCCACACGGCGATCCCGGCGGCGATCTCGATCGCGCTCGCGTTGACCGTGCCGAAGAGGAAGAGCGTCATCGGGGTGACCGCGGCGATCAGCCCGAGGCGCGCGACGGGCCGGGTCACCCGCGTGCGCACGGTGACCGCGGCCGACGCGATCAGCGCCGCGCACAGCAGCGCCGAGACGACCCGCATCGCGTACACCTCGGTGTTCCCGGCCGGGGTGAGCCACGACACCGCGCCGGTGACGAGGTAGTAGGCCGGCGGGTAGCGGCCGACGTTGGTGAGCGCCCGTCGGTCGCCGGACGGTCCCCGCAGCTCGAGGCAGTCGGCGGTCGCCTGAGCGTTCCACGCGAAGACGATGCAGTCGACGTTGCCCCATTCCCGGTAGACCCCGGGCACGTCGACCGCGAGCCCGGGCTTCCACGGCTCCTTGTCGACCGGCACCGGGTACGGGGGCACGTCGCGGGGCCCGAACTCGTCGCCCAGGACCTGCCCGTGCGCGGCGGCCACGGCCCGGATCACATGGGCGGGCTCGTCGGGCGCGGCGAAGACCGGGACTGCCAGCGCCCAGATGATCCCGAGGCCGGCGACGACCCCGAACGCGGCCCACCAGCGGCGTCGGGTGTCGCCGTCGCCGTCAACCACCGGGAGGCCGGACCTGCTCGAGCAGCCACTGGGCGACGGAGTCGGCCGGGGGCCCCTCGTCGAAGTGCAGCCCGTCGGAGCGCAGGGGGACGCCGTCGAGCTCGGTGCGGCACTTGCCGTCGGGGCAGACGAAGCCCGCGAGGTCGAGCACCGCCACGCCGGGCACCTTGGTGGCGACCTTGGCGTGGACGGCGTTCACGCAGTCGATGCTGGCGTGGGCGGAGTCGGGCATGAAGTCGGCCGTGGGGTAGGGAAGGCGCAGCAGCTGCACGCTGGTCGCGCCGTCGACCTGGAGCTCGGCGACCGCGTCCTCGAGCTGCTTCTCGTACCACGTCTGGTAGGCGGACGTGCACGCGTCCACGAACTTCCCGTCGAGCTGCACGTCGAGGAAGCTCGCCCCCGTGCCGTAGACCAGGATCACGGTCTCGGCCCCGAACTGGCGCGCGGTGTCGAACCAGCCACCGGTGCACTCGTGGAGGTCGGGAACCACGAAGGTGCGGTCGCGGGTGGTGGCCTCGTAGCCGCCCGTGCCGGTGGTGAGCACGCAGCCGGGGATGGCGCCGGCGACCACCGCGGAGTCGGTGCCGTCGGCCTGCGCGACCGCGGCCTTCCCGACGTTGACGCCGACGGAGTCGCCGAGGATCAGCACGCGCTGGGCGCCGGACGTGACGGCATCGCGGGCCGCCGCGCGCACGTCCTGCTTGGGAGCCGAGCCGTCGGTGGCGATGAACTGCGAGCCGGCGTCGGGGAGCACCTGCGCGCCGGCGGTGGACACGAGCACGGCCGCGACGCAGATCGCGGCGGCGATGGGCGCCGCGATCAGCACCTGGCGGCCGTTCAGCTTGCGATGACGGATCGGCCGCTCGACGAGGAAGTACGACCCGATCCCGAACGCGAGGCTCACCGCGACCCGCAGCGCCAGCAGCGCCCACCCGTCGAGGCCCGTGCGGGACGGGGTGAGCGTGACGTACACGGGCCAGTGCCAGAGGTAGAGCCCGTAGCTGATGAGCCCGAGCGCCATGATCGGGCGCCACGAGAACATCTTCGCCACGACCCCGGGCCTCGGATGCGAGCAGGCGGCGACGAGGGTCACGCACGCGATGTCGAAGAGGAGGAACCCGCCGCGGTACACCGCGGTCATCTGACCGTTGACCCCGCTCCACGCGGCGAACATCCCGACCAGGCCGACCAACGCGGCGACCTCGAGCGTGATGCGGGCCGCGCGTGACTTGATGGGTCCCTTCCAGAAGATCCAGCACGCGAACGCCGCGCCCATGAGGATCGTCCCCATGCGGGTGTCGGTGCGGACGTAGATCTTCGACGGGTCGGTGCCGGGGTCGAACAGCACCGCCATGAGCAGCGGGCTCACGAACGCGCCGAACAGGCACACGCCGAACAGGGTCGGCGCGAGCTGCGCGGCCTTCTGGCCGGCGCGCGCCCGCCAGCTCACGAACCACGAGAGGGCGCCCACCACCAACGGCCACACCAGGTAGAACTGCTCCTCGATCGCGAGGGACCACGCGTGCTCGAGCGGCGACGGGCTGGTGAACAGGTCCCAGTACCCGCGTCCCGAGAAGATCGCGTGCCAGTTCGCGTAGTAGAAGAGCGTGGAGATGGCGTCGCCGCGGATGCGGCTGAGCTCGGTGGGCGCGGCGAACAGCCACGCGAACGCCGCGACACCGATGATCATCGCGAAGAGCGCGGGGAGCAGCCGCTTGGCCCGGCGGAGCCAGAACTGCGCGAGGTCGACTCGGTGGGTCTTGCTCACCTCGACGAGCAGCAGCGACGTGATGAGGAAGCCCGAGAGCACGAAGAACAGGTCGACGGAGAGGAAGCCGCCGCCGAGGTGGCCGCCGTGGAAGATCAGGACCGCGGCGACCGCGAGCCCGCGGACGCCGTCGAGGGCGGGGATGTAGCCGAAGGAGCGGGGGCGTTCGGGCGCGTCGGCGGGCGGAGCGCTCGCGCTCGACGGCGGCACGGCGTCGCGTTCGGGTGCGACAACCCCCCCGGACATGGCCCCGAATGGTACGGCCTGGACCCCGTTCGGCCGGGCCGGGGTCCAGGCGATCTCGGCCCGGCTGCGGCTACCGGTCGGTGAGGCGGTCGCAGATCGGGGTCGGCGGCCGGCGCAGGTCGACCGTGCCCTGGAGGGTGGTCTCGCCCTCGCTCGTGGCGTCCTGCACGCCGACCTCGGCACGCCCGGTGGCGACGGGCGCGAACGTGCTCATCAGCACCTGCCCGCCCGTGCGCACGCCCACGTAGCCCGCGGGGTCCATCCGGACCGCGAGGGTGATCGGCTCGCCCGCCGGGAGCGGGATCGGGTCGCTCGTGCGCTGGCCGATCAGCTCCTCGTCGGGGGCCACGCCCTCGATCAGCGACTGGTTCTCCCCGGTCCACTCGTACACGAATCGGACGCGGTCGCGGGCGAGGTGCTCGACCCACAGGATCGAGCTGCCGCGCTCGTCGGTGGCCGACAGGAGGGGCTCCTTCGTGCCCGCGGGCGCGTCGTCGAGGGTGAGGTCGAGCACGAAGCGGCCCGTGCGCGGGGTCTGCTCCACGGGATGCCAGAACCGCCCGTTCGACCAGTACAGCCCGTCGCAGTCGCCCGCCACGTAGAGGCTGCCGGCCTTCGCGGGCGCGGGCAGGGCGAGCCCGCCCCGGTACACGCGCGAGGGGTTGCCGCCGGGGAACGTCTCGTGGAGGCGGGTCTGGAAGTCGAGCAGCGCGGCGCGGGTGCGCGTGGGGACGAGGGGCCCGAACTCGCGCTGCTCCAGCAGCGTGAGCGACGCGGTCGCCCAGACGCTCCAGGCCGAGAGCACGACGAGCGCGCTCACCGCCGCGACCTTCACCGCCCGCGACCGTCCGGACAGGAGGCGGGCCACCCACCACAGCCCGAGCGCGCCGCCCACGACGAGCAGCGGGATGATGTCGCCGAGGTAGCGCTCCTCGAGGAACGCGAGGACGAACATCCCGACGCACCCGAACGCGGCGGCGATGAGCGGGATGCGGAAGACGGCGGGGGTCGGCGCGCCGTCGGCGAGGCGCGGGGCACGGATGCACGCCCAGACCCCGAGCAGCACGAGCACCACGAACACCAGCGAGGTGATCGTCACGCTGGCCGAGAAGTTGGCCGCCTCGAGCTGGGTGTCGCCGATGATCTTGGGCGGCCCCGCGAACGAGAACCACGGGAAGAAGCGGTCGATCGTGAAGCCGTCGGGGCGGAAGTACGCGAGGAGGATCGTCGGTGCGTAGTGGAAGCCGAACAGGCTCCCGTGGTTCGCGGCGAGCGCGGCCTGGCGGCTGGGCCGGGCCGCCAGCTCGTCCTGGAGGTCGTACGGCGGCGTGCCGAAGAGGGTGCCGAACTTCACGAAGTTGACGTAGGAGTAGAGGACCACCGGGACCGCGAGCGCGATCGCCACGGGCCACCAGCGGGTGTTCTCGCGCGTGGGGCCGAGCCCGAGCCAGCGGACGAGGAACAGCTCGCCGCCCTGCTTGCGGAAGCGCTCCCACGCCCACGCGCACAGCCGGGCGCCGAACACGAGCCCGAGCGCGGCGACCGGGCCGATGCCGACGGACCCGCGCGACAGGAACGCCAGCGCCGCGGTGGCCGACGCGCCGACGAGCAACCGGCGGCTCGGCGCGAGGAGGTAGGCGACGAGGAACGCGAACGACGCGACCGCCCACGCCGCGCCCCACAGGATCGCCTCGTGGTACACCCACGTCTTCGCCGCCATGAACAGCGCGGTGGTGCCGCACCCGCTGAGGAACACGAAGCCGCCGGCGGCCACGAGCGTGCCGCGCGTCGGGGGCCCGTCACCGCGGAGCACCTTGCGGCCCTGCCACGCGAGCGCGGTGGACGAGACGAGGAGCACGACGAAGGCGAGCATCATCGACACCCGGCTGAGCCGTCCGTCGAGCGAATGCGTGAACAGCACGAACGGGAGCCGGAGCAGCGCCGGCGCGGGGCCGAAGTAGGTGAAGAACTTCCCGTCGACGTTGAAGCGCTCGAACAGGAAGTCGCTCGGCCCGGCGTCCCACCGGCCGTGCAGCCAGGCGCGGGCCTGCACCTCGTAGAAGTTCGCGAGCGACTCGGTGCGCAGGAGGTCGTACTTCCCGGCCAGGGCGAACCAGGCGAACACGAGGAACGCCACGACACCGCCCACGGCGCCGGCGGCGAAGAACTGGGCGCGCGGCGTGCGCAGCCTCGCGGTGACCCGGCTCATTGCGCGTGGGCGTCCCGGAGGAGCTTGCGGCACAGCGGTGCGCTCACGCGTCGGCGCTCGATGCGGCCGGGGAACTTCTCGGAGACGTCCGCAGTGGTGGTGTTGGTGCCGACGCGGTAGTCGTCGCCCTTGTAGTTGTAGAACGCGTCGAGCATCACGATGTCGTCGCGCGTGACGACCATCAGGTCGAGGTTGGGATCGGCCCGCACGTCGAGGTGGTACGACGTCCCGTGCTCGTAGCCCCGGGGCAGGCCGCGTACGACGAGATCGCGGTCGGGCTCGTGGTACTCGAGGAAGACGCGACCGTCGTCGGTGTACTCGGCGAACAGGATCCCCGAGGAGTCACCGAAGGTGAGGATCGGCACCCGGGTCCCCGCCGGACGCTCGGGGAACGTGACGTCGAGGTCGAAGTGGCCGGCGGCCTGCGTCTGCTCGACCGCGTTCCACGGCGAGGTCTTCACGACGTTGAGGGGCAGGCCGTCGGAGAGGTAGAGGCCGTCGCAGTCACCCACGATCGCGAGCAGGCCGGGCTTCCCGATCGCGTCGGGCAGGGGATTGCCCGCACCGACCTGCACGACCGTGCCGAGACCGCCGAGGTCGTTCTGGAGGCCGAGGTACCCGGCCACCACCGGCGGGTGGAGGTTGTAGCTCCACAGGCGCTGGTAGTTGAGGGCGAGGCCGAGGTTGAACCAGGTGCCGATGACCGCGAGCGCGACGATGCCCGCGAGGGCGCCCTTGGCCCACGGGCGCGCGTCGCGCCCGGTGACGTACGGCATCAGCGTGTGGAGCCCGAGGGCGCCGCCGAGCACGAGCAGCGGGATGAAGTCGGTGAGGTAGCGGTTCGCGATGTAGCCGAACGGCATGATCGTCACCGCGGCGGCGCCGGCGGCGAGCATCGGGACGCGGAGCGACGCGAGCCCGGCCGATCCGCGCCACGCCCGCGGGCGGAACAGCGCGACCAGACCGATGATCGTGAGGATCGTGAGCAACGGCATCGCGGTGGGAACGCTCGACGACCGGTCGATGAGGTCGAAGGTGGCGTTGCCGATGATCGGTCCGGGGAACGACGTGAAGTCGACGAACGGGAAGTGGCCGGTGAAGCGGATCGCGTCGGGCCGGATGTACTGGAGCACGGTGGTCGGGACGAACTGCAGCCCGAACATCGTGCCGCCGTTGATACGGAGGAACTCCTGACGGGCGGGGTCGATCTCGGAGAAGCGCTGCCCGGAGAACGGGATGCTGAACAGGCGCTCGAACTTCAGGTAGTTGACGAACGCGTACGCCGCGAGCGGGATCGCGGCCCCCGCGGCGAGGACCCAGGGTGACGTGGCCCGCCCGGCCGGTGGCGCGTCCGGCGCGTCCGGCGCATCTGGTACGTCCGGTGCCTCCGCCGCGCCCGGCGCGAGCCACGTCACCAGGCCCCACCAGCTGCGGCCGCGCGCCGCGGGTCGCGGCCGACGACGCGCGGCCCGCACGGCGACCGCGCCGACGAAGAGGAGCCCGAGCCCCACGACCGGTCCCATGCCGATCGACGCGCGCGTGAGCAGGGTGCACGCGGCGAAGAACGCGACCCACGCGAGGCGCCCGACGGATGGCCGGCGCACATAGCCGACCATCGCGTCGATCGACGCGAGCGCGAACGCGGCGCCCCAGATCGCGGCCTCGTGGTACACCCACGCGCGGCTGGCCTCGAACAGCATGCTCGACCCGCCGGCGAGCGCGAAGGTGAACAGCCCGACGAGGAACGCCTCGCCGCCCGTCATCGGGGCATCGCGGCGCAGCGCCTGCCGCGCCTTCCAGTGCAGGCGCACCGCGAACACGATCGCGACCACGAACGCGACCAGCATGCTCAGCTGCGTGAGCCGGCCGTCGAGTGCACCGCCGGCCACGGCCACGATCGGGAGGCGGAGGATCGCGGGGATCGGGCCCTGGTAGATGTTCGACGTGCCGTTGACGGTGAACGCCTCGATGCCGAGGTAGTCGGCGTTCACCGAGAGGTGGCCGTGGAGCAGCGAGTGCGCCTGCTGGTCGTAGAACTCGCCGACCCGCTGCCACTCGAAGAGGTTGAACGTGCCCCGGGTGACGAGCCAGAGGAACAGGAGCACGGCGAGCGCTGCGCCGATCGCGCTCGCGCGCACGAAGCGCCGGCGCACGGAGGCGACCGAGGGTGCTTCGGGGGGCTCGGTCTCGTCCGCGGCCGCCGCGGCGACGCCGGACGGGGTGTCGACGGTCACGGGGCGCCGAACCTAACCGGTGGCATGCGCCGGCTCCGATCGCGGGGAGGGGTCGTCGGCGGGAGCTTCGGCCGTCCCGACCCGGTAGGTGAGGACCGCGAGCCCGGCTGCGCCGGTGATGGTCGCGAGCAGGAGGAGCGCGGCCGGCAGCGGCGGGTTCCAGCCGTGGCCGGAGAGGTACCACCACGAGCCGTCACTGCCCGTCACGTACCGGCGCATCGCGGCGGCGTGCGCGAGCACCTGGCCCCCGGCGACCACCAGCACGATCCCGAGGGTCAGGGCGCGCCGGGCCCGGCGGGCGAGCTCCCGCCCGGTGGCCAGGGCCAGCGCGGCCACGACCGGCACGCCGGCGGCGACCGGGAGGCCGTAGCGCCCCTGCCACGCGAAGCCGTGGTCGGCGGCGCGCGGGACCTCGAGCGCGATCGGGGTCAGGAGCGCGAGCGCCCCGACCCCCAGCAGAACGATCCGGATCCGGGTGGTGGCGGCCCAGAGGCCGACGACGACGAGGGCCACGAGCGCGGCGCCCCAGACCCAGGTGAGGAGCGCGGGTGGCGGCGTGCTCTTCCAGCCGAACACGCCGACCATCTGACGGATGTAGCCGCCGGAGCGACCGGCGGAGTGGCGCAGCGCGTCGACCAGGCCCAGGCCGCGGGGGTCGTCGCCCTCCGCGTTGCCGAGGGCGTCGAGCCCGAACGCCCACGCGAACGCGAGCACGCTCACGGCCCCGAACGCCCCGAGCGCCCAGGCCGTGCGGCGCCGGCCGACGCGGGCGATCGTCTCACCGACGCATCCGAACCCGAGGACGAGCACGACGGCCGCGATCGCGAGCCACAGGACGGAGAGCGGGCGGGTCCAGGCCAGCACGAGACCGGAGACGAGGGCCGCGGCGTACAGCGGTCCGGGCGTGGGTCGATCGCGGGCGGTGACGATCGCGCCGAGCGCGGCCCAGAAGCACACGGCGGTGGTGATCTCGAGCCCGTTCGGGTTGACCGACCCGGCGAGGAACAGCGTCATCGGGGTGGCGGAGAGGACGACGGCGAGCGCGAGGTACCGGTGCCGCGTCGTGACGACCGCGCACGCGAACGCGGACGCGAGGAACGCGGCGCTCAGCGCGGCGCTCCACAGGCGGGCGAGGTAGAAGCCGAGCTGCCCGGTGTCGAGGAGGGTCGTCCAGCCGACCGCGGCGTAATAGGTGGGTGGGTACTGCCCGACCCAGGTGGTCCACTCGGAGTCGCGCGGCAGGTCGCGGAACTCCGGCGCGCAGCCCGCCGGTTCCGTGGGCACGGAGATGAAGCAGTTCGGGATCTTGCTCGTCTGCCACGTGTAGGAGTACGGCACGTGCACCACGGTGGTGAACCCGCCCCGGAAGATCGATCCCGGACCCTCGTCGGCGATCGGGATCTTGCGACCGGTGAGCTCGCCGCGCGCGAGCGCCGCGGCCTTCACCAGGTGCGCGGGCTCGTCGGGGACGCTGAGGAGAGGGCTGGCGAACGCCCAGGTCGCCCCCAGCACCAAGAAGCAGGCGAAGGCGCCGAGCCAGACACGAGAGGCCTGCACGTCGGGAGCCTACCGAGCGTCGGCTCCCGCGGGGGGTTGCGGGTCGTCGTCGGCGCGGCGCCGGCGGCGGACCGCGGCGACGGCCGGATCGGCGGCGAGGAGCACGAGCGCGGTCATGGCGAGGCGGTGCTCGGTCTCGTAGCCGCGCGCCCAGTCGTAGCGGACGGGGCGCTGCTCGTCGCGCTGCACGCGTGCCACCTGGAGGAAGCTCACCGCGAGCAGCGCGACGACGACGCCGGCGAGCAGGAGACGGCCGTACCGCCACCCCACGGCGACCGCGCCCACCGCCGCCGCGACCAGCGCGGCGACCGGCCCGACGAGGAAGAGCGCGGCGGCGGCCACCCCGGCCGCGGTGGTGAGCACCACGATCCCGGGCACCTGGGCGGCGCGCGGCTCCCGGAGCGGGCGCAGCACCGGGGCATCGGCGGGACGCGGGCCGGGCCAGCGCCGGCCGCGCACCGCGAGCACGCAGCACGCGGCCGCGGCGAGGATCGACAGTCCGAGCGCGATCCACAGGGTCCGTTGCGGCGTCCAGCGCAGCTCGATGGCGAGCGGTGCCGAGCCCGCGGGGACCCACCATCCGTTCGCGTACCCGTCGACGAGGACGGGATCGCCGAGCGAGCGACCGTTGGCGGTCGCGGTCCAGCCGTCGTTGTAGCTCTGGCCGAGCACGAGCCAGAAGCCGCGGTGGTGGCCGGCGACGCGGGCGGACGCGGTGGTCATCCCGGTGTCGGTGACCCGCACGCGGGGGGCGGGCGGCCGCTCCGTGGGAACGGGCGTTCCGGCCGCGGTGAGCGGCGCGGCGGTGCCGCCCGCGTCCGAGGTCAACGTGAGCCGGTCGAGGTCGATGCCGGTGGCGGTGCCGCGCGCCGCCTCGAGACGGTGGGTCCCGGCCGAGAGCGCGAGCGCGCCGTCACACGCGGTCACGGCCAGGCCGTCGCGGGCGGCGGCCGCGTCGCCGGTCACCTGCACGGCCACGGGGCGGCCGTCCATCGTGAGGAGGTCGGTGCGGCAACCGGTGTCGATCGTCGCCGCCGGCGCGGCGGCCACCACGCCGGGGAGCCCGAGCTCGGCGATGCTCGGGGGGAGCGGCAGCCCCAACCCGCTCAGCGTGTCGACCGTGTCGACGGTCCGCACGCCTGTGACCTCGACCCGCAGCGACGAGCCGGTGAGCGGCGTGAACGTCACCGGGATCGTGGTCACCGCGCCGGGGGTCGCCGCGTCGGCGATCGGCGGCAGGTCCACGACCCGGGACTCGCCGCCGGCGCTGATCCGCAGCTGGGTCGGCACCGAGTGCCGGCCGTCGGCGACGACCGCGAGGTCGAGGTGGTCGACGGTGCGCGGGGCCGAGAGGTCGACCTGGAGCCAGCTCGGGGCCGGGGCGAGGAAGTCGCCGGTCCACGCGGTGGTGGGATCGCCGTCGAGTGCCGCCCAGGCCCGTTGGCCGATGGCGCCCGCGAGGTGGTCCGACGAGGTGAGGGTCACGCCGGCAGGCCCGGACGCCGCCGTGCCGAGGAGCGCGTCGACGGCCGCCTCGGACGCGCGCCCGGAGACGCGGGCGGTGCCGGTGAGCGTGAACGACCGCGCGTCCGGCACGTCGAAGCGGCGCAGGAGGGCAGCCTCCTCGTCCCGGCGGTCGTCCTGGGTGTCGGCGGGGTCGCTCCGCGACCGGGTGAGCACGTACGCGAGCCGGTGGTCGAGCGAGCGGCCGCGCAGTCGGCGGGTGAGGCGGGTGGGGACCCGGATCAGCTCCCGGACCTGCACGCCGGGGATGCGCACCTCGGCGAAGCCGGTGCGGCTTGCCCCGCGCGTCGCGATCTCGGGCGTGGTGGCCACGCCGGTGATCTCGACGGCGAGCTCGCGGAACGACCGGGCGGGGAAGTCGATGCGCTGGCCGGTGCCCGTGCGCGACCGCTCGTCGAGCGCGACGGTCACGGGGTCGCCGCCGTCGAAGCGCAGGGTCACCTCACTCACGATGCGGGTGCGGGCCGGGCCCTGGCTCTGGAGGAGCTCGACGTGATCCGTGCGGACCGGGTCGGGGAGCCGCACGGTGAGGACCTGACCGACGGGGTCGGTGATGTCGCTCACCTGCCACGCGGTCGTGGGGTCGTCGTCGAACGCGGCCGCGGCGCGCTGGTCGGGGTCGAACGTCACGAGGCCGCCGTACTCGGTGGCGTCGACCGTGCCCCCCTCCGGGATGGTCACGGTGCGGTCGGCGTCGGTGGAGCCAGGGAACTGCTCCAGCTCGGCCTCGCCCTGCCCGGTGCCGGGCT
This sequence comes from Acidimicrobiia bacterium, assembly GCA_041659105.1. GTDB lineage: Bacteria > Actinomycetota > Acidimicrobiia > IMCC26256 > PALSA-555 > CAIUKV01. The sequence goes on from JBAZYX010000055.1 coordinate 21,731, forward strand.
GGGAGCTCCCCGGTCGATCGGTGAGCCCGGTCGTGTAGCGCAGGGACCGCCAGCGCCGGTCGCGTCGGCGGTTCGTGTCGGTGACGACGAGGTCGGCGGCGTTGCGCAGCACCCGGGCCAGCTCCGTCGGGTGGGTCGCGAGCCAGGGGCCCGACAGCACGAGCTCGTTCCCGCTGACCAGCCCGGCCGCGGCGGCGTCCACGAGCCCCTCGCCGTCGCCGGCCACGATCACGGGTGACTCGGCCGGAGCGCTGCGGATGATCGGCTGCGGGTCCTCGACCGGGCGCACGGCGAGCGCGGGCGGGGTCTCGGCGTCGGCGGGCACGCCGAGCGTGACGGGGTCGAGGAGCGGGATGCGGGGATCGGGCTCGTTTCGGGTGGAGGGCCCGAACGCCTCCACCGCGCCCAGCCCCGGGACCTTCCCCCCGAGGGCCTGCCACACGTTCGCGGGCCGGGCGCTGAGGTAGCGCTCGTACTCGAGGTCGGAGCGCACGAGCACGTCGCCCACTCCGAGGAACCGGGCGATGGGGGCGAGCGCGGCGACCTCGAAGGTGCCCTCCTGCAAGCGCCGGTCGAGCGCGCCGAGGAGGTCCACCGCCGCGGCGGCGCCGTACGGCGTCTGCTCCCGCGCCGCCGACGGCCGGTCGTCGAGCAGGGTCGGCAGGATCGGGGTGTCGTACGTCATGCCCCAGCGGTACGCGGCGAACTGCGAGCCAGGGAGCTCGAGCACGCGCGACTGCGGATCGCCGTCGAGCGCGGTCGCGGCGTCCCGCCAGAACTGCGGGATCGCCTGGGGGCGGGAGAAGTTCTCGTCGACGAACCCGCCCGTGAACAGCGCCGGGAGGTTCGCGACGGCGAGGACGCCGAGGCCGACGAGCGCGACGGTCCCGATCCGGCGGCTGTGCGCGGCGACCGCGCTCGCGCCCGCCCCGAGGAGCAGCGCGATCCCGAGCACGGTGAGCGGAACCGCCCGGGTCGACGACCGCAGCGCGAGCCCCGACCCCGTCTCGGTCACCGCCTCGAACACCGTGCCGAACGGCGAGGAGTCGCCGGAGGGATAGGCCCCCACCCCGAGCACCACCCCGGTGAGCACGAGCGCGATCGCGAAGGCGCGGTGGCGCCAGCGCGTGGCGAGCCCGGCAACCACCGCGAGGAGCGGGATCGCGTAGCTGAGCAGCACGAAGGGCGTGCGCTCCAGGTAGTCGATCGCCGCCTTCACGTTGGGGTCGCGGGCCTCGGTGCCGTAGAAGAGCCAGTAGCCGAGGCCACGCAGCATCTCCATCGCGGTGGACGCGACCGAGACCTGCGGCAGCGTCTCGGTGTAGACGAGCACGTTGAGCCCGTACTTCCCCTCCACCACCAGCGCGGCGATCCACAGCGCGCACGTCCCCGCCGTGAGCAGTGCGGTCCGCCACACGACCCGGCCGACGTCGCGCCACGCGATCTCGCGGCGGCCGAGTGCGAACGCGATCCACAGCACCGGCCCGGGCACCACCATGAGGAACGTGCTCGGGTTCGCCCCGCTGATGGTGAGCGCGACGAGCGCGAGCGCGGCGGGGTGGCGCCACCCACCGCTGCGCAGCGCGCGGTCGGTGAGCGCGATGAGCCAGGGGAGCGCGGCGTACGGCAGCAGGAGCACCGACGTGCGCGGCGCGTACTGCAACGTGTAGGGCGTGAGCATGTACACGAGCGCGGCGACGAGCGGACCGACGCCGCGCCATCCGATCGTGCGGGCGAACGCGAGCACGCCGGTGCCCGCCGCGAACAGGAGGAGGCCGATCCACAGCCGCTGCGCGGTCCACGCGGGGATGCCGACCGTGTGGGTGAGCGCGAAGAACGTGCCCATCGGGAAGAGGTTCCCGACGTTCGAGTGGGTCACCGTCCCCAGGTGGACGTTCGGGTCCCACAGCGATCCTGCGCGCGACAGGAACTTCCACGGGTCGGTGTAGAAGTACTGGCGCGTGTCCGACGCGACGCGGCCGGGTCGCGTGAGCAGGAGCGGGGCGAACGCGAGGATGGCGAGGATGCCGTGCGCGCCAAGCGACCGGCGTCGTTCGGGGCGCGTGCCGGGCTCGGACGCGGCGGGCGCGGTGACCGTGGCGCGTGCGCTCACGGTCGGGGGCCCGTCGACTCGTCGGGGACGCCGCCGCCTGCGGGGGTGTCGGCGGGGTCGCGGGTGTGGGCGAGGTCGGGGCCCAGGTCCTCGGAACGGTCGGCCCACGCGAGGAGCGCGAACCCGAGGAGGCCGAAGAACGCGAGCGAGTGGGCGAGGGGGAAGAACGTCGGCCACTCCATGACGTGCGGGTAGTCGTTGCGGACCTGCTTCGCCACCACGAAGGCCACCGCGGCGCCCATCGCGGCGAGCGGCGCCAGCCGCACGGCGACCGCCAGCCACCGCGCGCGTCGCGCGAAGCTCGCACCGACGGCGAGGAGCAGCAGGGCCGCGCCGACGGCGGGGCCGGCGAACGCGGCGCCGACCACGACCACGACCGCCGAGAGCGCGATCGGGGGACGGCGCGCGGAGAAGGGGTCGGCCGCGAGCCTCGGCGTCTCGGTCTCGGTGCGAGCCCTGCGTCGGGGGCGGAGAGCCACGAGCCCGAGGCAGAGCAGGGCGGCGAGCCCCGAGATCGCGAGCGCGACGTCGACGGCGCGCTGGGGCTTCCAGGAGAACTGGTACGTCAGCCGCGCGTCGGTCCCCCGGTTCACGGACCAGCCGCTCGCGAACGCGTCGACGGTGTGCGCGGGCCCGAGGTCCTGCGAGTCGCCCCGCCAGTGGGCCGTGGCCTCCCAGCCCCGGTTCGAGCTCTGGTTCAGGCGCACCCAGTACGGCGTGCCGGCCCCCTTGACCACCGCGGAGTGCGGGTCGGACCGCACGACCTCCGGCGCGTCGGCGACGTCGGCGTTCGTCGGCGCGTCCGCGTACCGGGGTGAGACGAGCGCGAGCTGGTCGAGGTCGATGCCGGTCGTCAGCCCGGGTGCGGTGCGCAGGACGTGGCGCCCCGCCGTCAGGGTGATCGGTGCGCCGTCACAGGCGGTCACGGGGCGGGGGTCCCGGACGCCGGACCCGGCCGGCGCGCCGACGGTCACCGGGATCGCCGCGCCGTCGATCGTGAGGAGGTCGTCGCGACACGGTGTGGTGGTCGCGGCGGTGCTCGCCGCCGGCTCCGGGACCGCGACGCCGACCTCGGCGAGCGCGACGGGGAGCGTCACGGTCGCACCCTTGAGGTCGGCAGCGGCGCGCGGCGCGGTCGCGAGCACCTCGATGCTCAGCTCCTTCCCCTCCAGCGGGCGCGCGGGGGAGAACACGACGCGGCTCGTGGTGCCGGGCTCGGAGGACGCGGTGAGCGGGGGCACGTCGAAGACCTGCGTCGAACCGTCGACGGTGATCGCGAGCCGGGTCGGGAGGCTGTGGTGCTCGTCGGTGACGACGTCGAGGGCGAGGGACGGGAGCCGGAACCCGTCGTCGACCCGGGCCGTCCAGCGTTGCCCGACGACCGCGTCGAGCGGGGTCTGCCACGCGGTCGCGAGGTCGTCGTCGACGGCCGCCGACGCGCGACTCGCCGGGTCGCCGAGCAGGCGGTCCGTCGCGCTGACGTGCACCGACGGCGCGACGGCGCCGGTGACGTCGTCGAGGACCGCGTCGGCCGCCCGGCCGTTCAGGCGGGCCGAGCCCGAGAGCGTGAACGCCATCGGCGTCGGCACGGTGAACGCCCGGTGCAGCGCGAGCTCGGGGTCCGTGCGGGACTGGTCCCCGGGATCCACGCGCAGGCGGGTGAGCACGTACGCGAGACGAAGGGGCCGGTCGACTCGGCCGAGCGCCTCGAGGCTGCGCGGCAGGCGGATGATCTCCTCGACCGACACGCCGGGGATCGCGACCTCCGCGATCCCGACCGGTCCGGCGAAGTCGGCGTCGGGGATCCGGACCTCGAGCGTCGAGAACGGCTTGCCGTCGAGGTCGACGCGGGTGCCGGCGGGGTCGAACGCGGCGGCGGGGTCGACGGTGACGGGGATCACGCGGGTGCCGTCGAGCACCACCTCGAAGGACGAGATGGGCTGCGCTCCCGGGCCGGACGCCTGCACGACGTCGACGTGGTCGGCGCCGACGCGCCGGCCGAGGTCGATCCGCAGCGTCGACGGCTCGTCGCCCCGCAGCGAGCGGAACGACGGAACGTCGATGCGCCACGCCGTGCGCGGATCGCCGTCGAACGCGTTCGCCGGCCGGTCCTCGGGCAGCAGGCTCACGAGGTTCCCGTACCCGGACGCGTCGATCGACCGCGCCCCCTCCAGGACCGCGACGGACTGGTCCCGCAGGCGCGCGCCGGTGAGCTCCTCCGCCCGGATGTCGGTCGCGAGCCCGGACGACGGGGTGCGGTCGGCCGACTCGGTGGCGCCGGTGTTCTCGCGCAGCGTGTAGTACCGCCGCACCTCGCGGCGGCTGGTGTCGGTGACCACGTGCCGGGCACCGGGCCCCCGGGCGGCGCGCCGCGCCGCGCGCCACGTGCGGAGATCGGCGCCGGAC
>JBAZYX010000056.1:0-26008 GCA_041659105.1 Acidimicrobiia bacterium
CCGGGGCCCGGCCTCGGTCGAGACCTGCGCGCTCCTGGTGAAGGAAGGCCTGCAGGGGACCGAGCTCGACCTCCGCTACGTGGGCTTCCAGATCCCGCCGGCCTTCGTGATCGGCTACGGGCTCGACGTCGACGAGCGCTACCGGAACCTCCCGGGCGTCTACGAGTACCTCGGTCCCGTCCGCGAGTAGATGGACGACGGGGAAGGCCCGCACGGGCCGCGGCTAGCCTGACTCGTCGGTTCCCCCTGTCTCCCGTTGTGCGGAGATCGTTGAAGAAGTCCCGGCGCTCCCTGGTCATCTGGCTCGTCGTCCTCGCGGTCGGCCTGTTCGTCGCGTTCCGGCTCGTCGACCGCGGTCCCGACCGCACGTCGCTCAGCCTCGACGCCTACCAGCGGAAGCTGACGAACGGGAAGGTCGACTCCGCGACTCTCCTCGACCAGGACAACGTCGTCCGGGGCGAGCTCGCCGACGGCACCAAGTACGAGGTCCGCTACCCCGACGGGTACACCGACACGATCACGAAGAAGATCGTGAAGGCCGAGGTCGAGCCGTTCGAGGTCGACAACCAGGGTGAGAGCATCTGGGTGACCCTCGCGGTCAACGTCCTGCCGTTCGTGCTCGTGTTCGGGTTCGTCCTGTTCTTCCTCAACCAGGTGCAGGGCGGCGGCAACCGGGTGATGAGCTTCGGTCGCGCGAAGACCAAGACGGTCGCCAAGGATCAGCCCAAGACGACCTTCGCCGACGTCGCCGGACTCGACGAGGCGGTGGAGGAGCTCGAGGAGATCAAGGAGTTCCTCGAGTCGCCGGAGAAGTTCCAGCGGATGGGGGCGAAGATCCCCAAGGGCGTGCTCCTCTTCGGCCCGCCCGGCACCGGCAAGACGCTGCTGGCCAAGGCGGTCGCGGGCGAGGCGGGCGTCCCGTTCTTCTCGATCAGCGGCTCCGACTTCGTCGAGATGTTCGTGGGCGTCGGCGCGTCCCGCGTGCGCGACCTGTTCGACCAGGCCAAGAAGGCTGCGCCGGCGATCATCTACGTCGACGAGATCGACGCCGTGGGCCGTCACCGCGGCGCCGGGCTCGGCGGCGGTCACGACGAGCGCGAGCAGACGCTCAACCAGCTGCTCGTCGAGATGGACGGCTTCGACGCGCGCACCGGCGTGATCCTGCTCGCGTCCACCAACCGTCCCGACATCCTCGACCCCGCGCTGTTGCGTCCGGGCCGCTTCGACCGCCAGATCGTGGTCGACCGTCCCGACCGCGCCGGCCGCCGACAGATCCTCGAGGTGCACGCTCGCGACAAGCCGATCGCGCCCGGCGTCGACCTCGACGTCATCGCGCGGCGGACCCCGGGGTTCACCGGCGCCGACCTCGCCAACCTCGTCAACGAAGCGGCGCTGCTCTGCGCGCGGCGCGGGCTGACGCAGATCGGCCTGCCGCAGCTCGAAGAGGCGTCGGAGCGCGTGATGGCCGGGCCCGAGCGCAAGAGCCGCGTCATCTCCGAACGCGAGCGGCGCGTGATCGCATACCACGAGGGCGGCCACGCGCTCGTCGCACACGCGCTGCCCAGCGCCGACCCCGTGCACAAGATCTCGATCATCCCGCGCGGTCGCGCGCTCGGGTACACGCTCACGCTGCCGACGGAGGACAAGTTCCTCGTCACCCGCAGCGAGCTGGTCGACGAGCTCGCGATGCTGCTCGGTGGACGCGCCGCCGAGGAGCTCGTGTTCGGCGATCCCACCACGGGCGCCCAGAACGACATCGACCGCGCCACGACCATCGCCCGCCAGATGGTCACCGAGTTCGGGATGAGCGAGGCGCTCGGCCCGTTGCGGCTCGGCCAGCCTCACGGTGAGGTGTTCCTCGGACGCGACTTCTCGTCGACCCCCGACTACTCCGAGGAGATCGCGGCCCGCATCGACGGCGAGGTCCGCGTGCTCGTGGACGGCGCGCACCGGGTGGCCAGCCAGATCCTGGTCGACAACCGCGCGGTGCTCGACCGCCTGGCCGACGAGCTCGTAGCCCACGAGACCCTCGACGTCGGTCGTGTGCAGGAGATGTTCGCCGGAGTCGAGCCGTTCACGGGCACGGGCTCCGGTCGGGCGACCGCCGCGGCCGCCTCCGACGTCGCCGATCCACGGAGAAGCCCATGAGCGAGTCCACCCATGTCTGAGTCCGACGGGCAGTCCGCTTCCGCGGTGTCCAACCGGGCCGTCGACAAGCCGCGGATCGAGCGCGCCGTGCGCGAGATCCTCGCGGCCATCGGGGAGGACCCCGAGCGCGACGGCCTCCTGCGCACCCCCGCCCGCATCGCGGACATGTACGAGGAGATCTTCGCCGGCCTCCACGACGACCCGTCGCGTCACCTCACCGTCACCTTCGAGGCCGACCACGACGAGATGGTCATGGTCCGCGACATCGCGCTCGCCAGCCTCTGCGAGCACCACTTCGTGCCCTTCACCGGCCGGGCCCACGTCGCGTACATCCCGGGCGACGACGGTCGGATCACGGGCCTCTCGAAGATCGCGCGGCTCGTCGACGGCTTCGCCCGTCGACCGCAGGTCCAGGAGCGGCTCACCAGCCAGGTGGCCGACGCGCTCCAGGAGGTGCTCACCCCCCGCGGCGTGTTCGTGGTGATCGAGGCCGAGCACCTCTGCATGTCGATGCGGGGCGTGAAGAAGCCGGGCTCGCTCACCGTCACCTCGGCCGTCCGGGGCCTGTTCAAGACCAACGCCGCCACCCGGGCCGAGGCCATGAGCCTCATCACCCACCCCGGCAACCGCCTCTAGCCCCGCCCCCCGCGCCCCCTTTTGGCGTCACTCGTGCCGCTGACGGCGGCACGAGTGACGCCAAAACGGAGGGGTGTGGGGGGTTGGAAGGCCTCTCGCGGGGTCGAGCAGACCCTCCTATGCTGCGGAAATGTTCTCATGGGCCGAGGTGGGCGGATCGCGCGCCGCGGTGATGGGTGTGCTCAACGTCACTCCCGACTCCTTCTCCGACGGCGGCCGGTGGCTCGACGCCGACGCCGCGGTGGCCCACGGACTGGCGCTGGTGGCCGCCGGCGCCGACCTCCTCGACGTGGGCGGCGAGTCCACCCGCCCGGGGGCCGCACCGGTCGACGCGGCCGAGGAGCGGCGCCGGATCGAGCCCGTGATCGCCCGCCTGGCCGCCGAGTCCGGGGTCCCGGTCAGCGTCGACACCACCAAGGCCTCGGTCGCGGCCGCCGCCCTCGACGCCGGTGCCCGCATCGTCAACGACGTGTCGGCCGGCCGCACCGACCCCGACCTGTTCGCGCTGGTGGCCGAGCGGGGCGCAGGCCTCGTGGCCATGCACATGCTCGGCGACCCCCGCACGATGCAGGACGACCCCCGCTACGACGATGTCGTGCGGGAGGTCGGCGACTTCCTCGTCGAGCGGGCCGACGCCGCGCGTGCGGCCGGGATTGCCGACGTCGCCCTCGCGGTCGACCCGGGCATCGGGTTCGGCAAGACCACCGCGCACAACCTCGACCTCCTCGCCCACCTCGACGTGCTGATCGCCCGGGTCGGGCTCCCGCTGGTCGTCGGCACCTCGCGCAAGCGGTTCATCGGGCGGGTCCTCACCGACCTCGGCGGCGAGACGGGCGAGCCCCCGGCCGAACGGCGCGACGACGGCACGCTGGCCACCACGGTGTGGGCGGCCGAGCTCGGCGCGCGGGTGATCCGTGTGCACGACGCCAAGGCGGCGTCCCGTGCGATCGACCTGCTCGAGCTGATCGTCACGGTGGAGGCCGCGTGAGAGGGCGCTGGGCTCAGGGTCTCGAGCCCCGCGGCTTCACCTGGATCATCAAGGACCGCCTCGCCGCGTCCGAGCGGCCCGGCGGCTTCTCGCGCAACCACCGCAAGGTGCGCCGCCAGGAGGAGCTGATCTGGCTCGCGGGCAACGGCTTCACCCGTGTGCTCTCGCTGCTCGACTCCCCGCACAACCTCCACGCGTACGACGAGGCCGGGATCCTGTACGAGCACGTCCCGATCGGCCGGCGCGAGGAGTGGCCCTCCCAGCTGCGCGTGACCTACGCCCTGCTCGCGCGGTGGCTGTCTGCGCCGGAAGAGCGCGTGCTCGTGCACCACGAGGAGTTCGGGGAGCGGTTGCTCGGCGTCCTCGCGGGGTACCTGCTGTATGCGTTCCCCGACGTGTTCACCTCGGGCCCGCAGGCTGCCGTCGCGATCGAGAAGATCACCGGTCGCCAGCTCGGGGCCGCTGGCCGCGAGATCGTCGCCGTCACCGTCGAAGAGGGGCTCGTCGGCAAGGCGTGAGCCATCTGCACGACTGCACTCGGATCGGACATCCCCCCATGGATCGCATCGTCATCACCGGCCTGCGCGAGCTCGGCGTGCACGGCGTGCTGCCCGAGGAGAAGACCCGGCCCCAGCCGTTCGAGGTCGACGTCGAGCTCGAGGTGGACCTCGGTGCGGCCAGCGAGTCCGACGACCTCGACGACACGGTCGACTACGGCGCGGTGTGCGAGGCGATCAGCCGGGTCGTGAGCTCGGAGCGGTACGACCTCATCGAGCGGCTGGCCGCCCGCATCGCCGAGGTGTGCGCGGTCGACACCCGCGTGGTCCGCACCAAGGTCACCGTTCGCAAGCTGCACCCGCCCGTGCGCGCCATGGTCGACCACGTCGCGGTCTGCATCGAGCGGTGACGCGGGCGCGCGCGTTCCTCGGGATCGGGTCGAACCTGGGGGACCGGTTGGGGTACCTCCAGGGCGCGGTCGACGGGCTGAGCGCCACCGACGGGATCGAGGTGGTCGCGGTGTCGGCGGTGTTCGAGACCGACCCGGTCGGCCCCGAGCAGCCCGACTACCTGAACGCGGTGGTCGCGGTCGACACCACCTTGACCCCGCGGGGCCTGCTCGAGGTGGGTCAGCGGTTGGAGCAGGAGGCCGAGCGGGTGCGGAAGGAGCGTTGGGGCCCCCGCACGCTCGACGTCGACGTGCTCCTGTTCGGTAACGAGGAGATCGACGAGCCCGACCTCGTGATCCCGCACCCCCGCTGGGACGAGCGCGACTTCGTGCTGGCCCCGCTCGCCGACCTGGGCTACCCGGGCGTCGAGCCGCGCGAGTGGACCGGAGTGCGTCCCACCGGCCTAACATTGAGGGTCCCGTAAGGCCCTCAGACCGGCACCCCCAGTGGGCTGGAGCGAAAGGCCGTTCGTGAATCCTGCGCCCGTGCGGAGCTTCGCGCTCGTCGGCCCCGGTCGTGCCGGGTCCTCCGTCGCGCTCGCGCTCGTCGCGCGGGGCTGGCGGGCTACCGGGATCGCCGGCCGCTCCGTCGAGGCACCGTCCACCCGGGCCGCCGTGGCCCGCCTGGGTTGCCCGCCTGTGGACGCCGCGGTCGTCGGCCGGGGCGCGGCCCTCGTGGTGATCGCCACGCCCGACGCCGCCATCGAGGCGGTTGCCGCCGCGATCGCCCCCGGCCTCGAGCCCGGCGCCCTGGTGCTGCACTGCTCGGGTGCCCGCGGCCTCGACGCCCTCGCCCCGCTCGCCGCCGCCCGCTCCGACGTCGAGCTCGGTGCGCTGCACCCGCTCCAGACCTTCGCCGCGCCCGATCCCGCCCGTCTCGCCAGCGCCTGGGCCGCGGTGGCCGGGCCGCCCGCGGTCACCGAGCTCGCGCTCGACCTCGGCCTCCGTCCGTTCGTGGTCCCCGACGACCGCCGCGCCGCCTACCACGCCGCGGCCGTGGTGGCCTCCAATCACGTGGTCGCGCTGCTCGGGCAGGTGGCCCGCATCGCCGACACCGCGGGGGTGCCCGCCGACGCGTTCTGGCCGCTGGTCGACACGACGATCGCCAACGTGGAGGCGCGCGGCGCGGTCGACGCGCTGACGGGCCCCGTCGCACGCGGCGACCTCGCCACCGTCTCCGCCCACATCGACGCGATCGACCCCGCCGAGCGCGACGCCTACGCCGGGCTCGCCCTGGCCGCGCTCGCGCTCACCGGCCGCGACGACCCCGCGTTGCGCGACCTGCTCGCGGGCGCACGCGGGGAGGTGCCCGCGTGATCACGGTGTCCACCGTCCGCGAGCTGCGCGCCGTGTGCGACGACGCGCGCGCGGTGGGCAGTCGCGTCGGCTTCGTGCCGACGATGGGCTACTTCCACGCCGGTCACCGCTCACTCATGCGCAAGGCCCGGCACGAGACCAACCTCGTGGTCGTGTCGTTGTTCGTGAACCCGCTGCAGTTCGCCCCCACCGAAGACCTCGCCGCGTACCCGCGCGACCTCGCGGGTGACGCTGCGGTGGCCGAGGCCGAGGGCGTCGACGTGCTGTTCACGCCCACGGTCGACGAGATGTATCCGCAGCCCATCCGCACCGCGGTGCACGTCGAGGGGCTCACCGACGGGCTGTGCGGCAAGGCGCGGCCCACCCATTTCGACGGCGTCACCACGGTGGTCGCGAAGCTGTTCTCGATGGTGGGCCCGTGCCGGGCGTACTTCGGGCGCAAGGATGCGCAGCAGCTCGCGGTGGTGAAGCGCATGGCCGCCGACCTGAACCTCCCGGTCGAGGTGGTCGGCTGCCCGCTCGTGCGCGAGCCCGACGGCCTCGCGATGTCGAGCCGCAATGCGTACCTCGACGCCGAGGACCGGCGCGCCGCGACCGTGCTGTCGCGCGCGCTGCACGAGGCCGCGGCCGAGGTTCTCAACGGCGCGCGCGACGCCGACGCCGTGCACCGCGCGCTCACCGGCCTGATCGCCACGGAGCCCCGTGTGCAGCTCGACTACGCGGAGGTCGTCGATGCGGCCGACCTCACGCCGGTCGACCGGATCGAAGGCGACGTCCTCGTCGCCGTCGCGGCCAACGTGGGTCGTGCCCGCCTCATCGACAACATGACGTTGTCGGTTGGTCCCACCAGTGTCGACGTCGACCTCGGCGTCGTGGCTCAGGAGAGTGGTAGCTAGATGCGCCGGACCATGATGAAGTCCAAGATCCATCGGGCCACGGTGATCGGTGCCGACCTGAACTACGTCGGTTCGATCACGCTGGATCCGCTCCTGATGGAGCTCGCGGACATCCGCGAGCACGAGCAGGTCCACGTCCTCGACATCGACAACGGCGCGCGCTTCGAGACCTACGCGATCAAGGGCGGTCCCGGCGACGTGATCCTCAACGGTGCGGCGGCGCGGCTCGTCCACCCCGGCGACAAGGTGATCGTGATCACCTACGCCGAGTACGACGAGGAGGAGCTCGCCACGTACGCCCCGGTGGTGGTTCACGTCGACGACCAGAACGCGCCCGTCCACGTGGGGCTCCACGCCGTCAACACCGACTGACGGTCCGTACTCCATGCCGCGTCGCGTTCCCGTGACGGACGTCCTCGTCCTGGGCAGTGGCGTCGCTGGTCTCACCGCGGCGATCCACGCGGCCCGGCGCGGCCTGAGCACGATCGTGCTCACGAAGGCGGAGCTCGACGTGTCCGCCACCGCCTGGGCCCAGGGCGGGGTCGCGGCCGCGCTCGAGGAGGACACCGACTCACCCGATCTCCACCTCGCCGACACCGTCACCGCGGGCGCGCACCTCTGCGACGTCGACGCCGTCCGGGTGCTGGTCACGGAGGGTCCCGCCCGGATCCGTGAGCTGATCGGCTTCGGTGCCCGCTTCGACCAGCTGGGCGCCGAGCTCGCCACCACCCGGGAGGGCGGCCACTCGGTCCCCCGCGTGATCCATGCGGGCGGTGACGCCACCGGGGCCGAGATCCAGCGGGCCCTGGCCGCGACCGCTCGCGACCTCGGCATCGAGGTGCGCGAGCGCTGGCGGGTCACCGACCTGCTCGTCGAGGGCGGCCGGGCCGCGGGCGTCCGCGCGCTCGACGCCGCGGGCGCTCCCCGCCAGGTGCGCGCGCGGCACACGGTCGTGGCCACCGGGGGTGCGGGCCAGTGCTTCGCGGTCACCACCAACCCCGTCGTGTCCACCGGCGACGGCATCGCCATGGCGCTGCGAGCCGGCGTGGCCGTCGCCGACGTCGAGTTCATGCAGTTCCATCCGACGGCGCTCGACTCCCCGTCCACGCCCCGGCTGCTCCTGTCGGAGGCGCTGCGGGGTGAGGGCGCGGTGCTGCGCGACGACGACGGCTTCGCGTTCATGACCGAGGAGCACCCGCTCGCGGACCTCGCACCGCGTGACGTCGTTGCCCGCGCGATCACGCGCCGCTGCATCGCGCGGGGGACCGACCACATGTGGCTCGACGCCACCGCGATCGCCAACTTCTCGGACCGGTTCCCCACGATCTGGCGGTTCGTCCGCAGCGTCGGTCTCGACCCCGCGCACGACTTCCTGCCCGTCGCGCCCGCCGCGCACTACCTCTCCGGTGGGATCGTCGCCGACCTCGATGGTGCCAGCAACCTCCCCGGCCTGTGGGCCTGCGGTGAGGCCGCGTGCAGTGGCGTGCACGGGGCCAACCGGCTCGCTTCCAACTCACTGCTCGATGGCCTGGTGTTCGGCTCGCGCATCGTCGAGGCGATCGGCGCCGGCAAGGACGGCCCCCGCGCCACCGGGGTGATGCGCGGCGTTCCCGCGTGGACCGAGGGTCCCGTCGTCGCGCCGCAGTTCGGGGGTCCCACACACCGCGAAGAGTTCCAACGTGTCCTCACCCGCGACGCCGGTGTGCTGCGCGACCACGACCGGCTCACCCGCGCGACCGACGAGCTGGTCACGATGCACGCCGACACGCTCGAGGACGCCAATCTGCTCGCCGTCGGCCGCGCGCTGGTCGCTTCCGCGCTCGCGCGCTGCGAGTCGCGCGGCACGCACACCCGCCTCGACTACCCGGAGCGCTCGCCCGAGTTCGACGGCCGCTTCGTGTTCGGCCACGGAGCGGCGCCGGTGCTCGTCCCGCTCCCGGCGCCCCAGCCCGCGGGGACCGCCCCGTGAGCCGCGACGTCACCTTCGACCCGCCCCGGCACATGGTGACGGAGGCGGTCGCCCGCGCGGTCGCGGAGGACCTCGGCCCGCTCGGCGACATCAGCGCCGCGCTCCTGCCCGACGACGCCGTGACCATCGCCGACTTCGTACCCCGGGCTCCCGGTGTGCTCGCGGGCACCGCGTGCGCGACCGAGGCGTACGCCCAGCTGGACGGCCGCGTCCGCGTCACCTGGAGCGCGTCCGACGGCGATCGGGTCGAGCCCGACGTGGCCGTCGGGCGGGTGGAGGGTCCGCTGCGCGCGGTGCTCACCGGCGAGCGCACCGCGCTCAACTTCCTCTGCCACCTGTCCGGCATCGCGACGCTCACCCGCTGCTTCGTCGATGCCGCGGTCGCCGGCGGGAGCGCGCGGATCGTCGAGACCCGCAAGACGCTCCCCGGCCTGCGCGCGCTCGAGAAGGCCGCCGTGCGCGCGGGCGGTGGGGCCAACCATCGCGGCTCGCTGTCCGACATGGTGCTGGTCAAGGACAACCACCTCGCGGGGATGTCCATCGCCGAAGCGGTGGCGCGGGCGCGGTCCGCGTGGCCGGGCCGCGGCGTCGAGATCGAGTGCGACCGCGCCGAGCAGGTCGAGGAGGCCGTGGCCGCGGAAGCCGACGTGGTGATGCTCGACAACATGACCCCCGAGGCCGCGGCCGCGTGCGTCGCATTGGTGCGCGGCGGTGCCCGGCCCCGGACGCTGATCGAGATCTCCGGCGGCGTGACCCTCGCGACGGTCGCGGCCTACGCCGCCACCGGGGCCGACGTGATCTCCACCGGCGCGATCACGCAGTCGGCGCCCGCGCTCGACCTCGGTCTCGACCTCGCCTCCGAGTAGCCGTCCCATCCACCGGACGATCCCCGTCGTCCCGAAAGGCACGTTCCGCAATGCTCCTCTGCATCGACGTCGGCAACACCCAGATGGTCATCGGGCTGTTCGACGGACCCGAGCTGGCCGACCACTGGCGCATCGCGACCGTGGCCGAGCGGACCTCCGACGAGCTCGCCCTGATGATGCAGCAGTTCCTCGGCTTCCACGGCTTCGCGTTCGACGAGCACGTCACCGGCGTCGCCATCGCGTCGGGCGTCCCGCGCGTCACCGCAGCCCTGCGCGAGATGACGGAGCGCTACTTCGGCTATCCGCCGCTCGTGCTCGAGCCCGGGATCCGCACCGGCATGCCGATCCTCTACGACAACCCCAAGGAGGTCGGCGCCGACCGCATCGCCAACGCGGTGGCCGCGTACGACCAGTACGGCGGACCGTCGATCGTGGTCGACTTCGGTACTGCCAACACGATCGAGGCGATCAGCGCAAAGGGCGAGTATCTCGGTGGTGCGATCTTCCCCGGCATCGAGATCTCGATGGACGCGCTCTTCGGAGCGGCGGCGGCGCTGCGCCGGGTCGAGCTCGTGCCGCCCCGGCACGTGATCGGGAAGTCGACCGTCGAGTCGATCCAGTCCGGTGCGGTCTACGGCTTCAGCGGTCAGGTCGACGCCCTGGTCGACCTGTTCCAGCAGGAGCTGGGGGAGTGCACCGTGATCGCGACGGGGGGCCTCGCGGAGGCCATCATCCCGTTCTCCCGAACCATCCAGCACCATGAGCCCTGGCTGACGATCCAGGGGCTGCGCATCGTGTTCGAACGAAACCAGGCAACATGACGACCGAAGAACCCAATTCCACCGGCGGGACCACCGGCGAACCGACCGCGAGCGAGGAGCCCGCGGTCACCGTCGCGAGTGAGCGCGCCCGCCGGCTGGCCAAGCTCGACCTCCTGCGGGCCCAGGGCATCGACCCGTACCCCGTGCGCTTCGACCGCACCCACACGTCGGCCGAGGTGCTCGAGCACTGGGGCCACCTCGAGCCCGGCGTGGAGGTGGGCGACGTCGTCCGCGTGGCCGGGCGGATCATCCTGCTGCGCCGCCAGGGCAAGCTCACCTTCGCCACCCTGCGCGACGGCGCGGGCACGATCCAGCTGTTCGTGTCGCGGGCCGAGATCGGCGAGGCCGATCACGCGGCGTTCGACGAGCTCGACCTCGGCGACTGGGTCGGGGCCGAGGGCGCGGTGATGAAGACGCGCCGGGGCGAGCTGTCGGTGAAGGTCGCCTCGTGGCAGCTGCTGGCCAAGGCCGTGCGCGCCCTGCCCGACAAGTGGCACGGCCTGGCCGACACCGACACCCGCTTCCGGCAGCGGTACGTAGACCTGATCGCGAACGAGGACGCTCGCCGCATCTTCGCGACGCGCTTCGCCGTGATCGCGACGATCCGTGAGTTCCTCTCGTCGCGGCACTTCGTCGAGGTGGAGACGCCGGTGCTGCACGTGCAGGCCGGCGGCGCGGCGGCGCGTCCGTTCGAGACCCACCACCAGGCGCTCGACATGCCCCTCACGCTGCGCATCGCGCTCGAGCTGCACCTCAAGCGGCTGCTCGTGGGCGGGATGGAGCGCGTGTTCGAGATCGGTCGCGTGTTCCGCAACGAGGGCCTGTCCACGCGTCACAACCCCGAGTTCACGATGCTCGAGCTGTACGAGGCGTTCGCCGACTACACCGACATGATGTCGCTCACCGAGGAGCTCGTCGCCGAGTGCGCGCGTGTCGCCACCGGCGCCACCGTCGTCCGGATCGACGACACGACGATCGACCTCACCCCGCCGTGGCCCCGGCGCACGATGATCGACCTGATCGCCGAGCACGCGGGGGTTCGGGTCCACCCGGCGATGCCGATCGCCGACCTCGAGCGCGCGTGCGACGACGCCGACGTGCCGCGCGAGAAGGGCTGGGGACCCGGCAAGCTCGTGATCGAGCTCTACGAGAAGACCGTCGAGCCCAACCTGACCGGACCGATGTTCGTGCTCGACTACCCGCGGGAGGTGTCGCCACTCGCGCGCACGCACCGGTCCGACCCCGCGCTGGTGGAGCGGTTCGAGGCCGTCGTGTTGGGCCGCGAGCTGGCGAACGCGTTCAGCGAGCTGAACGACCCGATCGACCAGCGCGAGCGCTTCGAGGCCCAGGCCAAGCTCGCGGCCGCGGGCGACGAGGAGGCCCACGGCGTCGACGACGACTACGTGCGCGCGCTCGAGTACGGGCTCCCGCCGTGTGGCGGTCTGGGCATCGGGGTCGACCGTCTGGTGATGCTGGTGGCCGGGGTGTCGTCGATCCGCGAAGTGATCCTCTTCCCGCACCTCCGACCGGAGGCCGACGGCGAGGAGTCGTAAGGTGGAACCTGCATGAGAGTGCTGGTCACCGGAATGGGCGGCCACCTGGGGACCCGGGTCGCGCAGCTGCTGGAAGCGCGCGACGACGTCGAGGCGGTCGCGGGCTTCGACTTCGTGCCGCCGCGCCGGCGCCTCTCCCGTTCGGTCTTCAAGCGCATCGACCCGCGGGACCGTGATCGGCTGATCGAGTTCGTCCGCGACTTCGCGCCCACCGCCGTCGCCCACTTCGGCGTCTACGAGCCGGCCGCCCGCATGGGCGTGCGCGCGGCCGTGGCCGCGTCGGAGGACTGCACCGTGAACGCGCTCGGCGCCGCCATGCGCGCCGGCGCGCTGGACCGTGTGGTCGTACGCAGCGGGCTCGAGGTCTACGGACGCGGGACCGGACGGCCCGAGGTTCCCGACGAGCACGCGCCGCTCGCTCCCACCACCCCGTACGGCCGCATCTGCCTCGACGTCGAGGCGCACGCCGCCGGCCTCACCCGGCGGCACGGGGTGCCCGTGGCGGCGCTCCGGCTCGCGCCGGTGTCGGGCTCCCGGGCCCCGAGCCCGATCGGCCGCCTGCTCCGGCTGCCTGCGGTGCCGGTGCCCGCGTTCGCCGACCCGCCCTTCCAGCTCCTCCACACCGACGACGCCGCCCGGGCGATGCTCGAGGCGCTCGTGCGCCGGGCCGAGGGCGCGTTCAACGTGGTCGGTCCGGGCGCGGCGAGCCCGTGGCAGGCCGTCCGGCTCGGCAACCGGATCCCGGTGCCGTTCCTGGGCCCGGGCTGGCTCGTCGCGACGCGCGTCGCCGAGCTCGCGGGCTCGCCGGTGCCGCCGCACGTGCTCGAGCTGATCCGCAAGGGGCGCGTGGCCGACGCGGGCCGGGCCGAGACCGAGCTCGGCCTCACCAACCTCGTGCCGACCCAGGAGGTGGTGGCCGACCTCTACGCGTGGGCGAGCGTCACCGCGCTCCCCGGGGCCGCGAAGCCGCCCGTCGCCGAAGGGACGGGCTGACCCCGTGCCCGACGGGATCGCCGTCAGCCGCCCCGTGGTGCCCAACTACGGCATCGACAACGACCGGCTCCTCGCGCGCGACTCCTTGGTCGACGCGCTGCGGCGTCGGCGCGACGGGCGCTACGCGGTCGACGAGTTCGGCGGTGATCCCCACCTCCAGGACTTCCTCCTCGCGCCCGTGGTCGGCCGCATCCCTCTGCACGTCGAGGGCGGTGAACGCCTGCCCCGCATCGGCCCCGCGCTGCTCATCGCGAACCGCGGGCCCGCGTTCGTCGAGCCGTTCGTCCTCTCGGGTGCGGTGCAGCGCGAGACGCGCCGGCGGCTGCGCATCGTCGGCATGCCCAGCCCGCCGTTGCTCGGCATGCTCACCCACAAGCTCGGGGGCGTCGGACGGAGGGCGGGCGACGTCGCCGCCGTGCTGCGCGCGGGCCACCTGGCCGCGGCACCGTTGGCGATGTCGTTCTCCCCGACCGGTGTGGGCGAAGCCCCCCGCGCGGTGGTCGCCGCGACGCTCGGCTTCCCGCTGATCCCGGTCGCCGTGAAGGTGGGTGGCCCGGCCGGGCTGCCCGTGCGGCCGTGGGTCGTCACGGTGGGCGAGCTGCTCGCGCCACCCGAGGGCACCGAGCCCGGCGACCCGCTCGCCGCCGCGGAGCTGTCCGAGTCGGTGCGCGCCTCGATCTCGGAGATGCTCACGTGAGCGACCGATGAGGTACGTCACGGCAACCGACGGCGTGCTCATCGGGTACGACACCTTCGGTCAGAAGGACGGCGTGCCCCTCCTGCTGATCCAGGGCCTCGGCACCGACTCGCGCGGCTGGGCGCTGCAGCGGATCGCGCTCGGCCGGCGCTACCGCTGCATCGCGTTCGACAACCGCGGCGTCGGCGCGTCCACCAACGCGCCCCACCCCTTCGACCTCGAGCAGATGGCGCGCGACGCGATGTCGGTGCTCGACGCCGAGGACGTCGCGACCGCGCACGTGATGGGCGCGTCGATGGGTGGTGTCATCTCGCAGATCGTCGCGGTCCGCCACGGCGAGCGGGTGCGCGGGCTCGTGCTCGCGTGCACGGCGTGTCGCCACCACGAGTGGCGTCGCGAGCTCCTCGCCGAGTGGGCGGCCAACGTCCGCGCGAACGGCATGTCGGCGATGGCGGGCGAGGGCATGCGCTGGCTCGTCGGCCCGCGCTTCCACCGCCGGTTCGGCCCGTGGATCAACATCCTCGGCCGCCTCGTCATGCAGGGCGACCCCGAGCACTTCGCCGCCCAGGTCGACGCCATCCTCGCCATGCACGACGACCTGCGCTTCGAGCTCGCCGACGTGCGCGCGCCCACGCTGGTCATCACCGGCTCTCAGGACATGCTCACGCCGTTCGGCGACGCCGAGGAGCTGGCCGAGGCGATCCCGGGCGCCCGCCTACGCGAGCTGCGCGGCGCCGCCCACGGCCTCATGGTCGAGCAGCCCAACGCGTTCAACAACGCGATCGTCGAGTTCCTCAAAGAGGTCGACGCCAAGTCCACCGTCACCAACTAGAGGCGTCGCTCACCGTCGCTGGGTGACGGTCGACAGCGCCTCGTGCGTCGAGGCGTTGCTCACCGTCGCGTGACTAGCGGTCGCGGGTGACGAGGGAGTCGACGAGGCGGCAGAGGCCGCTGGTCACGCCGACATCGAGGCCGTCGGCACCGGACAGCGCCTCGTTCGCCTTCTTCGCGTGGTCCCGCGCCACCTCGAGGGCGGCGTCGATCGAGCCGTTCTCCGAGATGATGTCGCGCGCCGCCACCAGCCGGTCGCCGTCGAGCGGTGAGCCGAGCATCCCGCGCAGCTCGCTGCTGCCGTCGATCGCGTAGATCACCGGCAGCGTGTAGATCCCCTCGAGGAGGTCCTGGCCGGCGTGCTTGCCCAGTGCCTCGTCGGTGGAGGTGAGGTCGAGCACGTCGTCGACCACCTGGAAGCACATCCCGAGGTGGTGCCCGAACCGCGTCAGCGCGTCGAGCGTGGGCTCGTCGACGTCGCTCACCATCCCGCCGATCCGGCAGGACGTGGCGAACAGCGCGGCCGTCTTGCCCTCGATCGCGGAGGAGTACGCCTCCTCGGTGCGGCCGGTGTCGAAGAGGTGCTGGAGCTCGAGGACCTGGCCCCGGCAGAGCTCGCCGATGGTGGCGGCGAGCAGGCCGGCGACGTCGGCACCGAGCGACGCCGCGAGCGACGACGCCCGGGCGAGCAGGTAGTCGCCGGCGAGGATCGCCACGATGTTGCTCCACCGGGCGTTCACCGAGGGGACACCGCGCCGGGTCTCGGCCTCGTCGATCACGTCGTCGTGGTAGAGCGACCCGAGGTGCACGAGCTCGCAGGCCACGCCTCCGGTGACGGCGGCCGCCGAGGCGGGCACGGCACCCTGCGCGGCGTAGGCGGCGCAGAGGGTGAGCGTGGGCCGGAGGCGCTTGCCCCCGGCGGTCACCAGGTGGGACGCGACTTCGCCGAGGAAGCGGTCCTGGTGGTCGACCGACCCGCGCAGCTCCGCCTCCACACGCCCCATGTCGTCGGACAGCGGGGCCAGCTCGAGGGCGGACAGGGTGACCACGAGGGCCCACGGTACGCACCGGGGCCGTCCCCCACAAAACCCGGAGGGCGCCTCGCGCATCAGTTCGCGGGGCCATGGCTGCGGGGAACATCGGCGTTCGTCGGCGGGTTGACGCGTTTCCGTGCTCAACACGCTCCGAGCCCGGGTCGATACCTCTCGCGTGGTGCCCGAAGAAGCCCCGAAACCGGGGGGTACACTTGTCCGAAGGACTTTGCGAGACCTGTCAATAGCCGTGAACTTCGCCCCGAGAGAGGCGGTCAGGTGTTCGAACGCTTTACCGATCGAGCCCGCCGAGTGGTGGTGCTGGCGCAAGAGGAAGCGCGCCTGCTCAACCACAACTACATCGGTACCGAGCACATCCTGCTCGGGTTGATCCACGAGGGTGAGGGAGTCGCGGCAAAGGCCCTCGAATCGCTCGGCATCTCCCTGGAGGCAGTCCGCGCGCAGGTCGAGGAGATCATCGGCCACGGCGGTCAGGCTCCCTCCGGTCACATCCCCTTCACCCCCCGCGCCAAGAAGGTCCTGGAGCTGTCGCTGCGTGAGGCGCTGCAGCTCGGCCACAACTACATCGGTACCGAGCACATCCTCCTCGGATTGATCCGGGAAGGAGAAGGCGTCGCCGCGCAAGTCCTCGTGAAGCTCGGCGCCGACCTCTCCCGCGTCCGCCAGCAGGTCATCCAGCTGCTCTCCGGCTACGCGGGGCAGAAGGAGGGCCAGACCGGCCAGACCGGCAGCGGCTCCGGCGAGCAGCAGCCCAGCGGCTCGCTCGTGCTCGACCAGTTCGGACGCAACCTCACCCAGCTCGCGCGCGAGAAGAAGCTGGACCCGGTGATCGGGCGCGAGAAGGAGATCGAGCGCGTCATGCAGGTGCTGTCGCGCCGCACCAAGAACAACCCGGTGCTGATCGGCGAGCCCGGCGTCGGCAAGACCGCCATCGTCGAGGGCCTCGCGTCCGACATCGTCGGCGGCAACGTGCCCGAGACCATCAAGGGCAAGCAGCTCTACACGCTCGACCTCGGCGCGCTGGTCGCCGGCTCCCGCTACCGCGGCGACTTCGAGGAGCGCCTGAAGAAGGTGCTCAAGGAGATCAAGAACCGCGGCGACGTCATCCTGTTCATCGACGAGCTGCACACGCTCGTGGGCGCAGGCGCGGCCGAGGGCGCGATCGACGCCGCGAGCATCCTCAAGCCGATGCTCGCCCGCGGCGAGCTCCAGACCATCGGTGCCACCACGCTCGACGAGTACCGCAAGCACCTCGAGAAGGACGCTGCGCTCGAGCGCCGCTTCCAGCCGATCAAGGTGGAGGAGCCCACGGTTCCCCACACGATCGAGATCCTCAAGGGCTTGCGCGACCGCTACGAGGCGCACCACCGCGTCACGATCACCGACCAGGCGATCGTGGCCGCGGCCAACATGGCCGACCGCTACATCTCCGACCGTCACCTCCCCGACAAGGCGATCGACCTGATCGACGAAGCGGGCTCCCGGTTGCGGATCCGGCGGATGTCGGCGCCGCCCGACTACAAGGAGCTCGAGGACGAGATCGCCACGGTCCGCAAGGACAAGGAAGAGGCGATCGAGGGCCAGCAGTTCGAGCGGGCCGCGTCGCTGCGCGACCGTGAGAAGGAGCTGCTCGAGCAGCGCAGCGCCAAGGAGGCCGAGTTCCAGGCCGAGGGCGTCGACCTGTTCAACGAGGTCACCGAGGAGTCCATCGCCGAGGTGCTGGCGATGTGGACGGGCATCCCCGTCTACAAGCTCACCGAGGAGGAGACCGCCAAGCTCCTGCGCATGGAGGACGAGCTGCACAAGCGGGTCGTCGGCCAGCACTCTGCGATCAAGGCGGTGTCCCAGGCCATCCGGCGCACCCGGGCCGGCCTCAAGGACCCGAAGCGCCCGTCCGGCTCGTTCATCTTCCTCGGTCCGTCCGGTGTGGGGAAGACCGAGACGGCCAAGACGCTCGCCGAGTTCCTCTTCGGCGACGAGAACGCGCTGATCCAGCTCGACATGTCCGAGTACATGGAGAAGCACACGGTCTCCCGCCTGGTCGGCTCGCCCCCGGGCTACGTCGGCTACGACGAAGGCGGCCAGCTCACCGAGGCCGTGCGGCGCAAGCCGTTCTCGGTGGTGCTCTTCGACGAGATCGAGAAGGCCCACCCCGACGTCTTCAACACCCTCCTCCAGATCCTGGAGGACGGGCGGTTGACCGACGCCCAGGGCCGCACGGTCGACTTCAAGAACACCGTGATCATCATGACGTCGAACCTCGGCACGGCCGACCTGCGCAAGGCGTCGATCGGGTTCGGCCCGGCCGACGACGCGGTCACCTACGAGAAGATGAAGTCGAAGGTGAACGAGGAGCTCAAGCGGCACTTCCGCCCCGAGTTCCTCAACCGCATCGACGAGGTCATCGTCTTCGCCGAGCTGACCCAGGACGAGGTCACCGAGATCGTCGACCTGATGATCCAGCGGGTCACCGGCCAGCTGGCGAGCCAGGGTCTCAACCTCGAGCTCACGCCCGAGGCGAAGCTCCTGCTCGCGAAGAAGGGCTACGACCCCACGCTCGGGGCCCGTCCGTTGCGGCGTGCGATCCAGCGCCACATCGAGGACGCGATGTCCGAGAAGATCCTGTGGAAGGAGTTCCGCGCCGGTGAGACCGTGCTGGTCGACGCCGACGGCGAGGAGTTCACGTTCCGGGGGATCGAGGGCATCGAGCCCCCGCCCGTCGAGATGGCCGGGAGCGGTTCGGAGGGCTGAGCCCCCCGCACGAGATGGCGCGACGGTCACTGCTCGGTTGGGTCGTCGCGCTCGCGTTGCTCTGCAGCGCGTGCGCGGTCGACACGACCGTGACCGTCAAGGTGCGCGAGGACGGCTCGGGGTTCGTGCGGGTCGACGTGCTCGTCGACGCCGAGGCGGTGCAGACCGCGGAGGTGGGCGGCGGGAAGCTCGAGGATCGCGTCCGGCTGTCCGACCTGCCCGCCGCGGGCTGGACGGTCGAGCCGTGGGTCCGCAACCCGGACGGCTCGGCCTCGCTCGCCGTCAGCAAGCCGTTCACGAGCGTCGACCAGGTGTCGGGGATCCTCGACGAGCTCAACGGTACGAACGGGCCGCTCGAGGACGCGTCGTTCACTCGGAAGCGCTCGTTCTTCGCCACCGACTTCGCGGCGACCGGGGTCGTGGACCTCGGCCGGATCAGCACCGGGATCACCGAGGACGCCGAGCTCGTGGCGCGGCTGCAGGCCCAAGGCGTCGACGTGAACGGCGTGGACCAACAGCTCCTCGCCCAGCTGAAGAGCGCGCTGACCGTGCGGCTCGTGGTCGACCTGCCGGGGCCGGGCAAGACGGTCGTGCAGGCCGATCCCAACGGCGCGGCCACGCTCTCGGCGTCGTCGTCGGTGAAGGACACGAACCGGATGTACCTCGTGGTGGTTGCGGCGCTGCTCGTCCTCGCCGCGCTGATCGTGGCGGTATGGCCGCGCCGGCGGGGCAAGCGGGGTGGGCGCGGCGGCCCCCGGCGTCATCGGCCCCACCTGCCGGAGGCACCGCACTCGTCCTACGGGCGCCGCAGCCCCAACTCGGCCCCGCTCGGCAGGTCTGGTCGCTCCGCTGACGCTCCGCTCAGCAGGTCTGGTCGCTCCGCTGACGCTCCGCTCAGCTGGGACGAAGCGACGTCGCCCACCAGGCGGGGAACTCCGCCAGCGAGCTGAGCACCACCTCGGCTCCGGCGGTCCGGAGGTCGTCGGCCGAGGCCGGGCCGGTGGCCACGCCCACCGCGGCCGCCCCCGCGGCGTGCGCGGCGGCCATGTCGGCCGTGGTGTCGCCGAGGTAGGCGAACGCGCGGTGCTCGCGCAGCACTTCGCTCTTCTGCGTGCCGTGGAGGCGTCCGAACACGGCGTCGACCTCGAGCTCGACGTGGTCGAGGCAGAGCACGGCGTTCGGACCGAACTTCGCGGTCACCACGATGACCTTCACGCCCGCCGCGCGGGCGGTGGCGACGGCTTCGCGGGCGCCCGGCAGGATCCCGGTGCCCACCACGCCGACGGTCCGGTAGATCTCGCGGAACCGGTCGGCGAGTGCCGGGGCCCGCTCGGCCCCGAACCACTTGGCGAACTCCAGGTCGACGTTGCTGGCGAAGAGCGCGTCGACGGCGTCGGGGTGCGCGAGGCCGGACTCGCCGATCTCCTGCTCCAGCGCGGCGAGCGTGTCGACCAGTCCAGGGCGCGAGTCGATCAGCGTCATGTCGAGGTCGAATCCGACCACCGGCGCGTTGGCGTCCACCGGATCACCGTAGGTGTCACAGGGCCGTGCGATCCTCTCCGCATGACGACGCGAGCCCGCACGCGCTCCACCTTCCGCTGCTCCGAGTGCGCCTCGGAGACCCCGCAATGGCTGGGCCGGTGCCCGGCGTGCGACGCCTGGGGCACCCTGGCCGAGGTCACCGTGGCCGCCCGCCCCGTCGTCGGGCCGACCAACTCCGTCCTGCCCATCGTCGACGTCGCCGCCTCGGGGGCGCCGCGCTGCGCCACGGGAATCTCCGAGCTCGACCGCGTGCTGGGCGGCGGCTTCACCGCAGGGTCCACCACCCTGTTCGGCGGCGAACCGGGGATCGGCAAGTCCACGCTCCTGCTCCAGGCCCTCGGCCGGCTCGCCGCGAGCGGCCGGCGCTGCCTGCTCGTCGGGGCCGAGGAGTCACCCGAGCAGGTGCGCGGCCGGGCCGAGCGCCTCGGCGTCCTCCACCCCGACCTGTGGCTCGTCGCGGAGTCCTCGCTGCCGCACGTGATCGCGCACGCCGAGGCGCTCCGCCCCGACGTGCTCGCGGTCGACTCCGTGCAGACCCTGCTCGACCCCGACCTCCCCGGCACGCCCGGATCGGTCACCCAGGTGCGGGAGTGCGCGTCGCGCCTCACGCGGCTCGCGCGCGAGCAGGCGATGGCCACCATCCTCGTCGGCCACGTCACGAAGGACGGGTCGCTCGCCGGCCCGCGTCAGCTCGAGCACGTGGTCGACACCGTGTGCTCGTTCGAGGGCGACCGCTACCACGGGCTGCGGTTCCTCCGCGCCCGCAAGCACCGGTTCGGCTCCACGCGCGAGGTCGGCATCTTCGAGATGACCGAAGACGGGCTCGTGCCCGTGCCCGACGCGTCGGCCCTGTTCCTCGCCGACCGGCGCGAGGGGAGCACCGGCTCGGTGGTCGCGGCCACGGTCGAGGGCGCGCGTCCGGTGCTCGTGGAGGTCCAGGCCCTCGTGGCCGCGGTCGACGACGGCGGTCGTCGGGTCGCCACCGGGGTCGACGCGAACCGGCTCTCGATGCTGCTCGCGGTCCTCGAGCGGCACGCGGGGGTCGACACCCGCCGGGCCGACGTCTACGCGAGCGTCGCGGGTGGTGTCCGCATCGCCGAGCCGGGCGTCGACCTCGCCGTCCTCGTCGCGGTGGCCGGTGTGGCCACCGATCGCGTGGTCGCGCCGCGCACCGTGCTCCTCGGTGAGGTGGGGCTCGGCGGCGAGATCCGCGGGGTCGCGCACGCGGCGGTGCGCGTGGCGGAGGCCGCGCGGCTCGGCTTCACTCGGGTGATCGGCCCGTCGTCGGTTCCGGCGCCGAGGGGGGTGGAGGTCGTAGCGGTCGACTCCGTGGCCGACGCGTTGGCCGCGGCGTTCGGCGCGGCCACCGTGTGATCGCACGCGTCACGGCTTGGACGTCCACCCCTGCGTTGCGCGCGTCCGGCTGCGGTATCGTTGCGGTCTTGCCCGACCGGTCGACTTCCGGTGCCGCCATGGGAACCGCCGTGCGCTCCGAAGAGATGCTTGCCGCGTTGCGCCTCGCGGCGCCGGGCTCACCGCTGCGCGCGGGCATCGAGCGGATCATGTCGGCCCGGATGGGTGCGCTCATCGTCGTGGGCTCGGGTCCCGAGGTGCTGTCGGTGTGCTCGGGGGGCTTCCTCCTCGACGCCGAGTTCACGCCGCCGCGGCTCTCCGAGCTGGCCAAGATGGACGGCGCCATCATCCTCAGCGACGACTGCGCCCGGATCGTGCGGGCCAACGTCCACCTCGTGCCCAACCCCAACATCCCCACCTCGGAGACGGGTACCCGGCACCGCACCGCCGAGCGGGTGGCCCGCCAGATCCAGGTGCCGGTGATCACGATCTCGGAGGACCGGTCCGAGGTCGCGGTCCACGTGAACGTCGAGAAGAAGATGCTGGAGCCCACGCCGCGGGTGCTGGCCCGGGCCGACCAGGCCCTCCAGATCCTCGAGCGGTACAAGACCCGTCTCGACTCCGTGAGCACCGCCCTGTCGGCCCTGGAGGTGGAGGACCTCGTAACGGTGCGCGACGTCGCCACGGTGCTGCAGCGGGCCGAGATGGTCCGCCGGATCGCCGAGGAGATCGAGGGCTACGTCATCGAGCTCGGCAGCGACGGCCGGCTCGTGCTCCTCCAGCTCGAGGAGCTCATGGGCGGCGTGGAGGACGACCGGCGCCTGGTGGCGAAGGACTACTACGCGGACGGCGACGACTGGGGGCTCACCGACGTGCTCGGTCGGCTCGCCCGCCTCGACGACGAGACGCTGCTCGACCTCGAGCAGGTCGCGGAGGGGTTGCACCTGCCGATCGCGTACGACCTCGACAGCGCGGTCCAGCCGCGCGGCTTCCGCCTGCTGCACAAGATCCCGCGTCTGCCCGAGCTCGTGTCCGACCACGTGGTGGAGCGGTTCTCCAACCTGCAGAAGATCATGCGCGCGAGCGCGGCGGACCTCACCGAGGTGGAAGGCGTGGGCGACGTCCGCGCCCGTTCCATCAAGGAGGGCCTGGCCCGGCTCGCCGAGACGAGCATCCTGGAGCGGTACACCTGATGGCTGAGCTGCCCGAAGGCAAGGACGACGTCATCGTCGAGCGCGTCACGCTGCGCGGCACCGACGGCGTCGAGGTCGAGGCCATCCATGCACGACCGGAGGGGATGCCGAAGCTGGGCATCGCGCTCCATCCCGACATCATGGGAATCCGTCCGCTGTTCGACGACATCTGTCGCCGGCTGGCCAGCAACGGATTCGCGGTGTGCTGCCCGGAGCCGTTCACGCGCGCACCCGCCGACCTGCGCGGAAGCACCGACGTGCCGGCGCTCATGGCGCAGTTCGGGCGGATGGACGACGACCAGCAGCTCGGCGACCTCGAGGCCGCGGCCGACTACGTCGTGGTCCACGACGACGTCGCGCGCGTCGCGGTGATGGGGTTCTGCATGGGCGGCATGCAGGCGCTCAAGGCCGCGGCCGGCGATCGCTTCGACCGGGCGGTCTCCTTCTACGGGATGATCCGACCGCCGGAGCCGATGCGCGGGCCGAAGATGCGCGAGCCGCTCGACACCGCGGCCGACGTGTGCCCCACGCTCGCGATCGTCGGCGGCCTCGACGGGCTGGCACCCCCGGCCGACGTCGAGGCCTTGCGGGCCGCCTGGGCCGGTCGCCCCGACTGCGAGATCGTCGTGTACCCCGAGGCCGACCACGCCTTCGTGCACGACCCCGATCGCCCGGTGCACCGCCCCGCCGACGCCGCCGACGCCTGGCGGCGGGTCATCGAGTTCCTCAACCGTTAGCCCCCGCGGACGGAGCGAAGCGACGGGAGCAGCCGAGCAAGCGCCCGCGGGGCGCCTTCGCTTGTGGGTACCGGAGCTGGACCTACCGCCGGATCGGGTGCGATCGGCGCCCCGCAGCGAGCGAGGCAGTCACAAGGTTGCGCGGTCCTCGAGGGACTGGCGGTCGAGGATGTGGTACTGGCCGCGGCCCTCGATCTCGATCCAGCCGAGCCGGGTGAACAGCGCGAGGGCCTTGTTCACCCGCTCGCGCGACGCCCCGATCATCGAGGCGAGCTCCTCCTGGGTGAGGGGGATCGAGAAGCGGTCCTGGGTGCCCGCGAGCTCGAGCAGCCGCTTGGCGGTGCGGGCGGGGACGTCGAGGAAGACGGCGTCGGCCAGGGCCTCGTCGGTGGCCCGGAGCCGCTCGGCGAGGAGCCGGACCATCACCCAGAGCAGGCCGGGCTGGGTGTGCAGCTGCTCCCGGACCGGGGCGTAGGGGAGCGCGGCGACGATGGAGTCGGTGAGGGCCCGCCCGTCGGCCGAACGGGGGGCGTCGTCGAAGAGCGCGAGCTCGCCGCAGAGGCCGCCCTTCTCCAACACGGCCACCACGGCCTCCCGCCCGTCTCCGGCCTGCGTGGCGATCGCGATCCGCCCGTCGAGGACCACGAACATCTCGGTGGCGGGGTCCCCCTGGTGGAAGAGCATCTCGCCCCGGCCGTAGTTGCGGATCTCCATCTGGTCTCGGAGCTCGTTGCGCACGTCCTCGGGGAAGGCGGCGAAGAGGCGGGTGGCATCGAGGAGGCGTCGTTCGGGCACTTGGTAAACTTAAACGCTCTGCCTCGCCTCCGTCTCGGGCGCCCGGCTTCTCCCCTCTCCCAGGAGCGTCATGTCCTTTGCCGTCGGCGACAAGGTCGTCTACCCGCACCACGGTGCTGCGATCATCGAGGGTAAGGAGAAGCGCGTCTTCGACGGTCAGAAGACCGACTACTTCGTCCTCCGGATCACCTACGGGGACCTGAAGGTCTCGATCCCGGTCGACAAGGCCGACGAGATCGGTTTGCGCGAGGTCATCAACGACGAAGAGGTCGAAGAGGTCTTCGCGGTGCTCCGCAAGAAGGAAGCCCGCATGCCGACCAACTGGTCGCGGCGCTTCAAGAACCACGTGGAGAAGCTGAAGAGCGGCGACATCTACCAGGTCGCCGAGGTCGTGCGGAACCTCTCGATCCGCGAGGCCGACAAGGGCCTCTCCGCGGGTGAGAAGCGGATGCTCGCCCGGGCCCGCCAGATCCTCGTGTCCGAGCTGACCTTCGCGCTCAACGTCGACGAGGAGGCCGCCGAGGCCCGCCTCGACGACGTGCTCGCCGGACGCGACGTGCCGCCGCCCGCGAAGAAGAAGGCGCCGGCGAAGCGAGCGCCGGCGAGCGAGCCGACGAGCAAGAAGGCTCCGGCGAAGGCCGCCGTGCCCAAGGCCGCCGCGCCGAAGGCCGCACCCGCCGCGAAGCCGGCTGAGAGGGCGGCTCCCGCGAAGAAGGCGGCTCCCGCGAAGAAGGCGGCGGCCGCGAAGGCTCCGGCGAAGAAGGCCGTGGCCGAGAAGGCGCCCGCCAAGGCCACGAAGTCGGCGGCGAAGTAGCGCTGGTGCCCGGGGTGGGAGCGGTCGTCGTGGCCGCCGGCCGCGGGGACCGGTTCGGAGCCGCCAAGCAGTTCGCCGCGGTGGGCGGGGCGCGTCTCGTCGACCGCGCGGTCGATGCATGCCGCGCCGTGTGCGACGAAGTGGTGGTGGTGGTGCCCGCGGGAACCGAGTGGGCCGGATCGCCGGTCGACGCCGTCGTCCCGGGGGGCGCGGCGCGGTCCGACTCCGTCCGCGCCGGTCTCGGTGCGTTGCGCTGCGACGCCGACATCGTGATCGTGCACGACGCCGCGCGTCCGCTGGCGAGCCGAGCATTGTTCGACGCGGTGATCGACGCGGTGCGCGCCGGCGCCGACGCCGCCGTGCCGGGGGTCGTGGTGACCGACACGCTCAAGCGCGTCGACGGCACGCGGGTCGTCGAGACGGTCGATCGCGACGGGCTCGTCGCGGTGCAGACCCCGCAGGCCTTCCGCGCCGAGGCGTTGCGCGCGGCACACGCGGGGGGCGGCGACGCCACCGACGACGCCGCGCTGGTGGAAGCCGCGGGTGGGACCGTGGTGGTCGTTCCCGGCGAGGTCACCAACTTCAAGGTCACCGAGCCGGCCGACCTCGAGCGCGCGGCCGCGCTGCTCCGGCGGGAGGTCACCCGATGACGACGCGTGTGGGCCTCGGGTTCGACGTCCACCCGTTCGCCGAGGGTCGGCCGCTGGTGCTCGGGGGCGTGGTGATCCCCGACGCGCCCGGGCTCGCCGGGCACTCCGATGCCGACGCCGTGGCCCATGCGGTCGCCGACGCACTGCTCGGCGCCGCGGGCCTGCCGGACCTCGGGACGCTGTTCCCCGCGTCGGAGGACGTGAACCGGGACGCCTCGTCGGTCGGCTTCCTCGTCGAGATCGCCCGCAGGTTGCACGCCGACGGGTGGACGGTCGGCAACGTCGACGTCGTGATCGCGGCCGAGACGCCGCGGCTCGCGCCGCACATCCCTGCCATCGCCGCGGGCGTGGCCGCCGCGCTCGACGCCGTGCGGGATGCGTCCGACGCCGCCGTGCCGGTGTCGGTGAAGCCCAAGCGGGGGGAGGGCCTCGGGGCGATCGGCCGGGCCGAGGGCATCGC
>JBAZYX010000057.1:0-25894 GCA_041659105.1 Acidimicrobiia bacterium
GCGTCGATGAAGCCGTGCACGACATCCAGCTCGACGCCCATCGCGGCGAGCCCGCGCGTGTGGAGGTCGAGCTTGCGGCTGCCGATGTTGTCGCCGCCCGGGAGCGCGACGCGCGCACGTCCGTGGCGCGCCAGCAACGGACCGAGCACGTTGATCGACACGCGCATCCGGCTCACCAGCTCGTACGGAGCCTCGGGTACGAGCGGACCGGACGCGTCGACGCACAGCGAGCTCTCGTCCTCCCACGCGACGCGCGCGCCGATCGCGCGGAGCAGCTCGCACATGATGTCGAGGTCGGCCACCGGGTGGAGGTTGCGTACCGTCGACACGCCGGGCACGAGCAGCGCGGCCGCGAGCTGCTTGCAGCCCGCGTTCTTCGTCATGCCCGCGGCGCGCACCGTGCCCGCGAGCGGGCCCGAGGCCCGCACGTGATAGCGCGTCGGCGTCTCCGTCATGCCGGAGATCGTACGATCATGCGGCCCGGAGGCTCCTCACCGGCCCTGGTACTCGGGCGGGCGGCCCTCGATGAACGCCGTGATCGCCTCGGTGAAGTCGGCGGAGGAGAGGCACACCGCCTGGCCCTCGGCCTCGATCACCAGCCCGTCGCGAACCGTTCGGCCGTCGAGCGCCGCGTGCACCGCCCGCTTGGCCCCCCGCACGGCGAGGGGCGGCTGCGCGGCGATCTGCGCGGCGAGCGCGTCGGCCACGGCGTCGAGCTCGTCGTCCGAGACCACCCGCTCCACGAGCCCGATCCGGAGAGCTTCGTCGGCGTCGATCTTCGCCGCGGTGGTGATCAGCTCGATGGCCTTGCCGATGCCGACGATGCGCGGCAGCCGCTGGGTGCCGCCGAGGTCGGGCAGGATCCCGTACTTGTGCTCCAGCAGGCCGAGCTGCGCACCCCGGGCGACGACGCGGATGTCGCACGCGATCGCGAGCTGGAGGCCGGCACCGAGCGCGAAGCCCCGCACGGCGGCGATCGTGACGAACGGCGCCTCGGCCAGCCACGTGTAGGAGTCCTGCGCGGTGAGGATCGCGGCGACCTTCGCGTCCTCGTGACGCAGGGGCCCGTCCTCGCCGAGCGACTCCGCGCTCAGCCCCTCACCGAACACCGAGGTGTCGATGCCGCTCGAGAACGCGCGGCCCTCGCCGCGCACCACCAGCGCGCGGACGTCACCGGGATCGGCCAGAAGAGCGCGGCCGAGCGTGCGCAGCTCGGCCCACATCTTCGGCGTGAACGAGTTCAGCTTGTCGGGCCGGTTCAGCACGACCGAAGCCACGTGGCCCGTCTGCTCGAACCGCAGCGTCTCGAATGGCGTCTCGAACGGCGTCTCGATCGTGCTCATGGCGTTCCTCTCACGTCAGCTGCTCGATCCACGCGACCGACGCCTCGGCGACGGCATCGAGCACGTCGTCGAGGGTACGGCCGCTCGACTTCAGCGGCCTGAACCCGTGGTC
Organism: Acidimicrobiia bacterium; assembly: GCA_041659105.1. Taxonomy (GTDB): domain Bacteria; phylum Actinomycetota; class Acidimicrobiia; order IMCC26256; family PALSA-555; genus CAIUKV01. The sequence continues at coordinate 1,456 of JBAZYX010000057.1, forward strand.
GGCGGTGTCGAGCCAGCACCACGAGACCTTCCCCTCGACCTTGCGGGCCGACCTCCGGAGGTCGGGCTGCGCGGCGAGGGAGTCGCGGGTGCCGCTCACGAACAGCACGGGCATCGCCAGGCGGCGGAAGTGGTCGTCGCGGACCTTCTCGGGCTTGCCCGCCGCGTGGAGCGGGTACCCGAGCAGGAGCAGGCCCCGCACCGGCACCGGGTCCGCCTCGGCGCCGGCCACGAGCGAGCAGTAGCGGCCGCCCATGGAGCGCCCGCCGATCACGAGCCGCTCGGTCGGCAGCTTCGTGCGCCGGGCGAGCTCCGCCGCCGCGGCCCGGGTGGCGTCCAGCAGGACAGGCGGGCGGTCGGGGGCGTTGCGGCCGTTGTCGCGGTAGGGGTAGTTGAAGCGCAGCGACGGGATCTTCACGTCCGCGAGCGCGTCGGCCACCACGCGCAGCGGCGCGGCGTCGAGGTCCGTGCCGGCACCGTGCGCGAGCAGCACCGCGCGGTCGAACCCGCGCTTGGGGCCCTGGTAGGCGAACGTCGTCATCGCTCCCGCTCCAGTACCTTCCGGGTGAGGAAGTCGTCGGTGCGGCGGAGCGCGTCGGCGATCGTGTCGGGTCGTTCGAAGCCATGCCCCTCACCGGGGTAGAGGTGCAGCTCGACGTCGCCGCCGGCGGCGCGCACGGCGTCGGCGAACGCCACGACCGGCGGGTGCGGCACCACCGGGTCGGCGTCGCCCTGGAGGACGAGCAGGGGCACCCGGAGCGCGGCGGCGTGGGTGACGGGCGAGCGGTCGCGGGAGCGGTCGGCCGCGTCCGGGAGCACGCCGACGAGGGAGTCCGAGTACCAGCGCTCGAACCGGTGGGTCTTTGCGGCGAGCGCGACGAGGTCGGTGACCGGGTATGACGCGGCCACGGCACGCACGAGATCGGGAGCGCGGGCGGCGACGAGCAGCGCCGTGAACGCCCCCGCACTCCCGCCGACGAGCGCGATCCGCTGCGGATCGCCCCAACCCCGCTCGACCGCGGCCCGGATGCCCGCGAGCACGTCGTCGACGTCGAGGGCGCCCCAGCCGCCGGCGAGGGCCTGGGTGTACGCGCGCCCGTAGCCCGTGGAGCCACGCGGGTTCGGCGCCAGCACCGCCCATCCCCGCGCCACCCAGTACTGGACCTTCGGCTGCCACTCGACGCGCGCCTGGTCGGTCGGGCCGCCGTGCAGGTTGACGAGCAGCGGCGGCGGGGCGGACCTGTCGGGCGGCGAGAACAGCAGCCCGGGCACCGCGGTGGTGTCGTCGGCCGCCCAGGTCACCGGGCGGGGCTCGACGAAGTCGCCGGTGGGGAGCGCGTCGGCCTCCGCCGCGCCGTCGACCACCCGGCGGTCGGAGGGGTCACCGCTCAGGACGACGACCGTCGGCGGCGTGCGCGCTCCCGAACGCACGCAGACGAGCCCGGCCGGCCCCCAGTCGAGCCCGTGGTGCCAGCCCTTCGACCACTCGCCCACCGGCCAGCCCGCCACCGGGGAAGCGACCAGCCGGCCGAAGCCGTCCTCGTTGCGGCACCAGGCGAGGCGGGCGGCGTCGGGCGACCACGCGAAGGAGCGCTGGCCCGGGCCCCACGACGGCTCCGCGTGCTCGTGGTGCTCGGCGGCGACCACGGCCCGGGCCCGGCCGTCGGGCCGGGCGACGGTGACGTTGGCCCAGCCGTCGCGGTCGTGCACGAACGCGAGGCGGGCCGGACCGACCGGCGCGAACCGGGGCTGGCCCACGGACTCGGTGGCTCCCCCGGCGACCACCACGCGGTCGGCACCGTCGGGGTCGGCGACCACGATCCGGGACCCGTCCCAGGGCATCGTGGGGACGTCCCACTCGTGCCAGGCGAGGAGGGTCCCGTCGGGGGACCAGGCCGGGTCCCACGCGAAGTCGGCCCGCGACACCACCCACGGCGCCCGGGAGCCGTCGAGGGGGGCCGCCTTCACCACGCAGGCGTCGTCGGTCTCGTCCACGTAGGCCACCAGGCCGGTGGCGCTCACCGCAGGCGCCGCAGCGCGCCCGGCGGACGCGGCCACGACCGGAGCCGGACCCGGCTCGTCGGTCCAGACTGCCCGCAGGCCGCCGTCCCCGACCGCCACGATCCGGTCGGGCGCCATCCAGGCGAAGGTCCCACCCCGGGTCCCCGCCGCGACCAGGTCGGGGACGGGACGCCCGTCCACCACCAGCACCGCGGTACCCGCCGCGCCCCGCACCCAGGCCAGGCGGCGACCGTCGGGCGACCAGCGAGCCTCGGCCACGGTGCCCACCCCCGCGACCGATTCCGGCGTGAGGGAGGCGGGCACCGCCGCAGGCTATCGGCGGGAAGCGTCCAGGTAGGCTGGCAGGTTCATGTCTGGCGCCCCGATCTCTCCCCCCGCCGCCGACCAGCCCCTGCGCATCGCCTGGCTGATCTACCGCGGCAACCCCCACTGTGGCGGGCAGGGGGTGTACACCCGCTACCTCGCCCGCGAGGTGACCGCCCTCGGGCACGACGTCACCGTGTTCGCCGGGCCGCCCTACCCCGAGCTCGACGACATGTCGCAGCTCGTCGAGGTTCCGAGCCTGGACCTCTACCGGTCGTCGCACCCCTTCCGGGTGCCGTTCCCGCACGAGATCCGCGACTCCATCGACCTGCGCGAGCTCCTGCTCATGTGCGGCGCCGGGTTCCCCGAGCCGTACACGTTCAGCCTCCGCGCCCGCCGCCTCCTCCAGGACCGCCGGGCCGACTTCGACCTCATCCACGACAACCAGTGCCTGGGCCGGGGCCTGATCCCGATGATGGAGGAGGACGGCTGGCCGGTCATGGCCACGCTGCACCACCCCATCACCGTCGACCGCGACCTCGACTACGCCCACAACACCAACCCGCTGCGCCGGCTCACGCTGCGCCGCTGGTACGGGTTCCTCGGCATGCAGATGGAGGTGGCCCGCCAGATCCCCCGCCTGGTCACCGTGTCGGAGTCGTCCAAGCGCGACATCACCGCGCAGATGGGCGTCCCGGCCGACCGGCTCCACATCGTTCCGGTGGGCGTCGACCCCCAGATCTTCCGGCCGATGCCCCACATCGCGCGGGTGCCCGGTCGCCTCATGACGACCGCGAGCGCCGACGTGCCCATGAAGGGCCTCGCCCCGCTGCTCGAGGCACTGGCCAAGGTGCGCACCGAGCGCCCCGACGCCCACCTCGTGGTCATCGGCAAGCCCCGCGACCGCAGCAAGATCCCCGCGCTGATCGAGCGCCTCGGCCTCTCCGACGCCGTGCAGTTCGTCTCCGGCGTGACCACGGAGCGGATCGTCGAGCTCTACGCCGAGACCGAGGTCGCGTGCGTGCCGTCGCTGTACGAGGGCTTCTCGCTCCCCGCGGTGGAGGCCATGGCCTGCGGCGTGCCGCTCGTCGCCACCACCGGCGGTGCGGTGCCCGAGGTGGTCGGCCGCGACAACGAGACCGGCCTGCTCGTGCCCCCGGGCGACCCGTCGGCCCTCGCGGCCGGCATCGTGCGGGCCCTCGGCGACGCCGAGCTGCGCGCCCGCATCGGCGCCGCCGGCCGCGAGCGTGCGCTGAGCATGTTCACCTGGCGAGCCACCGCCGAGGGGACCATCGAGCAGTGGCGAATCCTCCTCGACGACCACGCCCGCACCACGCGCGACGCGAAGGCGCGGTAGCCGCGTGCTCACCGTCGACTTCGACCGCCTCGGGGTGCGCGACGGCGCACGCGTGCTCGACATGGGCTGCGGCGGCGGGCGACACGCGTACGAGGCCTGGCGGCGCGGCGCCACCGTGGTCGCGCTCGACCTCGACGAGCAGGAGCTCAAGGGCGTCCACTACGTCACGAGCGAGATGGACGACGCCGGCGAGCTCCCCCACGGGCAGATCGGCGGACCGGTGCAGGGCAGCGCGCTCGCCCTCCCCTTCCCCGACGCCAGCTTCGACTGCGTGATCACCTCCGAGGTGCTCGAGCACATCTGGGACGACCGCGGCGCGATCGCCGAGCTCGTGCGGGTGCTGCGCCCCGGCGGTCGGATGGCGGTCACCGTGCCCACGCGCTGGCCCGAGCGGGTCAGCTGGGCCCTCGACCGCAGCTACCACGACCGCCCCGGCGGCCACGTGCGCATCTACCGCCAGCACGAGCTCGAGACCCGGCTCGAGTCGGCCGGGCTCTCCCTGCGGGGCTCGCACCACGCCCACGCGCTGCACTCGCCGTACTGGTGGCTGAAGTGCACCGTCGGCGTCGACAACGACTCCGCCCCGGCCGTCCGCAAGTACCACGACCTGCTCGCCTGGCAGATCACCACCCGGCCGGCCTGGCTCGAGCAGGTCGAGCGGGCGCTCAACCCCGTCATGGGCAAGAGCCTCGTCGTCTACACCGAGAAGGTCGCTTGACCCGCGCCCCGCTGCCCGACGTCCCCGGTGTGATCAGCGCCGAGGAGGTGGCCGAGACGGTCGACGCCATCGCCGCGATCCAGGAGCCCGACGGCAACATCCCGTGGACCCCCGGGAACCACACCGACCCGTGGAACCTCGTCGAGGCGGCCATGGCCCTCGACGTCGGTGGCCACCACGCCGAGGCCGAGCACGCGTACGAGTGGCTGCGCACGGTGCAGCGCGGCGACGGCGGCTGGCACGCCTACACCGTGGGCCGCGAGGTCAAGGATCCCACCCTCGACACCAACGTCACCGGCTACATCGCGAACGGCGTGTGGCACCACTACCTCTCCACCGGCGACACCGGCTTCCTCGACGCCTTCTGGTCGGTGGTCGAGCCGGCGATCGACTACGTGCTGTCGCACCAGCGCGAGTCGGGCGAGATCGCCTGGCGCGGCGACGACCCCGGCGACGGCGCGCTCCTCACCGGCTCGTCGAGCCTGTTCTCGAGCCTGCGCTGTGCGATCGCCATCGCCGAGCGCCTCGGCCGCGACCGGCCCGACTGGGAGCTCTCCCTCGGCAGCCTCGCGATCGCGATCGCCCACCGCCCCCACCTGTTCCTCGACAAGGACCGTTGGGCGATGGACTGGTACTACCCGATCCTCGGCGGCGTGCTCCGAGGGCAGCCCGCGCAGATGCGGGTCGCCGCAGGGTGGGAGCGATTCGTGGTCGAGGGCCGCGGCGTGCGCTGCGTCGCCGACCGGCCCTGGGTCACCGCGGCCGAGACCTGCGAGTTCGTGATGGCGCTCGACGCGATCGGCGCCGACGATCATGCGCACAAGCTGTTCGCGTGGGTGCAGTTCCTGCGGGCCGAGGGCGGCGGATACTGGACCGGCGCGAACTTCGACGGCGAGCAGTTCCACGCCGACGGCGAGCTCTACCCCGTCGAACAGCCCACCTGGAACTCCGCGGCCGTCGTGCTCGCGGCCAACGCGCTCGGCGGCCACGGCCCCACGGCGGGGCTGTTCCGGGGCGAGGGACTGCCGATCGGTCTCACCTCGGCCGAGCTCATCGAGGCCGGCGAGGCGATCGAGGCCGAGTGGGCCCCGCGCGACCAGCGCTGATCCCCCACACGGCTCGCTCACTTCGCCCGCGCGTGCCACACGACCGCCGACGCGTACCTCCGCGGCCTACGTTCGCTCGCGTCTGAGCACCCGCAGGCTGCCGGTCGTGGACACGGGCGTGAACCGGCCCGACGCCACCGCGGCGCTCCAGACCAGGAACGGCGCCTGCCCGCCCGCGGCGGGGTCCTCGAACACGTCGTGGAACACGAGGAGCCCGCCAGGGGCCACGAACGGCGACCACGCCTCGTAGTCGGCGAGCGCGACGTCGTACGCGTGTCCGCCGTCGACGAAGCACAGCCCGAGCGGGGTGGCCCAGCTGCGGGCGACCGTCGGGGAGTCGGCGATCACCGCGACCACGGCGTCCTCGAGACCCGCGTCCTCGATGGTGCGCCGGAAGAACGGGAGCGTGTCCATCCGCCCGGTGCGCGGGTCGACGAGGCGGGGGTCGTGGTGCTCCCAGCCCGCCTGGTTCTCCTCCGAGCCGCGGTGGTGGTCGACCGTGAACACCACCGTGCCGCACACCCGCGCGGCCGCACCCAGGTAGATCGCCGACTTCCCGCAGTACGTGCCGATCTCGAGCAACGGCCCGACGGCACCGCCGTCGAGGCCCGCGGCGTAGAGCGCGAGGCCCTCGTCGGCGGGCATGAACCCCTCGGCCGCGCGCGCGGCATCGAGCAGGCGGGCGTCCATCGTCATTCCCATCTCCCGTGAACGGTCAGATGACCGGCGTCTCGACGTAGCGTCCGAGCTCGTCGGCGAGGGCGGCGCAGATCTCGCCCACCGTGGCGTAGGCCTCCACGGCCTCGACGAGGGCGGGCATGACGTTGACGTCGGGGCGAGCCGCGGCCGCCCGTACGTCGGCGAGCACACGCGCGACGGCATCGTCGTCGCGGTCGGCCTTCACGGCGTCGAGCCGCTTGCGCTGGAGCTCCTCGACCTCGGGACCGATGCGCAGGATCTCCGGCGGCGCGTCGTCGTTGCCCTCGAGCGCGACGTTGAGGCCCACCACGAGGTGCTCGCCCCGGTTGACCTTGCGTTCGAGGTCGTACGCGGAGTCGGCGATCTCGCGCTGGAACCAGCCCTGCTCCACGGCCTGGAGCACGCCTTCCCGGAGCGACCCGGAGCCGACCTCCTCGAGCTGCGCGAACACGGCCTCGGCCGCGGCCTCGAGCTCGTCGGTGAGCGATTCCACGAAGAAGGACCCGCCGAGGGGGTCGGCCACATTGGCGACACGGGTCTCGTGCGCGATCACCTGCTGGGTGCGCAACGCGATGCGGGCCGCCTTGTCGGTGGGGAGCGCGAGCGTCTCGTCCATCGAGTTGGTGTGCAGGCTCTGCGTGCCTCCGAGCACGCCCGCGAGGGCCTCGATGGCCGTGCGCACGATGTTGACCTCGGGCTGCTGTGCCGTGAGTGACACGCCGGCGGTCTGTGTGTGGAAGCGGAGCCGCCACGAGCGCTCCTCGGTGGCGCCGTACCGGTCGCGCATCCAGCGGGCCCAGATCCGCCGCGCCGCGCGGTACTTCGCGATCTCCTCGAAGAAGTCGAGGTGCGCGTTGAAGAAGAAGGACAGCCGCGGCGCGAACTCGTCGACGGCCAGCCCCGCGGCCTGCGCCTCCTCGACGTAGGCGAAGCCGTTGGCGAGCGTGAACGCGAGCTCCTGCGCAGCCGTGGAGCCGGCCTCACGGATGTGGTACCCGGAGATCGACACCGGATGGAACTTCGGCATCTCCGCGGCGCAGAACGCGATCGTGTCGGCGACGAGCCGCATCGACGGACGCGGCGGGAAGATGTACTCCTTCTGCGCCTGGTACTCCTTCAGGATGTCGTTCTGGAGCGTGCCCCCAAGGCGCTTCCGCTCGACACCGGTCTTCTCCGCCGCGGCCACGTACATCGCGAGGAGCACGGCCGCAGGTCCGTTGATCGTCATCGACGTGGTGACCGCGCCGAGGTCGATCCCGGCGTAGAGATCCTCGACGTCGGCCAGGGTGTCGACGGCGACGCCGCACCTCCCCACCTCCCCGAGCGCGAGGGGATCGTCGGAGTCGCGCCCGAGCAGGGTGGGCAGGTCGTACGCGGTGGAGAGACCGTCGCCGCCGTTGGCCAGCAGATCGTGGAAGCGCCGGTTCGTGTCGGGTGCGGTGCCGAACCCGGCGAACATCCGCATCGTCCACAGCTTCGAGCGGTACATGGACGCGTACGGCCCGCGGGTGAACGGGTACTCGCCGGGGAACTCACCGCCGGCCGGCCCGTAGACCGGCTGGACCGGGCGGCCCGAGTGGGTGGCGAAGTCGGCCTCACGCGTGGGCGAGGCGTCGAACGCCTCCTGCCAGCGGTCGAACGCTCGCTCCGTCGCCTCCATGGGTCGCTCACTCCTCGCCCGCCGCCGCTCGGCAGGACCCGGGCGTCGCTCGCTCACGCCCACCCAGGGTAACGGCCGGTGCGGGATCAGGCCCGGGGCACGAACTGACCGGTCCCCGAGGTGACCCCACCGTCGACCGGCACCAGCGCGCCGGTGATGAACGACGCGTCGTCCGACAGGAGGAACGCGTGCGCCGCGGCCACCTCCTCGGGACGGCCCCAGCGCTGGAGCGGCAGGTGGACGCGCATCGACTCGTACAGCTCGGGGATGCCCTGCTCGATCGGGTTGGTCATCCCGGTCCCCGCGATCGGGCCCGGGCACACCCCGTTGACCCGGATCCCCTGCGGACCGAGCTCGAAGGCGGCGGTCCGGACGAGGTTGACCGCCGCGCCCTTGGTGGTGTTGTACGCCCACATGTCGGGGTCCGCGAACAGACCCGACACCGAGCACGTGACCGTGATGGCGCCGGTGGTCTCGCGCAGCGCGGGGAGGGCGGCCTGGATGCCGAGGACCACGGCCCGCACGTTCACCGCCCACATCCGGTCGAGCTCGGAGATGGGGGTCTCGCCGATGGGGCCCATCCCGGCCACCCCGGCATTGCACACCAGCCCGTCGATCCGTCCGTGGGCGGAAAGTGCCGCGTCGACCACGGCCCGGTTGCCCGCTTCGTCGCTCAGGTCGGCCACGCAGGCCGAGATGGCGTCGTGCTCGGCGGCGACGTCCTCCACCGAGGCCGCGCGGTCGACCGCCACGACGGCCCACCCGTCGGCGACCAGGCGGCAGGCGGTGGCGGCCCCGATCCCCGACCCCGCCCCGGTGACGATCGCAACCTTCTGCTCAGCCATTGGTCCCCCCATCGCGAGCGAGTCCCGAACAAGGTACGCCGTCGCAATCGGGACCTCCGCCCTCCTCGGTGGAGGCTCGCCCGGGCTAGGGTCGGCGCCGTGGAACAGCACCAGGCCCCCGACAAGAACCTCGCCATGGACCTCGCCCGAGTCACCGAGGCCGCCGCCCTCGCGGCCGGCCGGTGGCTGGGCCGGGGCGACAAGAACGCCGCCGACGGTGCCGCCGTCGACGCCATGCGCCTCGTCCTCAACACCGTCGCCATGGACGGCATCGTCGTCATCGGCGAAGGGGAGAAGGACGAGGCCCCCATGCTCTTCAACGGCGAGCAGATCGGCGCCGGCGGGCCGGCCTGCGACATCGCGGTCGACCCGATCGACGGCACCACGCTCACCTCGCTCGGCCGCAACGGCGCCATCGCGGTGATCTCGGTGGCGGAGCGGGGCACGATGTTCGACCCGGGCCCCTGCGTCTACATGGAGAAGATCGCCGTGGGCCCGGAGGCGGCCGGCGTGATCGACCTCGACGCGTCCGTGGCCGCGAACCTCGAGGCCGTGGCCAAGGCCAAGGGCGAGGAGGTGCGCGACGTCACCGCCGTCGTCCTCGACCGCGACCGCCACGCCGACATCGTGCGCGAGTGCCGGGAGGCCGGCGCCCGGGTGAAGCTGATCCCCGATGGCGACGTCGCCGGCGCGATCGCCACCGCGTGGCCCGGCAGTGGCAGCGACATCCTGTTCGGCATCGGCGGCACGCCCGAGGGCGTCATCGCAGCCTGTGCGCTGAAGGCGCTCGGCGGCGCGATCCTCGGCCGGCTGTACCCCCGCAACGACGAGGAGCGCCGGGCCGCGCTCGACGGCGGCTACGACGTCGACCGCGTCCTCACCACCGACGACCTCGTGTCGAGCGATGACGTCTTCTTCGCCGCCACCGGCATCTCCGACGGCGAGCTCGTGAAGGGCGTGCGCTACTTCGCGGACGGCGCCTACACGCAGACCGTGGTCATGCGGTCGAAGTCGGGCACGATCCGCACGATCGACGCCACCCACCGCTGGACGAAGCTCAAGACGTACTCCGCGCTGCAGTACTGATCGGCTGAATGCCCGAATGCCGTCGTGGTCGCGGTTGCACTGCGACCGCTCGGATCGATCAGGTGCGGGCGACGGTCCGGAGCCACGAGGGCAGGTCACGAACGCCCATCGCGGCGAGCTGCTCGGCGAGGCGAACGTTCGCGTCGGCGAAGCGCGCGGTGAGCGCGGCCCGCTCGGCGTCGGTCACCGCGCCCGGGAGCGGACGCCCGTTGACCTTGAAGTAGGCCGCCCGGAGCCGGCGCTTCAGCCCGTGGTGGCGGCGCAGGAACGGCTCGAAGCGGTCGTTGAACCCGAGCGCGACCCGCTGGAGCCCGGAGTTCTTGAACCCGGTGGTGCGGTTCTCCGAGCTCAGGCCTTCGGCGGGGAGCCCCCGGGGGTCGACCCCGAGGAACCGGGCGGCCTGGGCCACGGTCTCCTGCGGGCGCAGCACGAGGTCGTCGAAGAACAGCACGCACACGTCGGACCCGAACTCGGCCACCCAGTCGGGCAGGTAGTCGGCGTACATCCCGCCCCGCGCCCCGAAGTAGACCTCGTTGTCGGGATCGTGGAAGTCGGCGTCGGTGAGCGCGTCGGCGTGGGCGAGGTACTCATCGAGCGTCATCGACTCCGGGATCCGCAGGCGGGCCTGCTGGAAGGTGAAGTACGAGATCAGGCGGGCCACCGGCTCCCGGAGGACGACCACGATCTTCGCCTCGCCGCAGACCTCGCGGACGGCGCGGACCAGCGCCGGGCCACCGGAGAAGTACGACGGCGTCGCCTCGAGCCGCACCGACGCGTCGCCGGCGTCGACCCAGTAGCTCTCGTACACGGCCCGCGGGTCGAGCGAGCGGCCCCACCGCGCCGGGAGGAAGTAGCGCGTCTCCTTCACCGCGGCGGGAGCGATGTCGGGGTGGCCGGCCAGCGTGACGAACAGCGACGTGGTGCCGGCCTTGTTGACGCCCGCGATCAGTGCGTTCGCGACCCGTCCGGGTTCACCTGCCGCCACCGAGTCAGCCTACCGACGCTCGTCCGCCGCCGACATCCGGCCGGTCTCCACGGTGAGCGCGAATCGCCTCGCGCACCGCGGCCTTCGCCGCGGGGACCGCGGGGGCACCCCCGGCGTCGTGGTCGCGGCGCGGCGGTGTCACCCGCGCGACGACGCGGGGGTGGACGGCGGCGCGGTGGTCGTCGTGGTCGTCGTCGTGGTGGGGACGCCGCCGGTGCGGAGCCGGGGCCACACGCTCGACACCATCGTGTTGTAGTCGTAGATCGACCACCCGGCGGACTTGGTGTCGTACACCGCCTTCAGGAACGCGTCGTAGTCCTTCGCGGTGGCGAGGTCGCCGATGCCGCCGATCGGATGGACCACCGCACGCTTGTCGTCGAGGTCGTCGCGCAGGCGGCTGATGCTCTCCGCGGTGTACACGTACGGATCGCGGTACGTGCCGTCGCGGAACGTCCAGTACGCCATGGGCATCCACACGTCGACCTGCTTGGCGAGCCGCTTGTACGGGAACCTCGGCCACAGCGCCGGGTTCACCACCTCGGCCTGCACCGCGGGGTAGACGATCGCGCCGAGTGGCTGCTCCCCCACCAGCTTGCGCGTGTCCTTGGCCAGCTCGACGATGCGGTCGTTGCGCTCGTCGACGTCGGGGACGCTGCGGATCGACTCGATGTCGAGCGCGAGCGCGTCGAAGCGCTGCCCGCGGAACCGGAAGTCGGCCAGCGCCTTCAGGTGCGCCAGGTCGGTGGCCGGGTCGGAGAGGACCGGGAAGTACCAGGCGACGACGTCCATCCCCGCGCGGTGCGCCCGCGCCAGGAACTCGCCCACGAGCTTGTCGTCGACGATCATCCCCGGCGCGCGGTCGTCGTTCATCGCCGCCTGGAGGTAGAGCGTCTTCACGCCGAGCGCAGCCATGTCGGGCACCGCGTCCGGCGTCACCGTCACCACCCCGGTGGGAGACTGGAACGCGGGTGCGTAGTCGAACGCGTCCACCCACGCGCCGAGCCCCTTGAACGGCCCGGGGTCGCGGCCCGTTCCCGCACCGGCCGAGGTGATCGATCCGGGACCCACGGCGCCGAGCACGACACCGCACAGGAGTGCGAGCGCGACGAGAACGCGGAGAACGCGGATGCTGGAGCGGAGCACCGGCCGAGGGTACCGGCGCGCTGCGGCGCCCAGTCCGTCAGCCCGCTTCGCTCGCTCAGGTGGCGCCGGCCACCTCGAGGCGCACCGTGGCCCGGGCCAGCGCGGCCTTGGCCTCGGCGTCGTGCTCGTCGGCCCGGAGCGCCTCCTGGGCCCGCACCAGCGCCGCCCGCGCCCGCTCGACGTCGATCTGCTCGGGCAGCTCGGCGACGTCGCTCAGCACGATGACGCGGTCGTTGCTCACGTTGACGAAGCCACCGTGCACCGCGGCGGCCTGCTCCCCCGACTGGGGCAGGAGCACCCGCACCGGGGCGATGCCGAGCGCACCGATGAACGGGGCGTGGCCGGGCAGGAAGGCGATGTCGCCCGACGCGGCGCGCGCGACCACCATGTCGCCTTCGCCCGAGTACAGCACCCGCTCGGGGGACACGATCTCCACGTGGAGCGCCAAGGCTCAGACCCTCCCGCTCTCGGCCGCGAAGCGGCCGGCCCGCTCGGGCCCCGGTTCGCGTTCGCTCACCTCAGGCCTCCTGGAGCTGCTTGGCCTTGGCGAGCACGCTCTCGACACCACCGACGTTGAAGAACGCCTGCTCGGGCACGTCGTCGAGCTCGCCCCCGCACAGCGCCTCGAAGCTCTCCACCGTCTCCTGGATCGGCACGTAGATGCCGGGCAGTCCGGTGAAGACCTCGCCCACGAAGAACGGCTGCGACAGGAACCGCTGGATCTTGCGGGCCCGGGCCACGGTGACCTTGTCCTCTTCGGAGAGCTCGTCGAGCCCGAGGATCGCGATGATGTCCTGGAGCTCCTTGTACCGCTGCAGGATCTCCTGGGTGCGCCGGGCCACGGTGTAGTGGCGGTCGCCCACGATCTCGGGGGCGAGGATGTTCGACGTCGACGCGAGCGGGTCCACGGCCGGGTAGATGCCGAGCGCGGCGATCTGGCGGGAGAGCTCGGTGGTGGCGTCGAGGTGGGTGAACGTGGTGAACGGCGCGGGGTCGGTGTAGTCGTCGGCGGGCACGTACACGGCCTGCATCGACGTGATGGACCGGCCCTTCGTGGAGGTGATCCGCTCCTGGAGCTCGCCCATCTCGTCGGCGAGGGTGGGCTGGTACCCCACGGCGGAGGGCATCCGGCCGAGGAGGGTGGACACCTCGGAGCCGGCCTGCACGAACCGGAAGATGTTGTCGACGAAGAGGAGCACGTCCTGGCCCTTCACGTCACGGAAGTACTCCGCGACCGTGAGCGCCGACAGCGCGACCCGCAGGCGCACCCCGGGCGGCTCGTCCATCTGGCCGTAGACGAGCGCCGTCTTCTCGATGACGCCGGACTCGGTCATCTCGAGCCAGAGGTCGGTGCCCTCGCGGGTGCGCTCGCCTACACCGGCGAACACCGACACACCACCGTGCTGGGTGGCGACCCGCTGGATCATCTCCTGGATGAGCACCGTCTTGCCCACACCGGCGCCGCCGAAGAGGCCGATCTTGCCGCCCTGCACGTACGGCTCGAGGAGGTCGATGACCTTGATGCCCGTCTCGAACATCAGGGCCTTCGGCTCGAGCTCGGCGAACGGCGGCGACGGGCGGTGGATCTCCCACCGGTCGTCGATGTCGGTGAGCTCGGCCTCGGTGACGTCGAGCGGCTCGCCGATGACGTTGAACACGTGGCCGAGGACTCCGTCCCCCACCGGCATGGTGATGCCGCGGCCGAGGTTGCGCACCGGAGTACCGCGCCGCAGCCCGTCGGTCGGCTTCATGCAGATGGCCCGGCAGCGACCCTCGCCGATCTGCTGCGCCACCTCGGCGACGATGGTGATCGTCTCGCCCTCGAGCTCGGCGTCCATCTCCAGCGCGAAGTTGATCTCGGGCAGCGCGTCGTGGGGGAACTCCACGTCCACGACCGGTCCCGCGATCGCGATGACGCGGCCTTCCTTGAGGCCGGAGGACTGCGGGCTGCTCGGCTCGGCAGTGACGGTCATGAGGAACTCCTGTTTCTGACGAACGATCAGGCGACGAATTGGGGGGGGTCGGTCGAGAACACGTGCTCGCCGGAGGTGGTGTGCATGGAGTCGCCCTGGCGGAGCGCCTCGGCACCACCCACGACCTCCATGATCTCGGTGGTGATCGCGTCCTGGCGGGCGCGGTTCATCACCCGGGTGAGGCTGGTGATGAGGTCCTCGGCGTTGTCGGTCGCGGACTTCATCGCGCGCTGGCGGGCGGCGTGCTCCGACGCGGCCGCGTTCAGCAACGCGGCGTACACGCGGGCCTCCGCGTAGCGCGGGAGGAGCTGCTCGAGGATCTCGGCCGGGCCGGGCTCGAACTCGTAGTCGGGCGAGACGCCCTCGGACTCCTCGGTGGTTTCGAAGGTCTCGGAGTCGAGCGGGATGAGGGGGCGAACGACCACCTCCTGCGAACCGGCCGACACGAACCGCGTGTAGACGAGCACCACGAGGTCGACGTCGCCGGCGATGAACGAGCGCTCCACTTCACTCGCCACGGAGCGCGCGTCCTCGTAGGACGGCTGGTCGCTGAACCCGGTGTGCGCCGCCGCGATCCGGTAGTCGCGGTAGCGGAAGTAGCCCTCGACCTTGCGGCCGACGACGTGCAGCTCGTAGTCGCGACCGAGTGCGGCGTGCTCGCGCATGGCGCCCTCGGCGGCGCGGATCACCGACGAGTTGTACCCGCCGCAGAGCCCGCGGTCGGCGGCGATCACCACGTACGCGACGCGGCCGATCTCCGGACGGGGCACGAGGTACGGGCTGTTCGACGCGGTGCCCCCGGCCGCGGCCAGGTCGCGCACCACCTGCGTGATCTGGTCGGCGTACGGCGCGGCCGCATGCACCCGCGCCTGGGCGCGCACGATCCGACTCCCGGCGATGAGCTCCATCGCCCGGGTGATCTTCTTCGTGGAGTTGATGCTGCGGATCCGCCGTCGGAGGATCCGCTCCTGACCAGAGGCCATGCCTGCCCTATTCGGTCTCGAGCGTTTCCGGGGAGACGGGCTCGCCCGGAGCCTCGGCGTCGGTCGCCAAGGGGTCGGCCACGGCCCCGGGGCCACCATCGGCGCCGCCGTGCATCTCCTCGAAGTGGCGCTTGAACTCGGCCACCGTCGACTCGAGGGCGCCGCCCGCGGGCATCCCGCCGGTGTCGCGGATCTCGGCGAGGATGCCCGAGTGCCGGCCCCGGAAGAACTCGAGCAGCTCCTGCTCGAACTGGCGCACCTTGGTCGTCTCGACATCGTCGAGGACGCCGGCCGTGCCGACGTAGATCGACACCACCTGCTCCTCGACCGGCATCGGCGAGTTGAGGTTCTGCTTGAGGAGCTCGACGAGCCGCTCGCCGCGGTCGAGCTGCGCACGGGAGACCGCGTCGAGCTCGGAACCGAAGGTGGCGAACGCCTCGAGCTCGCGGAACTGCGCGAGGTCGAGCTTCAGCGTTCCGGAGACGCCCTTCATCGCCTTGATCTGCGCGGCACCGCCGACTCGGGACACCGAGATGCCGACGTCGACGGCCGGGCGCACACCCGACTTGAACAGGTCGTCCTGGAGGTAGATCTGACCGTCGGTGATCGAGATCACGTTGGTCGGGATGTAGGCCGAGACGTCCCCGGCCTTGGTCTCGATGATCGGCAGGGCCGTCAGCGATCCGGCCCCGAGGGCGTCGCTGAGCTTCGCGGCGCGCTCGAGCAGACGGCTGTGGAGGTAGAAGACGTCGCCGGGGTACGCCTCACGGCCCGGCGGGCGCCGGAGCAACAGCGCCATCTGGCGGTAGGCCTCCGCCTGCTTGGAGAGGTCGTCGTACACGACGAGGGCGTGCTCGCCGTTGTCCATCCAGTGCTGGCCGATGGCGCAGCCGGCGTAGGGGGCGAGGTACTTGAACACCGCTTCGTCGGCCGCGGGCGAAGCCACGACCACCGTGTACTCCATCGCGCCGTGCTCCTCGAGGGTGGCCACGGTCTGCGCGACCGAGGAGCCCTTCTGGCCGATGGCGACGTAGATGCACTTCACGCCGAGGCCACGCTGGTTGAGGATCGTGTCGATGGCGATGGTGGTCTTGCCCGTCTTGCGGTCGCCGATGATCAGCTCGCGCTGGCCCCGGCCGATCGGCGTCATGGCGTCGATGGCCTTGATGCCGGTCTGGAGCGGCTCGTGCACCGGCTTGCGACCCACGATGCCGGGCGCCTGGACCTCGAGCCGGCGCTGGGTGTCGCTCGCGATCGGGCCCTTGCCGTCGATCGGCTGACCCAAGGAGTTGACCACCCGGCCGACGAGCGCGTCGCCCACCGGGATGGAGAGGATGCGGCCGGTCGCCTTCACGGCGCCGCCCTCCTCGACCTCGTCGGCCTGGCCGAGGATCACGGCACCGATCGAGCTCTCGTCGAGGTTCAGCGCCAGGCCGAGCACGCCGCTCTCGAACTCGAGCAGCTCGTTGACCGACGTCTCGGGCAGACCCGCGACGCGCGCGATCCCGTCACCGACCTCGAGGACCCGGCCGACACGCGCCTGGTCGGTGGAGGGGGTGAACGACTCGACGTGCTTGCGCAGCGCGGCTGCGATCTCGTCGGCGTTGATGGTGAGTTCAGGCATCTTCGTCGTGACCTCTCGGAGAACGGGGGAAACGAGCGAGCATCTAGAGCTGCGCCTTCATCTGGTCGAGCCGGTGGCGGACCGAGCCGTCGATCACCGTGTCGCCGATCCGCGCGACCAACCCGCCGAGCACGGACGGGTCGATGATCACCTTCACCTCGACGGCCTTGCCGGTGGCGCGCCCGAGGGCCTCGGCGAGCCGGGCCACCTGGGCGTCGTCGAGCTCGATCGCCGAACGGACCTCGGCCACCTCGCGCTCGCGGCTGGCGGCGGCCAGCTCGACGAAGCGGTCGACGATCGCGCCCAGGTCGTTGACCTGACCCGCGCCGATCACCATGCCGAGCAGTGCGCCGCTCAACGCGAGCGCCTTGCCCGACGTGAGCTCGTCGACGACCGCCACGCGCCGTTCGAGGGGGAGCTGCGGGTCGGTGAGCGCGACCCGCAGTGGTTCCGAACCCTCGAGCGCGCGGGCGAACCGGAAGAGGTCGTCCTCCACCGGCGCGACCCGGTCCTCGGCGCGCGCGATCGCGAGGATCGCCCGCGCGTACGCGTCGACCTTCGAGTGTGCCGCGGTCACCGCGTCTCGTTCCCCACGGAGTTGATGTAGGACTCGATCAGCGCGATCTGGGTGTCGCGGTCGAGGTTGCGCTCGACCACCTTCTCGGCCAGACCGATCGACAGGTCGGCGACCTGCGCACGGAGGTCGGAGACCGCCCGCTCCTGGGCCAGGCGGATGTCCTCCTGGGCCCGCTCGCGGATGTCGGCCGCCTCGGCCTCGGCGCGTGCGACCACCTCACGGCGGATGCGCTCGGCGTCGGCTCGAGCCTCCTCGACGATGACGTTGCCCTCGGAGCGGGCGTCGCCGATCTGGGCGCGGTACTGCGCCGCCTCGGCTTCGGCCTCTTCGCGAGCCCGTGACGCCGACTCGAGGTCGTCGCGGATCTTCTCCTCGCGGGCCTTCAGGCCCTTCTTGAGCGCCGGGAACGCGAACTTCATCAGCACTGCGAGCACGATGAGGAACGCGATGCCGCCCCAGAAGATCTCGGGCACCGCGGGGGTGACGAGGCTCTTGGCCTTGTTGCAGTCGTCAAGCGCGTTCTTGAACGCGGTGTAGTCGACCGTCTTCCCCTCGGTGTTGTCTTCGATCGCCTTCTCGACGCACTCGAAGACCTCTTTGTTGTGGTCGCTCGCGGCGTACGCGACGGACGGCATGGCTGCAACCACGCCGGCCGCGAGCAGCCCCGCGACAAGGATCCTGCGAATTCGCATGTGGGCGACCTCTAGAGGAAGAAGAGAACGAAGCCGATGAGCGCGAGCGCTTCGGCGAAGGCGATACCCAGGAACATGGTCGTCCGGACCTGGCCGGCCATCTCGGGCTGACGCGCCATGGCCTGGACGGATTGTCCGACCAGGTACCCGATGCCGATGCCCGGGCCGATGGCGGCCAGGCCGTAGCCGACCTTGGCCAGACCGGCGTCCAGCTCGCCGGTGAGACCGGCGGTGGCAGCCAGAAGATGCAGTGCGATGCTCACTCGTGTGCTCCTCGTGTTGGCAGATGGTTAGGTGGAGAACTCGTACCGATCAGCGGGTTGCGATCGGGGGTTGCGATCGGGGATCTCGATCAGCGGGTTTCGATCGATGCGGGCGCGATCAGTGCTCGGGGTGGACCGACTCGTTGACGTACACGGCCGTCAGGATCGTGAAGATGTAGGCCTGCAGCACGGCCACCAGCAGCTCGAACGCGGTGAAGGCGATGAGACCCACGAAGGGCAGGATGCCGAAGGGGATCTGGAACAGGCCGCTGTTGTGCTTGACGATCAGCTCGTTGGTCATGATCGCGAAGATCGCCAGCAGCACGTGGCCCGCGGTCATGTTGGCGAAGAGTCGCACCGCCAGCGTGAGCGGCCGGAGCAGGTACTTGGAGAAGAACTCGATCGGGATGACGAGGAACTTCAGCGCGAACGGCACCCCCGAGGGGTTGATGTTCGAGAAGAAGTACTTCGGGCCCTGCTTCACGAACCCCGTCACGATGAACGTGAACCACGAGACGATCGCGAGGAACAGCGGGATCCCCAGGCGCGACGTGGCCGGGAACTGGATGAACGGCACGACCGACCAGATGTTGATGAAGAAGATCCAGAAGAACAGCGTGGCGAAGAAGGGCGTCCACTTCCGGCCCTCCTCGCCCATCGCGGCGATGCTGACGTTCTCCTCGATGGCCAGATAGCCGGCTTCGGCCGCGTTCTGCATGCCCGCGGGAACGAGCTTGCGGCGCGATCCCCCGTACCAGAACAGCACGATGCAGATGACGGTCGACACGAGCGCCATCAGACCGACCTTGTTGAACTCGTACCAGGTGTTGCGGCCGACGATGCCCTTCCACTCGAAGAGCTCGTTGACGTTGGGCAGCAGTTCCCCTAGGACCAACGCGATTACTCCTCGTGGTGTCCCGGCTTGGGCTTGAGGCCGGGGTAGGCGAGCGTGAGACTGATCGAGCGCATCTCCCAGAACAGGAGTGCGAGGTACGACGCGATCAGCGTGATGCAGAACACCTGGAAGTCGACGACGTCGACCTGCTTGATGCCGGCGCCCAGGATCGTGATGATCACCAGGCGGCCGAGGAAGCTCAACATCGCGACGCCGCCGAGCGCGTGCGGCGCCCGGCGTGCGGTCCAGCCGAGGATGGCGGCGGACGCCAGGAAGTTGACGACGACGATGACGAGCGCGAGCGCCGCGCCGAGGGCGGCGTCGGGGCCGCGCCACAGTCCGAGACCCAGCACGACGATCGGCGCGGCAATGGCGCCCTTCTTGGCGAGGTCGACCGCGATGGTCGACTCGATGCGCTCGGTCGACGGCTGCGGAACCGCGAACTCCATCGGGCTCATGACACCCGCTCCTGGCCCTGCGGGCCGGGCCGCTCGGGCCACGCTCGCGCAGGCGCGAGACCGCATTGCGACCGGTGCTCGCTCATGACGCGGCCTTGTCGGCCTGGCGGGCGCGGCGCGTCCAGGGCTTGCCCTCGTCGTGCTCGGCCATCCGGGCCTCGTAGCGGTAGTACGCCGAGACGACGGCGCCGACCGCCCCGAGTGTCGCGAACAGCGCCGCGAACACCCAGCCGGTGCCGAGCAGGCGGTCGACCCACGCGCCGAACAGACCCATGAGCAGCGGGCCGACCACCATCGCGAGGGCGTGGCTCAGCGCGTCGTTCTGGCTGCTGGGCACGGCAATGCGCCGCTCGCGATCGGTCAACGGGATCCCCACTCCGCTGCGCCCGGAGGCACGTCGATGCGCCCGCGGGGGCGCGCGTCAAGACGGCGGGGAAACTAGACGCGCCGCCCCCCGAAACGCCAAGCGGGCAGGCCAAGATGTGACGAAATCGACACCGAAGCCGGGCCTGACGCTCACCCGCCCCCGGCGGCCCGCCGGCGCGACTCGAGATCGACCACCTCGGCCGTCGGACCGTCGTCGGTGACCACCGGCACCTCCTCGGTGGGCTCGTCGCCGCGGGCGGCCCGGCCCACCCGCCGGACCTCCACCACGCCGGGGTGGAAGTAGCTGTAGAGCAGCAGCGCGAGGGCACCCAGCGCGATCGGGACGAGGGCGTTGCCCCGGTTGGTGTAGGTGGGCACGAGCGCCGCGGCCGAGAGGAGCGCGGTCCACAGCCACAGGATCGCCACCGAGCGCCGCGGCCCGTGGCCGAGGCGCATCAGGCGATGGTGGAGGTGCTCCCGGTCTCCCTGGGACCAGGACTGGCGGCGGAAGAGCCGCCGGACGAACGAGAACGCGGTGTCGGCGATCGGCACGCCGAGGATGACGATCGGGATGATCAGCGGAGCGAAGAAGAAGTACGTCTGCCCGCTGAACTGGTCGGCCGTGCGGCCGCCGACCGTGATCGTGGTCACCGCGAGCATCAGCCCCAGGAGCATGGCGCCGGCATCGCCCATGAAGATCCGGGCCGGGTTGAAGTTGTGGGGCAGGAAGCCCACCGACATCCCGACCACGATGATGGCGACGAGCGGGCCGATGTTGGAGCCCTCGAGCAGACCCGCCTTGAACAGCCGGTCGGCGTAGAGGAACAGCGCGAAGCCGGCGATCGCGGCGATGCCCGCGGCGAGGCCGTCGAGCCCGTCGATGAGGTTCATGGCGTTGGCCAGGATGACCACGCCGATCACCGTGAGCAGCGACGCGAGGTCGGGCGAGAGCACGATGTACTCGTAGCTGGCGAACGGGACGCGGAAGTAGAGCATCGTCACGCCGAACAGCGACAGCAGGCTGCCCGAGAGCACCTGACCGGCGATCTTCGCCGGGGGCGACACCTCGCGAACGTCGTCGACCGCGCCCACCAGGAACATCACGCCCGCGGCGAGGAGGATGCCCAGCGGCTCCGACGACCCCGAGAACATCTCGTGGAACTGGTCGAGGCGCGACCCGACGAGCATCGCCGCGAGGAGCCCCACGAACATGGCGGCGCCGCCGAGCGTGGGCGTGGGCTCGGCGTGCACCGAGCGCGCGCCCGGCATCGCCATCGCGCCGATGCGGGGCGCGAGCCAGCGCACCACGAAGGTGGCCAGGAACGTGACGACCGCAGCCGTGCCCCCGACGATCAGGTAGCCGACCACGGCTCAGGCCCGGGGTCCGGAGATCAGTCGGCCAGACCGGGGTAGGGCGTGAACTTGCTGCACAGCCGGGCGCTCGCGTCCCGGACCTCCTCGCGCACCCCGGCGTCGTCAGGGGCCCGCAGGACCCGGGCGACGAGCGCGGCGATCTCGGCCATCTGGTCCTCGGCCATCCCCGCGGTGGTGACCGCAGCGGTCCCGAGGCGCAGGCCGCTGGTGACGAACGGCTTCTCGGGGTCGTTGGGGATCGCGTTCTTGTTGGTGGTGATCCCGGCGAGGTCGAGCGCCTCCTGGGCCACCTTGCCCGTGACCCCGAACGGCCGCAGGTCGACGAGCATGAGGTGGTTGTCGGTGCCGCCGGACACGATGCGGAACCCCTCGTCGGCGAGACCGCCCGCCAGGGCCTGGGCGTTCGCCACGATCTGGGCCGCGTAGTCGCGGAAGTCGGGCTGCGCGGCCATGTGGAACGCCACCGCCTTGGCCGCGATCACGTGCATGAGCGGGCCCCCCTGGAGCCCCGGGAACACCGCCTTGTCGATCGCCGCGGCGTACTCCTGGCGGCACAGGATCGTGCCCGCGCGCGGACCGCGCAGCGTCTTGTGGGTGGTGAACGTGACGACGTCGGCGTGCGGGACGGGCGACGGGTGGGCACCGCCCGCGATCAGCCCCGCGATGTGGGCGGCGTCGACCATCAGCAGCGCGCCCACCTCGTCGGCGATGGAGCGGAACGCCGCGAAGTCGATGGTGCGCGGGTATGCCGTGGCCCCGGCCACGATCAGCTTCGGCCGCTCGGCTACGGCGAGCTCGCGGATGCGGTCGTAGTCGAGGCACTCGGTGTCGTCGTCGACGCCGTACGCGACGAACTTGTAGAGGCGGCCGCTGAAGTTGACCGGCGAACCGTGGGTGAGGTGCCCGCCCTGGTCGAGGCGCATCCCCATCACGATGTCGCCCGGCTCGAGCAGCGCGAGGTACGCGGCCATGTTCGCGTTCGCGCCCGAGTGCGGCTGCACGTTCGCGTGCTCGGCGCCGAACAGCTCGCACACGCGCTGGCGCGCGAGGTCCTCGGCTTCGTCGACCACGAGGTTGCCGCCGTAGTAGCGCTTGCCCGGGTAGCCCTCGGAGTACTTGTTGGTGAGCACCGAGCCCTGGGCCGCGAGCACCGCCGCCGACGTGAAGTTCTCCGACGCGATCAGCTGGATCGTCGTGTTCTGGCGTTCGACTTCGCGGTGGATCACGTCGGCGATCTGCGGGTCGACGGCCGAAAGAGCGGCGAGCGGGTCGGTCACGGGGCCTCCTCCAGCCGGAAAGGGCGAGTGTACCGAGGGCGGTGTCCCCGGTCCCGGTGCGCCCAGTGTCTACCCTCCGCGCTCGTGACCGGCGACGAACAACGCTCCGCCCCGGCCCCGCCGGCCGACGAGCCCACCCCCAAGGTCACGCCCTACCTGCTGCGCCGCGCCGACGACTGCTGCCCCCGCCGGCTCGACCTCGAGCACCGGGGAGGATCGGGCAACGACGACCCGGTGAACCGGGGCCGGGTCCGGGCGGCGTTCCTGGACGCGGCCCGCACCGCGCACACCCTCGACGTGCGGCTGCCTCCCCCACCGTGGCGTGTCGCGGCTGGGCTCACGCCCGAGGAGGAGGTCGTCTTCGAGCAGGCGGTGCACTGGTACTGCCGCCTCTTCGGCGACCGCGAGGTCGAGCTCTTCGACCACGACCTCGACCGGCCGACCGACCTCGACGGCGTCCACCTGCGCCTCGGGGGCTGGGTCGACCTCACCGTGGTCGGCACCGACGGGCGCCGCGAGCTGCGCCAGCTCGACTTCTGGGGCCGGGCCGCGCCGGCGGACCTCCTCGACGAGTGGAGCGTGCGCCTCGCGCTGCTCCGCCTCGCCGAGGCACACCAGGACTGGCTCGGCGACGGTCCGGCGACGGTCTCGTGGACCGACCTGCTGCACGGCGTCCGCCGCGAGGTCGAGGTGGACACGCCGGATGCGCTCGACGCCGCGCGGGGCGCCCTCGACGAGCGGGTCGACACCCTGGTGGCCCGCGCCGCGACGGGCGAGGTCGCGCACGGCGCCGACTGCCCCTCGTGCAAGTTCCACAAGGGATGCCCGGAGTTCCCCAAGGCGATGCGCGTCGGCAGGATGTTGCGGCGCAACGAGCTCCTGCCGGGCGTGCTCCCGATCACGCCGAGCTCGATCGAGGCCTGGAACCGCTGCCGGCGACTCTGGCGCGACCAGCACGTGCTCCAGATCCCGCCGAGCGACGACGCGACGCCCGGCGTGCACGGCCAGCAGGTCCACGACCTCCTGCGGCTGCTCCACCAAGGCGGCCCGTGCGACGACCCGGCCCGCATCGACGACGTCGTCGCCGCGCACGGCGCGAGCGCACGCGTGCACGCCGAGCTGACCGATCACGCGCGCCGCTGCCCGCTCGGGGCCGCCTCGTACGGGCACGAGATCACCCGGGTTCGCCTCCACTCGCGCGCGCCGAGCTTCGTCGCGTCGGCCCGCATCGACGCCGCGTGGATCCACGACGGGCTGCTCGACGTGCGCGACTACAAGACCGGCGGCGCCTGGCACGAACGCGTGGCCGACGACCCCCGGGCCCGGCTCCAGGCCTGGGTGATGGCCCCGGTCGCCGAGGAGCTGGGCCTCCAGCTGCGGCTCCGCTACGAGCACCTCGCCGCCGAGATCGTCGACGACCCCGAGGAGTGGGAGCCCGACGCCGACGATCTCGCCGAGATCGGCGACACGCTCGCCCGGGCGGTACACGCCATGCGCGCGGAGGCCGAGTGGCACGGCGTGGCCGATCGAGACGTCTGCCGGACCTGCCGCTACCGTTCGATCTGCCCCGATTCTGCCGCGCCGGGCGCCGCAGCGTGGCCCCGCGTCGACGACGACCCCGACTCGCCGGAGTACGAACCCGCATGACCGACCCCCAGGGCTTCCCCGGAACGACCACGCTGTTCTGGCGCGGCGCAACCAAGCACTGCCCGCGCTGCGGCTCGGGCCACCTGTTCAAGCGCTACTTCACGATGCGCGCCGACTGCCCGCGCTGCGGACTCCACTTCGAGCGTGAAGAGGGCTACTGGGTCGGTGCGCTGGCCGTGAACATCGCGCTCGTGTTCGCGATCTTCACCGTGGCGTTCGTGCTGATCCTCGCGTTCACGATCCCCGACGTGCCGGTGGGCCCGATCCTCATGGTGCTCGTGCCGGTGATGGTGCTCGGCCCCGTGCTCTTCTACCCGTTCTCGAAGACCCTGTGGATGTTCATCGACTACGGCTTCCTCCAGCGCATCAGCAAGTAGGCCTCGCCTC
>JBAZYX010000058.1:0-25795 GCA_041659105.1 Acidimicrobiia bacterium
GCCGGGCGAGCGGATGCGGCCGAGCACGTCGACCACGAGGTCCTCCGGGAGCGCCGCGTCGGCGAATGCCTCGACCGCCGCGACCGCGATCGCGGCGTTGTCGGCCTGGTGCGCGCCGTGCAGCGACACGAAGACCTCGTCGTACCGCGCGCGCGGCGTGAACAGGTCGACCAGCCGGCCGCCGTGCGCGGTGATGTTGCGGTCCACACCGAAGTCGCGGCCGCGCAGGACCACGTGCGCCGGCTCCCGGGCGACGAAGAGCGGGACGAGATCGGGGTCGGTCTCGCCCAGGACCAGCACCGAGCCCGGCTTGACGATCCCGGCCTTGTCGGCCGCGATCGACTCGCGGGTGGAGCCCAGGTAGTCGACGTGGTCGATGCTGACGTTGGTGACCACCGCGACGTCGCCGTCGACCACGTTGGTGGCGTCCCACGTGCCGCCCAGGCCCACCTCCACCACCGCGGCCTCCACGGCCACGTCGGCGAACCAGGTGAGGGCCGCGCCGGTCAGGATCTCGAAGTAGCTGGGGACCGCCCGCAGGTGGGGCTCGATGAGGGCCACCTGGGCGAGGCGGTCGGCGAGGGTGGCGTCGTCGATCGGGGCGCCCTCCCAGCTCATCCGCTCGTTGACCCGCTCCAGGTGGGGGCTGGTGTACGTGCCCGTCGAGACGCCGGCCTCCACCAGGAGCGCGCTGGCGATCCGGGCCACGGACGTCTTGCCGTTCGTGCCGGTGAGGTGGATCACCCCGTACTCGAGCTGCGGCGACCCGAGGAGCGCGGCGAGCGCCTCCATCCGGGCGAGGCTGGGCTGGGTCGCCCGGCGGTCGACGCCGGCCGGCACGCCGAGTGACTCCAGGTTCACGTGCGCGTCGAGCCAGGCGAAGGCCTCGGCCGGGCGCTCCGACCAGTCGCGGGGATCGATGGGGAGGTCCACGTCGCCGGCGTCAGTCGGCGTCGGCGAGGACGACCTCGACCGCGAGCTGCTCGCCGGGGACGAGGTGGAGCTCGAGGACGCGTCCGGCGTCGCACACATCGGCGCGTACCGCGTCGAGGAGCGCGAGACGATCGGGGTGATCGGTCACGGTTGCCGAGGTGACGTCGGCCCGCATCGACTTCTGCTGGCCCGTCTTGGCCTTGCGGACCGCGCCGAGGACGTCGGCCGCGACGCCGTACGCCGCGGGGCCGTCGCCGGCGGCCGCGGCGCGCAACGGTGCGGATTCCGGCCAGGCGCTGCGGTGCACGGAGCCGGCACGCCACCACGACCACACCTCTTCGGTGACGAACGGGAGGTGCGGGGCGAAGAGGCGCAGCAGGGTGTCGAGCGCGAACGCGAGCGTGGCGCGCGCCGACGTGGCCCCCGCGTCGTCGCCCGGCCCGTACGCGCGCTGCTTCACCAGCTCGATGTAGTCGTCGCAGTAGCCCCAGAAGAACCGCTCGGTGCGCTCGAGCGCACGCGCGTAGTCGTACTGGTCGAACGCTGACGTGGCGTCATCGACGAGCTCGGCGAGCGCGGCGAGCAGCGACCGGTCGAGCGGCGCGGTCACCACCGCGGTCGCGGGGTCGGTGGGCACGGTGTGCTCCCCGATCACGCCGAGCGCGAACTTCGACGCGTTCAGCACCTTGATCGCCAGGCGGCGGCCGACCTTCATCTGGCCCTCGTCGAACGCGGTGTCGGTGCCGGGGCGCCCACTCGCGGCCCAGTAGCGCACGGCGTCGGACCCGTATTGCTCGAGCAGGTTCAACGGGGTGACGACGTTCCCCCTCGACTTCGACATCTTCTTGCGGTCGGGGTCCAGCACCCAGCCCGAGATCGCGGCGTCGGTCCAGGGCAGCCCGTCGAACTCGGAGTGGGCCCGCACCACCGTGGAGAACAGCCAGGTGCGGATGATCTCGTGGGCCTGGGGGCGCAGGTCCATCGGGTACGTGCGCGCGAAGAGGTCGTCGTCCTCGCCCCATGCACACGCGATCTGCGGCGTGAGCGACGACGTGGCCCAGGTGTCCATCACGTCGGGGTCGGCCACGAAGCCGCCCGGCAGGCCCCGCCGGTCCTCGGTGTAGCCCGGGGGCGCCTGGCTCTGGGGGTCGACGGGGAGCGCGTCCTCCGTGGGCACCAGGGGCCGGTCGTACTCGGGCTCGCCGCGGGCGTCGAGCGGGTACCAGATCGGGAACGGCACGCCGAAGAAGCGCTGCCGGCTCACCAGCCAGTCGCCGTTGAGCCCCTCGACCCAGCTGTCGTAGCGCGCCCGCATGTACTCGGGGTGCCAGTGCAGCGCCCGACCGCGCGCGAGGAGCGCGTCGCGCAGGCGCGCGTCGCGACCGCCGTTGCGGATGTACCACTGCCGCGTGGTGACGATCTCGAGCGGACGGTCGCCCTTCTCGTAGAACTTCACCGCGTGCGTGATCGGGCGTGGCTCGGCGAGCAGGTCGCCGCTGTCGCGCAGCAGCTCGACGATGCGCTCCCGCGCCTGCTTGATGCTCTTGCCCGCGAGCTCGGACCAGTGCTCCGACGCGCGGTGCGTCTCGAAGTCGATCGGGGGCGAGCCGTGCAGGCGGCCGTCCCAGCCCACGATCGGACGCGCGGGGAGGTCGAGCTCGCGCCACCACACGACGTCGGTGAGATCGCCGAACGTGCAGATCATGGCGATGCCGCTCCCCTTCTCGGGGTCGGCGAGGTGGTGGGCGCGCACCGGGACGCGCACACCGAACAGCGGCGTGAGCACCTCGGAGTCGAACAGCGGCTGGTACCGCTCGTCGTCGGGATGGGCGACGAGCGCGACGCAGGCCGGGATCAGCTCGGGGCGCGTCGTCTCGATGACGATGTCGCCCTCACCGTCGGCCCGCGGGAAGCGGATCGTGTGGTAGGCGCCGGGCATCTCGCGGTCCTCGAGCTCGGCCTGCGCGACCGCGGTGCGGAAGTCGACGTCCCACAGCGTGGGCGCCTCGGCCTGGTACGCCTCACCCCGGCCGAGCATCCGCAAGAACGCGCGCTGGGAGATCCGCTGCGCCCGCTTGCCGACGGTGGTGTACGTCATCGACCAGTCGACCGACAGGCCGAGGTGACGCCAGAGCTCCTCGAACTTCTGCTCGTCCTCCCCCACCAGCCGGTCGCACAGCTCCACGAAGTTGCGGCGGGAGATCGCGGTGGCCTGCTTCGGGGGCTTCTCGGGCGGCTCGAAGTCGGGGTCGTAGGGCAGCGTCGGGTCGCAGCGGACGCCGAAGTAGTTCTGCACGCGGCGCTCGGTGGGCAGGCCGTTGTCGTCCCAGCCCATCGGGTAGAAGACCTCGAGCCCCCGCATCCGGCGGTAGCGGGCCACGGTGTCGGTGTGCGTGTAGCTGAAGACGTGGCCCACGTGGAGCGAGCCCGACACCGTGGGCGGTGGGGTGTCGATCGAGAACACCCGCTCCCGGGTGGCGGTGCGGTCGAACCGGTAGACGCCGTCGTCGTCCCAGCGGGTCGCCCACTTGTCTTCCAGACCCTCCAGTCCCGGCTTCTCCGGGACGCGCGGTGTCGTCATCTCTCCCGCTCCTGGCGCTGGCGCGCCGGGCCGCTCGGGCCCCGCTCGCCGTGCACCACGTCTGCGCCGGCAACATGCTCGCTCACGGGCCGCAGCGTACTTTCAACGCACCTTGACTCCTCCGCCCGCACCCGACCATCGCCGCCTTCACGCGGCTTCCGACCCCGCTCGGGCACCGTCGGCCGCGAGCTGGGCGAGGGCCGCGAGGTCGTCGCGGTGGATCAGTGGGAGTCCGGCGGGATCGTTCGGGTTGCCGAGGAGCAGGAGCGATCCCTGGGGGGCGAGTCGCGCGTGGTGGACGGTGCAGACTGTGGCGAGGTTCCAGATCTCGTCCGAGCCGCCCCAGCTGGCGGGCCAGAGGTGGTGGACGTGGAGGCCGATGCGGCGGTCGCAGCCCGGCCAGCGGCACTTCCCGTCGCGCTGCTTCACCACCCGCTTGGTCTTTTCGGACAGCACCGACTCGGTGCGCCCGACGAGGATGGGTTCGCCGTCGTCGCCGGTGAGGACCGGCTCGATCCGCGCGTCGGCGCGGAGCCGTTCGACCATCTCGTCGGGCAGCGGCACCCCCGCCACGGTCGCCGGCCCGCGGGTGGGGACGTGCACCACGAAGTGGGCCCGGCTCCCCGACGAGGGTGCGTTGGCATCGCGGTCGGCGTAGGCCCGGCACAGCTCGACCAGCGCGTCGGCGCCGCGGTGCTCACGCGTGTCCCACGGCTGGCCCTTGGCCGGGCGCATCCGTTCGATCATCTCATCGAACACCGACTCGAACACGGCGCCGTCGATGTCGGGGAGCGAGAAACGGCCGTCGAGCATCCCCGAGTCCTTGTTCCACCAGTACCGCAGCTCTCTCGCCGCCCGCCTGGCCGCCGCGTCCTCCACCGTCGGTGTCCGCTTGCGCCGTAGCTCGGCGGCCAGATCATCCGGTGACCACTTCGGCCCGTCCTGGGCCCAACGCTCCTCCGCGTCGGGGTCACCGTCGGCGAGGTCGGTCACCTTGTCGAGCTGCTCGGGGGACAGCTTCCCCTCCGCCGCGGCCTTCGCCACGTTCGGCTGGCGCTTCAGCTTCTTCGCGGTCTGCCACTTGCGTCGCGCGGTGCGCGTGGTGGTGCCGTCCTTCGCAGCCTGGGTGTCGTCGACCCGCCCGCGTTCGTCGAGCACCGCCAACACCGCGAGCTCCTCCACGTGCAGCCGCCGCTGCTCCCGCACCAGCCAGCCCCGCCGCTCTTCGAGCCACGAGGTCTCCCGGCAGCGCAGATCGTTCAGCAGATCCGAGTAGTCGAACTGGTGTTCGGTCACGGAACGCATCGTCGCACGGGGGTACGACAGTTACGCCCTCATCGCGGGATGGGCCGTGGCCAGATCACCCATCGGCGCCCGACGCGGCTGCCGGGTCGCCCAGCCCCGCCGTCGTTCCTCGCTCAGCCCAGGCCAGCAGCCGCGATGGGTCTGCTCCGACATTCGACCGCTGAACCGAGGGTGGCGACACTCGCCCACCCCAGCGTCACCTACCCGGAGGGCTGCTCCGGCCGAGCGCAGGCGCGGCGGGATCAGGCGGTGCGGCGGTCGGAGTCGACGGTGACCAGGGTGGGGTGCATCTTGTCGAGCACCACCCCGCGGTCGACCACGCAGCGCACGACGTCGGACCGGCTGGGCAGGTCGTACATGACGTCGAGGAGGACCTCCTCGAGGATGGCCCGCAGGCCTCGCGCCCCGGTGCCCCGCTTCAGCGCCTCGTCGGCCACCGACTCCAACGCGTCGTCGGTGAACACGAGGTCGACGTCGTCGAACTGGAAGAACTTCTGGTATTGCCGCAGCAGCGCGTTCTTCGGCTCGATGAGGATCCGCATCAGCGCGTCGTGGTCGAGGTTGTGCACCGCGCTCACGACGGGGAGGCGGCCGACGAACTCGGGGATGAGCCCGAACTTCAGCAGGTCCTCGGGGAGGACCGAGCTGAGCAGCCGGCCGATGTCCTTGTCTTCTGAGCGGCGGATGTCGGCGCCGAAGCCGATGCCCCGGTTGCCGACGCGACTCTCGATCAGCGCGTCGAGCCCGGCGAACGCGCCACCGCAGATGAACAGGATGTTCGTGGTGTCGATCTGGATGAACTCCTGGTGCGGGTGCTTGCGCCCACCCTGCGGAGGCACCGACGCGGTCGTGCCCTCCAGGATCTTCAGCAGCGCCTGTTGCACACCCTCGCCCGACACGTCACGCGTGATCGACGGGTTCTCGGCCTTGCGGGCGATCTTGTCGATCTCGTCGATGTAGATGATTCCGGTCTCGGCCTTCTTCACGTCGTAGTCGGCGGACTGGATCAGCTTGAGCAGGATGTTCTCGACGTCCTCACCGACGTAGCCCGCCTCGGTGAGCGCGGTCGCGTCGGCGATCGCGAACGGCACCTTGAGCAGCCGGGCGAGCGTCTGCGCGAGCAGCGTCTTGCCGCAGCCGGTGGGGCCGATCAGCAGGATGTTGGACTTCGCGAGCTCGACGTCGGGGTCGCCGTAGGCGCCGGCCTGCACGCGCTTGTAGTGGTTGTAGACCGCGACCGACAGGATCTTCTTCGCCTGCTCCTGCCCGATCACGTAGTCGCCCAGGTAGTCGTAGATCTCACGGGGCTTCGGCAGCTCGTCGAAGCGCACCTCGGAGGTCTGTGCGAGCTCCTCCTCGATGATCTCGTTGCAGAGGTCGATGCACTCGTCGCAGATGTAGACGCCCGGACCCGCGATGAGCTTCTTGACCTGCTTCTGGCTCTTCCCGCAGAAAGAGCACTTCAGCAGGTCGCCGCCGTCACCGAACTTCGCCACGCGCGCCCCCCTTGCTCGCTCGAGCTTCTCGGACTCTCAGCTCACCCCGGCGGCCACGCCGACCGCAGTGAGCTCCCGGTTGGTGAGGATCTCGTCGACCATCCCGTATTCCTTGGCCTCCGGCGCGCTCATGATGAAGTCGCGGTCGGTGTCGTGGGAGATCTTCTCGACGGTCTGGCCGGTGTGGAACGCCAGGATGCTGTCGAGGAGCTCGCGCATGCGCACGATCTCCTTCGCCTGGAGCTCGATGTCGACCGCCTGGCCCGACGCACCGCCGTGGGGCTGGTGGATCAGGATCCGGGCGTGCGGGAGGGCGTAGCGCTTGCCGGGCGTGCCCGAAGCGAGCAGCACCGCCGCCGCCGAGGCCGCCTGGCCGATGCAGATCGTGGACACGTCGGGCTTGATGTACTGCATCGTGTCGTAGATCGCGAACAGGCCGGTGATCTCACCGCCGGGCGAGTTGATGTAGATCGAGATGTCCTTGTCCGGGTCCTCGGACTCGAGGTGCAGGAGCTGGGCCATCATCAGGTTGGCGACGGTGTCGTCGATCGGGGTGCCCAGGAAGATGATCCGCTCCTTGAGCAACCGCGAGTAGATGTCGAAGGCGCGCTCGCCGCGGTTCGTCTGCTCGACGACCGTGGGAACGAGGTAGTTGCGGACGGGCTCGATCACTCCTGGGACTCCTCGACGTCGGGGGCTTCGGGGGTTTCGGACGGGGTCTCGTCGGCTTCGTCGGAGGGGGCGGGGTCGACAGCGCTCGCCTCGGCCTCGCGCTCGGGGAGACTGAGGTCGACCGGGTTGCCCTCCTCGTCGACGACTTCGGCGTGATCGATGAGGAAGCGCAGGGCCTTGCCCCGGGCGAGATCCGAGCGTAGTGCTTCGATCGCGCCGCGCCGTTCGAGATCCTTGCGGACGCGCGCGGGCTTCTCCTCGAGCCGGGTGGCGAGCCGCTCGATCTCGTCGTCGACCTCGGCGTCGTCGGCGGTGATGCCCTCCTGGGCCACCACGGCGCGCAGCGCGAGATCGGCCCGCACGGCGTCGGTGGAGCCTTCGCGCAGCGCGGCGACGAACGGCTCCTGCTCCTGACCGGTGGCAGCGAGGTACTGCGGGATCGTGACGCCCTGGTGCTCGAGGCGGTGGGCGAGGTCGTGGAGACGGCGTTCCATCTCGGCGTTGACGAGTGCGTCGGGGACCTCGATGTCGACGAGCGCCGCGGTGGCCTCGAGCACCTTGTCGCGCACGAGCATCTGCGCCTGCACCTTGGCCACCAGGCCGAGGCGGTTCGCGACGTCGTCGCGGAGGGCCTCGACGGTGTCGAACTCGCTGACCTCGGAGACCCACTCGTCGTCGACGTCGGGGAGGACCTTGCGCTTGGCCTCCTTCACCACGACGGAGAAGGTGACCTCCTCGCCGGCGCTGTCGCCGAAGCGCTCGGGCAGCGTGGCGTCGAACGCGAGGATGGCGCCCGGCTCGGTCCCCCGCAGCTCGGCGTCGAGCTCGTCGACGAGCATGCCGGAGCCGATCTCGTAGAGGAAGTCGGTGACGCTCAGCGCGTCCATGACGTCGTCGCCCTGAGCCGACTTGATGTCGATCAGGGCGAAGTTGCCGTCGATCAGGGGGTCGTCGGAGTCGGTGAGGTCGGCGAAGCGCTCGCGCAGCGAGTCGATCTGGGCGTCGACCGCTTCGTCGGGCACCGCGGCACCCGGCACCTCGACCCGCAGGCCGTCGTACCCGGCGATGGTCACGACCGGCCGGACCTCGACGACGGCGTCGAACACGACGTCGCCCGCGTCCTCACCGGCGGTGATGTCGATCTCGGGCATCGCGATCGCATCCACCGCCTCGGCGACGATCGCCTGCTCGTAGTAGTCGGGCAGCGCGTCGCGCAGCGCCTGCTCCCGCGCGTACTCGGTGCCGAAGCGGGCTTCGAGCAGCCGTCGGGGGGCCTTCCCGGGCCGGAACCCGGGGACCTTCACCTCGGCGGCGAGCTTGCGGAAGGCGGCGTCGACCGCCTTCTCGAACTCGGCGGCCGGGACCGTGACGCTGACGCGGACCTTGTTGTCGTCGAGGGACTCGACCGAAGTGGTGAGGGAGGCCATGGGGGAAGGCAGTGTACCCGTGGCCTCTGGTTCCCCTTGACACGGCCGCGACCTGCCCCAGCGCACCCCAGGCACCGCCCGCACCCGCCGAACGACGAGTTACGGTCGGCAGATGCAGGGTGCCGAACCTCGGCAGATGCAGGGTGCCGACCCGAGTCTTCCCGTCACGGTCGTCGACCGGGTGACGCTCCCGCGGTCGGACGCGGATGCATGGATCGCGCGGCTGCACCGCCGGTACCGCCCCGGGGCCGAGGCCCGCGGCTTCACCCTCACCCGGGTGGCGCAGACCCGTGCCGCGCAGCCGCACGCCGTCGAGATCGTGGTCGAGTGGGCACTGCCCGACGTCCGCGCGTTCTGGCGCTCCCGCGCCGGGGGGCACGACCCCTCGGTGGCCGAGTGGTGGGCGACCACCGACGCGCTGGCGCTCGCGCGCACCCGCTCCGTGATGGGACCGACGTGAGCAGTCCCCCGACGCGCCGCGCGCTCGCGGTGCTGACCGTCGAGCCCGACCGGGACCCGGAATCGGTCGCGGCCGACCTCCGCGCGCTCGCCGGCGCGATCCCCGAGCTGCGGGCCAGCCACGCCGGCGTCCACCTCCCCACGGTCGTCGCGCCGCGCGGGATGGGCGAGGGCGCCATCACCTGGGACCTCGTGCTCGACGCCGAGGCGCCCCACACGCCCGGCGACCTGCTCGCCGACCCGGTCGCGCACCGCCTCGCCGGCGCGGTGACCGTGGCCGTCGAGATGGGTCTCGATCCCGTCGCCGGCCGCCGAGTGCCCATCCCTCCGCCGCTGGTGAAGCGCACCCTGCTGCTCCGCGTGCGCGCCGGCGTGGCACCCGACGTCCTGGCGCGGTTCGAGTCCGACGTCGCCGAGATGCCCGAGCACATCGGCACGATCCGGAGCTGGGCGCTCTCGCACGTCACGGGGACCGGGCGCTTCACCCACGCCTGGGAGCAGGAGTACGCGTCCCTCGACGGTCTCACCGGGGAGTACATGCTCCACCCGTTCCACTGGACGACCGTGGACGCATGGTTCGACCCCGAGGTCCCGGACCACGTCGTCGACCCCGAGCTCGCCCACCTCTTCGCGACCTACACCGGCCCCGTGCTCTAGCTCTGGCCCTCCGCTCTTGGCGCCTGCGGCGCCGGGCCGCTCGGGCCACGGCTCGCACCTGAGTCACGATTCCCGTTCGCGGGCTCGCCTCTGGCCGCGGGATCAGGGCTCGGGCAGGGGGCGTTGGCCGAGCTCGGCCCGGAGCGCGGCGACCTCCTCGCGCAGCGCCCGCAGCTCGGCCGTGACGGACCCGAGCTCCGCGGTGACCTCGGGTCCGGACGTCGTCGCCGCACCCGGCGCGGACACGGCGGCGTCCTCCGGCACCTCGTCGGCCTTGTCCTCGAGCCGGAACAGCGACGCGAGCGACGCGGCCACGGTTCCCAGCATCGCGACACCCGTCAGCATGAGGAACGCCGCGGTGATCCGCCCGACGCGGGTCTCGGGGACGATGTCGCCGTAGCCCACGGTGGTGATGGTGACCACGCCCCACCACAGCGAGTCGCCGTAGGTCTTGAAGCCGTTCTTGTGGTCCTCGGCCCGCTCCACGATCGCCGCGCAGACCATGAGCATGATGCCGACGTAGAGGAACGGTCGGCCGAGCCGGTCGATCGTCCGCTTGATCATCGGGGACTTGAGCCCGATCATCGCGACCCGGGCGAGACGGGCCAGCCGCAGCAGCGTGACGAACTGGCCGGCGTCGACACCGGGCAGCAGGTACCACGGCGAGGTGAGCACCACCTCGGAGAGGTCGAACTTGCCGACGCCGGTCCGCAGGTAGCCGGGGTGCAGGCGCATGTGGACGATCAGGTCGACGAGGAAGACGACCCAGCACGCGACCTCGATCAGGTCGCCGACGAGGCCGAACTCCGTCTGGCCGGTGCTCACACCGATCAGCGGGACGATCGCGGCGGCGATGATCGCCGGGCGGGTCCGCCGCTCCCACGTCTCGAGCCGCTCCTGGTTCGTGTCGGCGGACGCGCCGGCCTTCGCCTTCACATCCCGATCCGCCACGGCCACCGCCCGATCTTGGCAAGGGTCGACGCCCGCGGCGCGGACCTAGGTGCTGCCCCCCGCGCGGACGACCCCCCGCTTGCGCACGATCAGCCCGTCGACCGCGACGAGCCGGCACGCGAGCCGGTACGCGCGGTCCGGGTAGAGCCGCAGCTCGGGGAGCTGCGCGATGCGTTCGGCCTCCTCGGACACCGGCGCCGGCAGGGGCTCGGGCGCGGCGAGCACGTCGAGCGCGCACACGCCGCAGTCGGCCTGGCCACCGCAGACCGTCGGCCACCGGTACCCGGCCCGGAGCGCGGCCGCCATCACCGTCTCGCCCGGCTCGGCCTCGAGCTCGATGCCCGACGGCTCCACGCGAACGCGCGGGCTCACGTGGGCGCGTCGAACAGGTACCGGTCGAGCACCTCGTGGAAGCGGCGGACGCACGACTCCTGGCGGAGGTTCCAGCGCAGCGCGCCGCCGTCGGGGTTCCTGAGCCCCCGCTGCATGCCCTCGAAGTTCGCGAAGTCCTGCTGCACGACCAGGCCCCACTCGTGCTCACGCCAGTCGGGGTAGACCTCGCGCGCGCACATCGTGAGCGGCGCGCCCTCGGGCCGCTCCTCCAGGGTCCACAGCTCGAAGATGCACGAGTGCGGGTCCATCCCGTTGGGGCGCACGCGGTACCCGAAGAACGCGCCGGCGATGACCGGCCCGATGAAGTTCGGGAACAGCAGCAGGTCGTCGCCGCCGAGCACCTGGTCGTCGTCGAGGTGGGACCAGTCGAGGCCACGCGCGGCCGCGCCGTCGCGCCGGCGCTTCAGGTAGAAGTCGCCGGCGCTCATGCCGTCGGGTAACGGCGTGCGCGCGACGGCACGCAGCGCGTCGGCCTCGGCCGGCCCGATGTAGCCCGGCAGGTTGTCGATCAGGTCGTCGATCTTGAAGAGCAGGAGCTCCTGCTCGTCGACCTCCTCCGGCGGGATGCCCAGGCGCCGGCTCGGCATCGGCCAACCCGCGCCGCCGTAGCGCGTGTGCGTGTTGAGCGGCGTGTACTCCAGCGCGGCGTCGTCCTTCCACCGCAGGATCTCGGGGTGCGTCGCGGCGATGTGGTAGCCCTCGTTGAACGCGTCGACCACCACCTTCCAGTTCGTCGGGAGGATGGTGGTCTTGTGCGTGGTGAAGCACATGCGCTCGGGGCGGTAGGGCGCGAAGTACCCGGGGATCTCCTCGAGGTAGTCGAGCAACGGGCGCGCGTTGGAGTCGAAGTTCACGAACACGAAGCCGCCGTAGGTCTCCACCCGGACGTCGCGCAGCCGCCGGTCCTCGGCCGCCTCGGCGGGGAACTCGTGCGCGTCGAGCACGAAGGTGCTGTTGCCGTCGAGGTCCCAGCGCCAACCGTGGAACGGACAGCGGATCTCGCCCTTGAAGCTGCCGCACCCGGACGCGAGCGCCGTGCCCCGGTGCGTGCACGTGTTGTGGAACGCGCGGATGTCGCCGGTCGCGGTCCGGGTCACGAAGGCCGAGCGATCGCCGATGGAGTACTCGACGAAGTCGCCCGGCTCGGGGATCTCCTCCACCCGGCACGCGACCTGCCACACGCGGGGCCACAACCGCTCGTACTCGAGCTCCAGGAACTCGCGCGTCGTGAACCGCTCGCGCGGGATCAGGTCGTTGCCGAAGGCCGCGAGGCGCTCGAGCCCGGTCCGTTCTCCGATCGCCCGGTCGGAATGCTCACCCGTAGCCACCATGCGCTTCGTCCCCCTCGACGCGCGATCCCGCGCGCTCCCAGATTGCCCTGGTCGTGGCCAGGGATGCACGTGCGAACTCGTCGAGCGGTCGGTCGCGCCACACGCCCGAGCAGGCCTCCACGCTCACCACACCGTCGTACCCCATCCCGACGACCCGCCGGGCGAAGCCGTCGAGATCCAGGTGGCCCTCGCCCGGCAGCGCCCGCCCGTGGACCACGGCGTCGGTGCCGAGGTCCGTTCCGTCCGCCAACGGGAGGGCGTCCTCGAACTGGACCAGCCCGAGCTCGGCGAGCGGCAGGCCCTCCAGGTCGGCCCAGGTGTCGGGCCCGTGGAAGAAGTGGAACGTGTCGACGCACACCTGCAGCTCCCGGCGGCCGACCGTGGCGATCAGCTCCCGGACCGGGGCGATCGAGCAGACCGGCCAGCCCGCCACGTACTCCACGCACACCGTCGCCCCGTGCTCCGCGACCGCGGCCACGACGGTCGTCGTGAACTCGACGCAACGGTCGTCGACCTCACCCATGATCACGCCCTGCACCTGAGCGGGGCGCAGGGCCTCGACCATCCGGATCACGTCGTCGAGATCCCTCGCGGACGTCGCCGGTTCGCCCGAGAGGGAGAGGAACGCGAGCTCGTGCGGCGAGATGCCGACCTCGGCCATCCGGTCGGCGATCGCGGCGGGCGAGAGGCCGGCGGCCTCGTGGGCGAGGAGCGACGGCACGTCGAGCCCGACGTGCTCGTAGCCCGCCGCGGCCGCAGCGTGGATCTGGGCCGGCAGGGTCGGAGGCAGCCCGAGCCACACCGAGTGGTTGAAGGTGTTGAACCCGTAGCGCACGGGCTACGCCGCGGGCGGGGGCGGCTTCACCAGACTCCGCGGCTCGGGGAGTGGGCGCAGCTCGGGCATCTCGGACCTCGGCGAAGCGACTCCGACGCCGGACGACGTCGTGGACGGGCGCGATGATCGCACAACGTCCACGGGCGTTTCGACGAGGACCCGTGATGTCGCACACCGCATGGCGTGGGGAGCTCGAGCCCCGCCTCAGCGGGATCGGGTTCGGCTTCTCCATCCCCCTCTTCTTCATCGTCCGGGTTCGCCTCCCTCGGCCGGGCCGGCGGAGACCCCGCCCTGGGGGAAACCGAGCAGGGCGCGGCGGTGGCCGACGAGCTCGACTTCTTCGAAGCGCCGTGACCCGGCCATCATCTCTGGCGTGAGCGACATCACCCACGCACGCGCCATCCTCCTCGCGGTCGACGACGAGGCCGGCGCCCGGGCCCATCTCGAACGCGAGCTCCACCGGTACGAGAGCGACTACGACGTGGTCGTCACCGACTCCCCGGACGACGCGTTGACGCGGCTCGAGGCGTTCGCGGCCGAGGGACGCGCGGTGGCGATCGTGCTCGCCGACCAGTGGATGCCGGGCCAGACCGGCGCCGAGGTGCTCACCCGGTGCCGGGCGCTGCACCCACGGGCGAAGCGCGGCCTGCTCATCGACTTCGGCGCGTGGGGCGACCCCCCGACGGCGACCGCGATCCGCCACGCGATGGCCGTGGGCGACATCGACTACTACGTCCTCAAGCCCTGGCGCGACCACGACGAGCTCTTTCACCGCACGATCAGCGAGTTCTTCTACGAGTGGTCGCGTGCGGAGTCCCGCGAGACGCGCGAGATCGTGCTCGTGGCGCCACCGAACGCACCCCGCGGCTACGAGCTGCGCAACCTCCTCGTCCGCAACGGCCTCCCGCACGTGTACGCGTCGTCCGACTCCGACGAAGGGGTCGCGCTGCTCGCGGAGGTGGGCCACGCGGGCACCGACTGCCCGGTCGTGGTGCTCCACGACGGTCGCGTGCTCGTCGACCCCACCAACGCCGAGCTCGCCCGCGCGTATGGCGTCACCACCACGCTCGCGGAGCAGGGCGACTACGACGTGGTCATCGTCGGCGCGGGGCCGGCCGGGCTCTCCGCTGCGGTCTACGCGGCGGCCGAAGGGCTGCCCGCGCTCGTCATCGAGGGCGAGGCCATCGGCGGCCAGGCGGGCACGAGCTCTCGGATCCGCAACTACCTCGGGTTCTCGCGCGGCATCAGCGGCGCCGAGCTGGCCCAGCGCGCGTACCAGCAGGCCTGGGTGTTCGGCGCGAACTTCCTGCTCATGCAGCAGGTGACCGGATTGCGCACCGAGGGCGAGCAGCACGTCGTGTCCGTGGGCGACGGCACCGAGGTGCGCGGGCGCACCGTGGTGCTCGCCACCGGCGTGGAGTACCGCCGCCTCGGGGTGCCCGAGGTCGAGGCGCTCGTGGGCGCGGGCGTCTACTACGGGTCGTCGGTCGGCGAAGCCCAGGCGTGCGCGGGCTCGCACGCGTTCGTCGTCGGCGGCGGCAACTCGGCCGGGCAGGCCGCGCTCCACCTCGCCAAGCACGCGGCGCAGGTGAGCCTCGTCGTGCGGGCCGACTCGCTCGAACCGTCGATGTCGCTCTACTTGCGCGACGAGATCGACGCCGCTCCCAACGTCGACGTGCAGCACGCCACCCAGGTGGTGGGCGGCGGCGGCCGCGGCCGCCTCGACCACCTGGTGCTGCGCGACATCCACTCCGGCGCGGACCGTGAGGTCGCCGCCGGTGCGCTGTTCCTCCTCATCGGGGCGCGGCCCCGCACCGGCTGGCTCCCGCCGACCATCGCGCACGACCCCGCGGGCTTCCTCCTCACCGGGGCCGAGATCGCGCGGGGATCGGGGCCGGGCGAATGGCCGCTCGACCGGGCGCCGTTCGCGTACGAGACGAGCCTCCCCGGGGTGTTCGCCGTGGGCGACGTCCGGGCCCGGTCGGTGAAGCGGGTCGCGTCCGCCGTGGGCGAGGGCTCCGTGGTGATCCAGCAGATCGGCAACTACCTCCAGGGCTGACACGTGTGTCAGGCTGCGGCCATGGACGGACCTCGACTCCTCATCGGCGTGCTCCACGACTTCCCCACCCCCGACGGCGGTGCGGCGTTCGAGTGGGGCGTCCGCCGCGGCTTCGCCGAGGTCGATGCTTCGGGCCGGCTTCCGGGACCGCTCGAGTTCGTGCACGAAGCGGCGTTCGGCCTGCCGCTGCCCGGCGGCTCCGCCCGCTCCGTCGAGGACGCGTTCCGCGCGCTCGACGCGGCCGGCGTGCTCGCCGTGCTCGGCCCGGCGATCAGCGACAACGCGATCGTCACCCGCCCCCTCTCCGACGCGGCCGGGCTGGCCACCATCAACTACACCGGCGGCGAGGAGACCAGGAGTCAGTACGGCTTCCACTTCCAGATCGGGTCACTCGAGGACGAGCCGTCGTTCCTCGCCGCGCACCTGCTCGAGCGGGGACTGCGCCGGGTTGCCCTGATCCAGGACACGTCGTACATCGGGCGGCGCATGGCCGACTTCTTCCTGGACGCCTGCGCGGCGAGCGGTCTCGCACTCGTGTCGCGCACCGCGGCACCCACGAACGCTCCCGACGCGACCGACGCCGTGGCCATCGCGCGCGGCGCCGACCCCGACGCCCTGGTGACGCTCGGCCTCTGGGACCTCCCGCACGCGGTGACGCTCGAGCTCCGGGCGATCGGCTGGGACGTCCCCACGAGCGCGAACTCCGCCCTCATCTACGGCCACCACGACCCGCAGTGGGCGCGCGACTGGGAGGGCTGGACCTACATCGACACCGTCTCCGAGCAGAACCCGCGCTACGTCGCCCTCATCGACGACGCGCGCGCGGCGGGCCAGGCCGGCGGTCCCGGCACGGCCGGTGCGTACGACATGGGCCGGCTCCTCGCCGAGGGCATCGCGCGCGCCCACGGCGTCACCCGCGAGGCGATCGCCCAGGGGCTCGACCGGGTGAAGTCGCTCCCGTCGGCCACCGGTCGGCCAGACACGCTCATGGGCTTCGGCCGCTACGACCGCGGCGCGCTCAAGGGCCAGTACCTCGTGATCCGGCAGTGGCGCGACGGGGCGTCCGTGGAGTGGTGACCCACTGAGCGCGTCGCTCACGTTCCTCGGCGGCACGGGGACCGTCACGGGCAGCAAGTTCCTCGTCGAGACCGACACCGCGCGCGTCCTCGTCGACTGCGGGCTGTTCCAGGGCGCGAAGACGCTGCGCCTGCGGAACTGGGCACCGCTCCCGGTGGATCCGGCGACCGTCGACGCGGTGGTGCTCAGCCACGCCCACCTCGACCATTGCGGCTACCTCCCCGCGCTCGTGCGCGACGGGTTCCGCGGCCCGGTCTACGCGAGCACCCGCACGGCCGCCCTCGCCGAGATCGTCCTCACCGACAGCGGCCACCTCCAGGAGGAGGACGCCGCCTTCGCCAACCGCGCCGGCTTCTCGAAGCACCGGCCCGCACTCCCCCTCTACACCGAGGCCGACGCCGTTCGGGCCCTGGACGGCGTCCGGTCGATCGGGTTCGGGAGCCCCCACCCGATCGCCGACGGCATCGAGGTCGAGCTGCGCCCGGCCGGCCACATCCTCGGCGCCGCGAGCGTGGTGCTGCGGATCGCCGGCGGTCCGACCGTCGTGTTCAGCGGTGACCTCGGCCGCCAGGAGCACCCGCTGCTCCGCCCACCCGACCCGCCGCCCGCGGCCGACGCGCTGGTGGTGGAGTCGACCTACGGCGACACGAGCCACCCCGACACCGACCTCACCGAGCGGCTCGCCGACGCGATCATCCGCACGGCGAAGCGCGGTGGGACTGTGGTGATCCCCGCGTTCGCGGTGGACCGCACCGAGATCGTGCTGCTCCACCTCGAGCGCCTCCGTGCGTCCGGTGCCATCCCCGAGATCCCGATCGCGGTCGACAGCCCGATGGCCCTCGCCGCCCTCGACGTGTACCTGGACGCGATCGCGGCGAAGGACCCGGGCCTGCGCCCCGAGGTGCTCGCCAACCGCGACCCGTTCGGGCTCGATCGGGTGACCCGCGTGCGCAGCGTCGAGGAGTCGAAGCTCCTCGACCGCGACCCGCTCCCGAAGATCATCGTCTCCGCCTCCGGCATGGCGACGGGCGGCCGCGTGCTCCACCATCTCGAGCGGTTCCTGCCCGACCGGCGCAACACCGTCGCGCTCGTGGGGTTCCAGGTGAGCGGCACACGCGGGTGGCGCCTCGCGCAGGGAGAGCGCAACCTCAAGCTGCACGGTCGCTACGTGCCGGTCCGGGCCGAGGTGGTCGACCTACAGGGCATGTCGGCCCACGCCGACCGCGACGAGCTGCTGGCGTGGATCGCCGCGGCACCCGGCGAACCGACCACGTACGTGGTTCACGGTGAGCCCGACGCGTCGCAGGCGCTCGCATGGGCGATCACCGATCGCGACGCGCCGGCGGTGGTCCCCACTCCCGGCGAGCGCGTGTTGCTGGGCTGATCCGCTACGCGGTCTTCGCGACCGCGCCGGACCCGTCGGTGAAGACCACGTTCACCTGGTCGAACCCGACCTTGCCGAGCAGGCCGCGCAGCATCGTCGCGGTGTTCTTCTCGGCCCGGGCCTGGAGCTCGCTGCCCTTCGCCGCGGTCGCGAGGCGCTTCCGGGTCTTCAGGTAGAGCCCGCGCTCGCTGGTCGGGTTGTCGCTGAACACGCCTTCGATGCGGTTCACGAACCCGCGGTCGCGGTTGGCCACGTGGCTGCGGGCGGGGTCGACCACCGGCTCGGCCAGGGCGGGCTCGGGCAGCGTGACGGTGACCGCGCCGTCCTGGCCCACGACGACCGCGTCCTTCGACAGGCTCGCGAAGTCGACCGTCGCGTCGACCGTGCCGACACCCACGAAGATGACCCGCTCGCCGGCGATGAACGAGGGCAGGTGGTTGACGTCGTTCTCGATGTCGACGGTCGCCTCGAACTCACCGGTCGCGGCCGTGAACGTCGACACGTCCCGGAGCTCCTTGAGCACCACCGGCGCCGAGCGGTCGACCCGCGTCGTGCCGAAGAGGTCGAGCTTGAACCCGCCGATGGCGTTGGCCAGGAGGACCACCGCCACGGCGATCGCCCCCAGGGCGACGAGGATCCCGATGGTCCGGGCACCCCCGGATCCCGGACGGCGCCGGGGCGGGCGGCCGCTGCCGCTCCCCCCGCCGTCCCCGACGACGCGGACGACGACCTCGTGCGCCGGGGCTCCCGGCGCGCGAGTCGGGCGATCTTCGAGCAGTGTGGCCATGGTCCGGCTCCCCCGAGCGGTGAGATGGCCCGTCAGCGGGTGTGACGGGTCCGTCGGGGTGACAACGACCCGCAGCTACGCCGGGTTCCCGGCTCCCGGATCGGCCGGCGTCACCCGAGGGCGCCCACCACGTCGTCGGCGTACGCCCGCACCATGGCGAGCGCCGCCGCGGGCGTGTCGCCGGTCGCGGTGACCTGCGTCCAGTTCACCCCGAGCTCGGCCTGGGCCGCGATCGCGTCGCGGTGGCGGGTCGCGTTCCACTCGGGCGCCCCCGGGAGCGCGGGGTCCATCACCATGAACATGACGTCGAGCGCGTCGGTCCGCCCGGCCGTCGCACGTCGGGCGTGGAGGTCGTCGAGCATGGTCTTCAGGTCGTCGAGGGTCTCCAGCACGGGGCTGCGTCGCGTGGAGGCGAACTCGGGCGGGTTCCACATCGGCATCCAGCCCTGCGCGACCGTCGCCACGCGCTCACGGGTGAGCCGGGCGTTGCCGCCGATCCAGATCGGCACGGGATCCTGCACCGGGGTGGGGTGCGCGGAGTTCCCCCGCACCGAGAAGTGCCGGCCCTCGTAGGTGACGCTCTCGCCCGTCCACGCGAGGCGGCACACCGCGATCGACTCGTCGAAGAGGTCGTTGCGCTCCTCGAAGTCGACGCCCATCGCGAAGAACTCGGGCTTGAGGTATCCGGTGCCCACGCCGAGGACGACCCGCCCGTCGGAGACCCGGTCGAGCGAGGCCACCGCCTTCGCGAGCAGGAACGGGTTGCGGTACGGCAGCACGGTCAGGTTGGTGAGGAGCCGGACCCGGGACGTGGCGGCCGCGGCGAAGGCGAGCCCGACGAAGGGGTCGATCGCGTGGTGCCCGCCCGCGCCCAGCCACTTGTCGCCGGGGATGGGGTGCTCGGTGAGGTTGACCGAGTCGTAGCCGCACTCCTCCGCGACCCGGGCGAACTCGGCCAGGAAGTCCGGGGAGCTGAACGCGTCGTCGGCCGGGTGGTGCAGCAGCGGGTAGCCGATCGAGAACTTCATCCGGCTCGCGAGCTCGGCCATGGGAGCGCCTTTCGGTCGGGTGGGGGCGGGGCCCGCAAGACGGGTGCCGGTGATCCTCGCGCACGGGGGCACAGGTGCCCCCGTCCCGGGAAGTCCCTAGTGTTCGGGGATGAGCAACCACCGTGGGAAGCGCATCGCCGACTTCATCGCTCCGTTCCGCGTCGAGCCGGGGAGCACCGTCGAGCTCGGGCGCGACTTCGACCCCGGCTACCGGGACGGCCTGGTGAAGAAGACCGACAGCGACGAGCTGCTCGAGCTGGGCGTCGCCCTCCTCTCCGAGTACCAGGAGAAGCTCGCGGCCCAGGACACCTACGGCGTGCTCGTGGTGCTCCAGGCGCTCGACGCCGCCGGCAAGGACGGGACGATCCGCCACGTGATGAGCGGCGTCAACCCGCAAGGCGTCGCGGTGCACAGCTTCAAGTCGCCGTCGCCCGAGGAGCTCGACCACGACTACCTCTGGCGCTGCGCCCAGCGGCTGCCCTCGCGCGGGCAGATCGGCATCTTCAACCGCTCGTACTACGAGGAGGTGCTGGTGGTGCGCGTGCACCCCGAGCTCCTCGAGCACCAGCAGCTCCCGCCCGACGCGCGCAGCGGCAAGGTGTGGAAGCGGCGCTACCGGGAGATCAACGACTGGGAGCGGTACCTCGTCGACAACGGCTTCCGCATCGTGAAGCTCTTCCTGAACCTCTCCAA
Source organism: Acidimicrobiia bacterium (assembly GCA_041659105.1). Lineage (GTDB taxonomy): Bacteria > Actinomycetota > Acidimicrobiia > IMCC26256 > PALSA-555 > CAIUKV01. The sequence goes on from JBAZYX010000058.1 coordinate 20,090, forward strand.
GGAGGAGCAGCGCCAGCGGTTCCTCGACCGCATCAACGAGCCCGAGAAGAACTGGAAGTTCTCGCCGAGCGACGCGCGCGAGCGCGACCACTGGGACGAGTACCAGGTCGCCTACTCCGAGATGCTTTCGCACACCAGCACCGACTGGGCCCCTTGGCACGTGATCCCCGCCGACCACAAGTGGTTCGCCCGCATCGCCGCGTCGGCGATCATCGCCGACGCGCTGATGGCGATCGACCCCCACTACCCCACGGTCAGCGACGACACCCGAAACGAGCTGCTCGCCACCAAGGCAGCGCTCGAAGGAGAGGCACCCTGATGGCGGATGCCACCCCCAGCGCCATCGTCCACCTCGACGTCGACGCCCGCAGGGCGCACGGCCGCGGGGCGCGCCAGAACGTGCCGCGCAGCGGCCACGCGGAATGGCACCCCACGCCGGACCGCCCGGATCCCGTGGCGCTGATCGCAGGCCAGGAGATCTCCCGGGTCCCGGAGCTCCTGGCGATCCGGCACGAGCGGATGCTCGCGACCCCGTTCACGTTCTACCGGGGCGCGGCGATCCTCATGGCCGCGGACCTCGCGACGCAACCCGACACCGGGCTGCGGGTCCAGGCCTGCGGCGACGCGCACCTGGCCAACTTCGGCGGGTTCTCGGCGCCCGACCGTGCGACGGTCTTCGACATGAACGACTTCGACGAGACCGCCCCAGGGCCGTTCGAGTGGGACGTCAAGCGGCTCGTGACGAGCTTCGAGCTGGCGTGGCGCGAGAACGGCTTCGAACAGAAGGTCGGCCGCAAGATCGTCGTCAACACCGCACGCGCCTACCGCGAGGCGATGGCCGAGTTCGCGGGCATGCGCAACATCGATCTGTGGTACTCCCGCCTCGACGTCGACCAGGCCCTCGCCCGGTGGAGCAGCCAGGTCTCATCGGAGGCGGTCGAGCGCTTCCGGCGCAACGTGGGCAAGGCCCAGGCGAAGGACAGCCTGAAGGCGCTGGCGAAGCTCACCGAGGTGGTCGACGGCGAGCACCGGATCAGGTCCGACCCGCCCCTCATCGTGCCCGCCCGCGAGCTCGACGCCGATCCCGCCGCGCTGGTGAGCTGGCTGCACGAGCGGTTCCGCGTCTACCGCCACAGCCTCCAGCCGGACCGTCGCCACCTGCTCGAGGGCTACCGGATCGTCGACATCGCCCGGAAGGTCGTGGGGGTCGGCAGCGTGGGCACCCGCTGTTGGATCATCCTGCTCCTCGGCCGCGACGACCAGGACCCGCTGTTCATCCAGGTCAAGGAGGCGAACGAGTCCGTCCTCGAGCCCTACGCCGGGCGCTCCGGCTACGCCAGCCACGGCCAGCGCGTCGTGGAGGGCCAGCGCCTGCTCCAGTCGGCGAGCGACATCCTCCTCGGCTGGACCCGCGCCACGGGCATCGACGGCGTCGCGCGCGAGTTCTACCTACGCCAGCTCTGGGACGGGAAGTTCTCCCCCGCCTACGAGACGATGCCGCCCGAGACGTTGCGTGTGTTCGGCGAGATGTGCGGGACGACCCTCGCGCGTGGGCACGCCCGCTCGGGCGACCGCGTCGCGATCGACGCGTACCTCGGGAACAGTGACGCCTTCGACCGGGCGATCGCCGACTTCGCGGCCGCGTACGCCGAGCAGAACGACCGCGACTACGCGGCCGTGCGCCACGCCGTGCAGTCGGGAAGACTGGCACCGCTGCCGGCCGCCTGAGCCGGTTGGAGGGGGAACGATGACCGGTGCCGGCGCAGCCGCGGGATACGACCCCTACGCGGCCGACCTGCGCGCGAACCCGTACCCGACCTACGCGTGGCTGCGCGACGAGGCCCCCGTGTACCGGAACCCCGACAAGGGGTTCTACGCGGTCAGCCGGTTCGCCGACGTGCTCGAGACGCTGTACGACTGGAAGACGTACTCGTCGGCCTCGGGCATCACCCTCGAGGGGCTCCCGCCCGACGTCCAGCCCGAGATGATCACGATGGACCCGCCGCGCCACGACGAGCTGCGGACGCTGGTGAAGCGCGCCTTCACCCCGCGCGCGATCAACGCGCTCGAGCCCCGGGTCCACGCGATCGCCCGCGAGATCGCTGCCGGCCTCGACCCCGCCGGGTTCGACCTCGTGGGCGACGTCGCCGGCCTCGTGCCGTCGGCGGTGATCGCGGAGATGCTCGGCATCCCGCTGTCGGACCGTCCGCTGTTCCGCGGCTGGATCGAGGTGCTGATTCGGCGCAAGCCCGACGAGCCCGACACGATCACGGCCGCGCAGCAGGCGAGCAAGGAGCTGTCCGAGTACCTCGCCGCCCAGATCGCGGCCCGACGGCCCGACACCACCGACGACCTCATCGGGTACGCCGTGCGGGTCGCCGACGAGAGCGGCGCGATGGACGACGCGGAGCTGCTCGGGTTCGTCCGGCTCCTGCTCGTGGCCGGCAACGAGACCACCATCAACCTGATCGGCAACGCGTTCCTCGACCTCGCCGCCAGTCCCGACCAGCGCGCGCTCGTGGCCGCCGATCCCGGCCTCACGGCGAGCACGGTCGAAGAGGTCCTGCGCTTCTCGTCACCGGTGCCCCAGCTGTGCCGTACGGTCACGCGCGACGTCGAGCGCCACGGCGTCGACATCCCGGCCGGCTCGGTCGTCGTGATGGTGTTCGCCGCCGCGAACCGCGACGGGCGCGAGTTCCCGGATCCCGACCGGTTCGACGTGACACGCCGGATCGACCGTCATCTCGCCCTCGGGCACGGCATCCACCACTGCCTCGGCGCCGCGCTCGCGCGGGTGCAGGCGCGGGCCGCCGTCGACGCCGTGCTGGAGCGCTTCCCCGACTACGCCCTCACCACCGACACGATCGACTGGCTCCCGTCGGGTCACGCCCGTGGGCCGGTGAGCCTTCCCGCCGTCGCCCGGTAGAGCTCGCAGCGCGGCAGGAGGCCGGCCGGTTCGAGGTTCGCCCGGACCCAGCGTTCGAGCCGGCGCGGGACGAGCTCGTCGTCGGCCTTCGCGTGCGGGCGGGGCGGATGGAGGCACACCCACGGCACCTCGCCGGCGACGATGCGGTCGATCACGCCGTGCTGCCCCGACGCGCCCAGGTCGGACCGCTCCACGATGTCGTACGGAAGCGGATTGTGGGCGCCGGTGCGGAGGTACAGGAACCCGGCGTCCTCGCGCACGATGAAGACCGTGCGCACTCCCCGGTCACGGAGCGCGGTGCCGAGCCGGGCCGCGGCACGCGCCTGGCTCCGGCTCACCGGCGTGCCGACGAAGTGGGCGACGTCGTGCTCGAGGCGCGGGCGGTCGCGATGCGTCACCAGCGGGACCGCGACGACCGCCACCGCGACCACCGCGACCGCGCCGGCGACGAGCACGCCGGGCCCGACCGGACGCGGCGCGCGCGCGGCGGCCGCGGGTCGCGTGGCCAGCGCGAGGGTCCAGACGCCCGCCAACCCGGTGGCGGCGAGCGGCAGCACGCCCGTGATGTGGTTGACGCCCGGGCGCGGGAAGATCGCCAGCAGCCCCGCGACCGTGAACGCGGCGAGCGCCACGACCTGCTCCCGCGACGCGCGACGCGCACACCACACCCCGACCACGAGCGCCACCACCAGGACCGGCAGCGACACGTGGATCACGAAGTTGAGCAGGCGGTGGAGCTCCACCTCACCCGTGCCCCACGACAGGACCGACACGCGGTCGGACAACGCCGTGAAGTAGGAGAACCCGACGTCGACGTACGCGCCCTTCGACAGGAACACCTGGTCGACGAACGCCGACCAGCCCCCGGTCCCGGCGACGACCGCGACGACACCGACCGAGATGCCCACCGCGCCACCCGCCATCCGCAGCGCCTCGGGGAGCAGCGCCCTGAACCCGGTCCGAGCGGCGGTCGCGGCCATCGCCGCGAGCACCGCGACGCCCGCGAGCATCCCGACGTTGGGCTTGGCCCAGAACGTCACCGCGACCGCCGCGCCGACCGCCCACGCGGCCCCGGGGAGCACCGCGGCGAACCGGTCCTGCCACCACAGCACCGCCCGCAGGGTCACGAGCGCGCCGAGGATCGCGACCGCGGAGTACAGGCTCACGAACGCGACGAGCGGGGACGCGAATCCGACCAGGACGAGCACGAGCACCACCCGCGCCGCCACGCGCATCCCGACGCGTCGGGCCACCGAGAGCGCCATCACGACTTCGGCCGCGAAGGTGCCGGCGGCCAGCGCCCGCACCACCGCGAGCTGGACACCGAACACCCGGACCGCGGCCGCGGCGCCCCACGCGGCAATCGGCGTCGTCACGTTGTAGACGTCGCGGTACAGCACCTCGCCCCGCGCCATCCGGGTGGCCACCCACAGCATCCAGGTCTCGTCGCGGGTGTTCACGGGCCGCCCGAGCAGCAGGAGGGTGACGACGACCGTGATCCCCGCCCAGATGCCGGTCGCGACGAGCGCGCGACGAGCGCGCGACGAGACCGGTGAAGGCTCGGTCACCCGCGCGGGGTGACCGAGCACGCGCGGATCGCCGCCTCCGCAGCGACGTGCACGGCGAGCTCCATGTCGGCGGCCATGCGCGCGAGTCGCGCCCGCGCGTCCGGGTCGGCCTCGAGGTAGCGCCGCAGCGCGTCGGGGTCGGCGCTGCCGTCGGGACCGGTCATCTCCCACACGGCCGAGTCGACGAGCTTGTCGCGCGGACGGTCGCTGATCGACCGGAACACCGACCAGGGGACGCCTTCGGTCTCGCAGACCGCCGCCACGGCGCCGGTCTCCATGTCCAGCGCGACGACGCCGTCGGCCACCAGCCGCTCGAGCGCGGTGTCGTCGGTGAGGAAGTCGTCGGAGCTGTGGATGAGCCCGCCCACCGGTGCGTCGCCGAGCCGGGCGGGCACGTGGCGGGTGCCCGCGTCGCCGTGGAGGACGGCGTCCGGCACCACCAGGGCGCCGATCTCGAGGTCCGGACCGATCCCGCCGGCGATCCCGACGACGATCACGTGCTCGACCCCGGCGCCGAGGACGCGCCGGGTGGCCTCGGCCCCGGCCTCCATGCCGATCCCGGTCATGGTCGCCACGAAGGTGACACCCTCCACGGTGGCGTCGTGGAGGGCCTCGGGGTCGTCGGACCGCGCCGCCAGCCCGAGCATCGCCACGAGCGGCGCGAGCTCGTGGGTCATCGGGGCGAGCAACCCCACCCGGGCGGGCCGCGACGGCGACCGGGGATCAGCCACGAGCGGGCACCGTGACGGAGTCGCGCCCGGCGCGCAGCACGCGCCCGGGTCGGTCGCCGGTGAGGGCGCCGCCGGCGACCACCTCGACTCCCTCGACGAAGACGCGCTCGATGCCGGACGCGTTCGCCACGAGCCGACGCGCGCCCCCGGGGAGGTCAAACACGAGCTCGGCCGGCCCGGGCGCGATCGTGTCGGGGTCGAACACCACGAGGTCGGCCTTGTACCCCTCCGCGACGCGGCCGCGGTCGTGGAGCCCGAGCAGGCGCGCCGGCACGTCGGCGAGGCGGTGGACCATCTCCTCGACGGTGAACCAGCCGTGGCCGCGCACGAGCTCGGCGAAGCTCGCGGTGGGGTACTCGGTGTTCACCGTGCCGTCGAGGTGCGCGCCCCCGTCGGACGCGCCGAGGAGCACATGCGGGTTCTGCACCGCGTCGCGCCGCGCGTCGCGCAACGCGCCGTCGTTCTCGTCGTACGCGAACCG
>JBAZYX010000059.1:0-24923 GCA_041659105.1 Acidimicrobiia bacterium
GGGCGCGGGACCGGCTCGTCGGCGAAGTCCCAGATGACGGTGCGCAGCTTCCACACCGGGTGGAAGGTCAGCCCGTGATCGATGCCGAGCACGACCTCGTTGGCGAGGTCGTGCAGGCAGTGCCCACCCTTGCGGTCGGTGTTGTTGGCCAGGATGTCCAGCACGGCGAACTGGCGGAAGCGGTCCTGGTGCTCGTCGAGGAGCGTGAAGTAGTGCTCCTCGGGGTCGTGGTCGACGAAGCGCTGCAGCGCGCCCACCCCGAGCGGCCCGTCGTCGCGCGCGACCGTGACCGGCACCACGCCCCAGCCCAGCGCGTCCGACAGCACGCAGGTGGCGACCTCGCGTTGGTACAGCGTGCCGTCGGGGAAGTCCCACAGCGGGCGCTCGCCCCGACGGGGCTTGTAGACCGCGGGGATCTCCACGCCGCCGGCGCAGGCCTTCACGAAGAACGCGCCGTTCGACGAGTAGCGCATCCGCCCCACGATCTCGAGGTCGCCCCCGCGGAGGACCTCGGCGATCTGCGCGGCGCTCAGTTCCAGCGGGGGCACCGGTGCCCGGCCGGATCCATCGGCTGGCCGCAGAGGTCGCACGGCGGACGCCCGGCGGTGACCACCACCGCGCCCCGGGCCGCCATGGCCCGAACCTGCGGCCGCGTGGCGTAGATCCGCGCCACGTACCCCTCTTCCTCTTCCTCTTCCTCGTCGTCGTCGGCGGCCTCGGCGGCGGCCCGCAGCGCACGCTCGACCTCGCGCAGCTCGTCGTCGACGCCCTCGAGGTCGTCGTCGTCCTCGTCGTCTTCGTCGTCTTCGTCGTCCTCGTCGGCCCGCTCCCGCAGCTCGATGAGGACGAGCTCGCGCTCGGGGTCGAACCCGAGCCCGATGAGACGCGCCCGGAACAGCGGCACGGTGGGCTCGCGGAGCTCGGCCACCACCGACGGCAGCGTGATCGGGTCCTCGGGGTACTCCTCGGCGATGCGGTCGAGGAAGGCCACCGCCTCGGCCGCGAGCAGCGCGACCTGCTCCTTCTCGAGCAGCACGGTCAGCTGCGCCGACTCGGAGCGGGCCTGCAGGTAGAAGGCGCGCTGGCCCGGCTGGCCGACAGCTCCGGCCCCGAGCGCGTCGACAGTGTGGAACTCGATGGGATCAGGCATCACCGTCTCCCGGCTCGTCGGTGGGGGTCGCGGCGGCGCCGTCCGCGCCGTCCGCGCCGTCCGCGCCGTCGGCGGCCTCGGGCACCTCGGGCGCGGGCGGCTTGAGGTCGTCGAGCCCGCCGGTGTCGTTGCACTTGATCATCGCCACCCCGTGATGGCCGAACGCGAACGCGGTGACCGACGCCGGCGACACGACGATGCGCTGGAACAGGTCGAGGTGCACGCCCGTGTAGTGCGCGATCGCGGCCTTGATCGGGTCCGCGTGCGAGACCACCACGACGAGCTCGCCGGGATGGTCGACCACCACGGCCTCGAGCGCCGCGACCATTCGCGTCTGCATCGTGGCCATCGACTCTCCCCCCGGGAAGACCATCCGCGACGGGCTGCGCTGCACCACCTTCCACAGGTCGGTCCTGGCGAGGTCGGCCAGCTTCTGGCCGGTCCACTCGCCGTAGTCGGCCTCGAGCACGCCGTCGAGGCGGAGCACGGGCAGGCCGTGGTGGACGGCGATCGCCTGGGCCGTCTGCGTGGTGCGCTCGATGGGGCTGGCGTAGACCACGTTGACCGGAAGGTCGGCCATCCGGGCCCCGAGGGCCTCGGCCTGGGCCCGGCCGGCGTCGGAGAGATCGATCCCCGGCGCCCGGCCCGAGAGCAGCGGGCCCGTCTGGGCCGTGACCGCGTGCCGCACGAGCACCAGGTGGGTCGTGGGGGTCGTGCTCGCGGGAGCTGGGGCGGGGGTCGTCATCGGGAGAACGCCGGAGTCGTCACGACGGGCGATGGTATCGACCACCGTCGGGGTCGCCGTCCGCGCCACCCGCGTACGCTGCGCCCATGGCCGACCTCCCCGTCTCGATCTCGCGCACCGCACCCGGTGAGACCGTCCTCGACCCCGAGCCGGCCGAGGCGCTCGCCGCCCTCGCCGCCGCCCTCGCGGTTCCCGAGGGCGATCGTCGCGACGCGATCGCGGCCGTGGCCGCACGCTGGCCGACGTTCCTCGACGCGTGGGCCCGGCTCGGCGAGCACGCCCGCGACGACGTGGAGGGCTACGCCTGCTTCCGCGTCTCCTACCACCGCGGCCTCGACCGCCTGCGCGCCTCCGGGTGGCGCGGGTCGGGCTACGTCCGCTGGACGCACGAGACGAACCGCGGGTTCCTGCGCGGGCTCGTCGGCCTCGGGCAGGCCGCGGGCCGCATCGGCGAGACCGCCGAGGCCGAGCGCTGCGCCGAGTTCGCCCGCCAGCTCGACCCGACCCTCGATCCGGCGGCGCCACTACCCTCCACGCCATGAAACGAGCCCTCGTCACCGGCATCACCGGCCAGGACGGCCGGCACATGTCCGAGCTGCTGGCGGCCAAGGGCTACCAGGTGTTCGGCCTGGTGCGCGGCCAGAACAACCCGAAGATCCAGACGGTGCTCGAGGAGAACCCCGCGCTCGAGCTGGTGGAGGGCGACCTGCGCGACCTCTCCTCGCTCATCGCCGCGGTGGAGCAGGTCCAGCCCCACGAGGTGTACAACCTCGGCGCGATGAGCTTCGTGGCGCTGTCGTTCCGCCAGCCCGAGCTCACCGCCGACATCACCGGTGTGGGCGTGCTCCGCATGCTCGAGGCGATCCGCATCGTGGGCGGCACCGACGACAACCCCATCCGCTTCTACCAGGCATCGTCATCGGAGATGTTCGGCAAGGTCCGCGAGACCCCGCAGACCGAGCGCACCCCGTTCCATCCGCGGTCGCCGTACGGCGTGGCCAAGGTCTTCGGCCACTACACCACGCTCAACTACCGCGAGTCCTACGGGATCCACGCGTCATCGGGCATCTGCTTCAACCACGAGGGCGAGCGGCGCGGCCTCGAGTTCGTCACCCGCAAGATCACCAACGGCGTCGCGCGCATCAAGCTCGGCCTCCAGGACAAGATCAGCCTGGGCAACCTCGACAGCGCGCGCGACTGGGGCTACGCGGGCGACTTCGTCGAGGCGATGTGGTCGATCCTCCAGCAGGAGGAGCCCGACGACTACGTGATCGCCACCGGTGTGACGCACACGATCCGCGAGTTCCTCGACGTCGCGTTCCACTGCGCGGGGATCGACGACTGGGCCGGCTTCGTGGAGCAGGACCCCCGCTTCATGCGCCCGGCCGAGGTCGACCTCCTCATGGGCGACCCCACCAAGGCCCGCACCGAGCTCGGCTGGACGCCGAGCTGCACGTTCGATCAGCTCGTGGCGCGCATGTACGCGCACGACCTGCTCGACGAGTCCCGCCGCGCCGGCCTCGCCTAGAACCTCCCCAGCGCCGCCTCGGCCTCCGCGACGAAGCGGTGCACGAGCTCGCCGGCGGGGACGAGCTCGTCGATCGCGCCCACGCCCTGGCCCGCGGGGAAGCCCTCGCGCTCGGGGTCGATCCCCGTCGTGGTCTCGTCGGAACCGAGGTGGAACGCGCCCGCCTGCATCGACGCGAAGAGCTGTTGCGGGAACGGCTGCACCTCCTCCGGGTGCTCGTCGTGGTGCTGGGTCCACCGGTTGCGGATCGCGCGCATCGGCTTGCCGCTGTACGAGCGCGTGATCACCGTGCCGTCCTCGGCGGCGCGCAGGAGCGCGTCCTTGTAACCCGGCGCGGAGCGCGCCTCGGGCGTGGCGATGAACCGAGTGCCCACCCACACGCCGTCGGCGCCGAGCACGAGTGCAGCCGCGAGCCCCCGGCCGTCGATGATCCCCCCGGCCGCGACCACCGGGACCCGCCCGGCGACCGCGTCGACCACCTGGGGGACGAGCGGCATCGTGGCCACGAGCCCGGTGTGCCCGCCGGCCTCGGTGCCCTGCGCGATCACGAGATCGCACCCCGCCTCGACCGCGGCCACGGCGTGGCGCACCTTGCCGCACATGCTCGCCACCAGCACGTTGCGCTCGTGACAGAGCGCGATCACGTCGCGCGGTACGCCGAGCCCGGCGACGAACACCGACGCGCCCTCGCGGAGGAGCGTCTCGACGTCGTCCATCAGCCGGTCGGGCATCGCGGTCAGCAGGTCGACGCCGAACGGCGCGTCGGTGAGCGCACGGACCCCCCGGATCTCGTCGACCATCTCGCTGGACGACATGGTCGATGCACCAAGGCAGCCGAAGCCGCCGGCCGCGGACACCGCGGCGACGAGTCGGTGGTAGCTCACCCCGCCCATCCCGGCGCACATCACGGGATGCTCGATCCCGAGCAGTTCGGTCAGTCGCGTCTTCACGGGCGCAGGCTAACGTCCGCCTTTGTGATGTCCTCCTCGGTTCCGCTCGTGGGCGTGATCATGGGCAGCGACTCCGACCTGGAGACGATGCAGGGCGCCGTCGACGTGCTCGCCGAGTTCGGCGTGCCCCACGAGGTACGCATCGTCTCGGCGCACCGCACGCCCGACGTGATGTACGAGTACGCCCGCAGTGCCGCGGGGCGGGGCCTGCGCGTGATCATCGCCGGCGCCGGGGGCGCCGCCCACCTCCCGGGCATGACCGCGTCGATGACCGCCCTGCCCGTGATCGGCGTGCCCGTACCGCTGCGCCAGCTCGACGGGCTCGACTCCCTGCTCTCGATCGTGCAGATGCCCGCGGGGGTGCCCGTGGCCACCGTCGCCATCGGCAACGCCCGCAACGCCGGGCTGCTCGCGGTGCGGATCCTCGGCGCGTTCGACGACGAGCTCCGCATGCGGATGGAGGCGTTCCAGGACGACCTCGCCGACATCGTGCGCGAGAAGGACGACCGCCTCCGCAGCTCCGGCGCCTGACGTCCGACCAGTGACCCGGGGCCGCGTCGGCCCGTCGGGCTGGGGCCCGGCGGCCATCCTCACCGCCGTCGTCCTCGTCGACTCGATCGACCAGGGCGTCGTCCCCGGCACGTTGAGCCTGCTGCAGAAGGACTGGGGCTTCTCCGACACGCTCGGCGGGGCGATCCCGACCGCCGCGCTCATCGTCGGGTTCGTCGCGCTGGTGCCCGCCGGCTGGATGGCCGACCACCTCCGGCGGACGCGCGTGCTCATGGTCGTGGTCGCGAGCTGGGCCCTGCTCACGGTGGCGTCGGGCCTCGCCGTGTCGTTTGCGACGTTCTTCGTCGTGCGGATGCTGCTCGGCGGCGCGTCGCACATCGACAACCCGGTCTCGTCGAGCCTCCTCGCCGACTTCTACCCGCCGCTCGCTCGCGGTCGCGTCTTCGCGGTGCAGCGGCTCTCGTTCGTGGTGGGCACCGGCATCGGGATCGGCGTGGGCGGCGCGGTCGGCGAGTGGCTGGGGTGGCGTTGGGCGTTCCTCGCCGTGGTGGTTCCAGGGCTGATCGTGGCGGCGCTCGTCGCGACGTTGCGCGAGCCCGCGCGCGGCGGCATGGACGACATCGACCTCGCGGAGATCGCGTGCGATTCGCCACCGGTGCACGAGACGCCCGTGGCGATCCTCGAGGAGATCGAGGACACCGCGCCGCACGTCGACCGCGAGGGGGTACGCGCCTACCTGCGCGAGTTCGCGGGGATCCTCCGCATCCCCACCGTCCGCACCATCTACCTCGGGCTCACCGTGACGGTGCTCGGGTTCAACGGGATCGCCTACTGGCTGCCGAGCTACCTCGAGCGCGACTTCGATCTGTCGGAGAGCGGCGCGGCCGCGCTCACGGCGGTGGTGGCGGTCACTGCCGGCCTGCTCGGCGCGATCCTCGGTGGCACGATCGGCGACCGGGCCGAGACCGCCCGCGCGGGCGGGCGCATCCGGGTGACCGGGATCGCGCTCCTCGGGGGCGCGGCCCTCCTGGTGGTCGGCTTCGGGATCCACGTGCTTGCGCTCACGGCGGTCATCGTGGGCGCCGGCGCGACACTGCTGTCGTTCGCGTTCCCCAACATGGCCGCCGCCGCAGCCGACGTGCTCCCCGCCCGGCGCCGCGGCACCGGGTTCGCGATGTTCGGGTTCCTGCTCACCCTCGGCAGCGCACTCGGCCCGCTCGTGATCGGCGGCGTCTCCGAGGCCACCGGCTCGTTGCAGCTCGCGATCCTGCTCGCCGTGCTCCCCGCGATCCCGGGCAGCCTCGTGGTGCTACGGGGGACGTCGACCTTCGCGGCCGACGCGGCCGCGGCGAAGCTCGATCCGCACGCGCCGATGGAGCCGTTGGAATAGGGTGCCCGGCCATGTGGCCTGGAGCGATCGCGAAGGAACACCCCGACAAGCCCGCCTACGTCATGGCGGCCACGGGGCAGGTGATCACCTACCGGGAGCTCGACGAGCGGTCGAACCGCCTCGCCCACCTCCTGTACGCCGCCGGGCTCCGCTTCGGGGACCACATCGCGATCTGCATGGAGAACCACCCCCGGTACCTCGAGGTGGTGTGGGCCGCCCAGCGATCGGGCCTCTACTTCACGCCGGTCAACTACCATTTCAACGCAGAAGAGATCGCGTACATCGCCGACAACTGCGACGCGCAGGCGTACATCACGTCGGCGCCGATGGCGGAGAGCGCGGCCGAGCTGCGCGATCGCCTCGGTGACCGCTGCCACGTCCGGCTCATGCTCGACCGGCCCGACGGGTTCGAGGGCTACGACGACTACGAGACCGCGGTGGCCGCGTTCCCCACCACGCCGCTCGACGAGGAGCTCGAGGGCGCGGCGATGATGTACTCGTCGGGGACCACTGGGCGGCCCAAGGGCATCAAGTACGTGAACCCGCGCCGTCCCGTGGGCGACCCGCTCGCCGGGCTCGCCGGATTCGGGGCCACCTACGGGATCGACGAGCGCTGCATCTACCTGTCGCCCGCGCCGCTCTACCACTCGGCACCGCTGCAGTTCTGCATCGCGATCACCCGCTTCGGCGGCACCGCGATCGTGATGGAGCGCTTCGACCCCGAGGCGGCACTCGCGGCAATCGAGCAGTACGGCGTGACGCACAGCCAGTGGGTGCCCACGATGTTCGTGCGCATGATGAAGCTGCCGCAGGAGACGCGCGACAAGTACGACGTGTCGACGCAGAAGCTCGCGATCCACGCGGCCGCACCGTGCCCGGTGCCGGTGAAGCAGCAGATGATCGAGTGGTGGGGACCGATCATCTTCGAGTACTACGGCGCAACCGAGGGCGGCGGCGCCACGATGATCACCGCGCAGGAGTGGCTCGCCCACCCCGGGTCGGTCGGCAAGCCGATGAACTGCGTCGTCCACATCGTCGACGAGCTCGGCAACGAGCTCCCGCAGGGCGAGAGCGGTGTGGTGTGGTTCGAGGGCGGCGCCACGACGATGCGGTTCGAGTACTACAAGGACCCGGAGAAGACGGCCGCGGCGCACGACGAGAAGGGCTGGAACACCGTCGGCGACATGGGCTACGTCGACGAGGACGGCTACCTGTACCTCACCGACCGGCGTGACTTCATGATCGTGTCCGGCGGCGTGAACATCTACCCCCAGGAAGCCGAGAACGTGCTCATCACCCACCCGAAGGTGATGGATGCCGCGGTGTTCGGTGTGCCGAACGAGGAGATGGGCGAGGAGGTGAAGGGCGTGGTGCAGCCGATCGACATGGCCGACGCCGGGCCCGACCTCGAGCGCGAGCTGATCGCCTTCTGCCGCGACAACCTGTCGCATTACAAGTGCCCGGTCTCGATCGACTTCGACGCCGAGCTGCCCCGCCAGCCCACCGGGAAGCTCTACAAGCGCCTGCTGCGCGACCGCTACTGGGGCGACCGCACATCCCGCATCGTCTGAGGCCGTGAGCGCGGTGGACCATCCCGCGCTGGTCGCCGACCTGGCCGACGAGGAGGACGCGCTCGACCGCATCGTCGACGGACTCGACCCCGCCGGGTGGGCCGCGCCCACCGTGGCGGCGGGCTGGGACGTGCGCGCGACCGTCGCGCACCTGGCCGGGGCCGAGGCGCTGGCCGCGACGGCGTTGACCGAGCCGGACGCATTCGCGGACCGGCTCGCCGGGATGCGCTCCGCCGGGGTCGACGTACTGCAGGCCGACGCGGTGCTGGCCCGGTGGCACGTCGAGCGCGTCCGGGTGCTCGACGCGCTCGCGGCCGCGTCGCCGCGCGACCGGTTCCCGTGGATCGCGGGGGACATGTCGGCGGTGTCGTTCGCCACGTCCCGCCTGATGGAGACCTGGGCGCACGGATCCGACGTCGCCGCGGCCCTCGGCCTGCCCTACCCGGCGACCGCCCGGTTGCGCCACGTGGCGGAGCTCGGGGTGCGCACCCGCCCGTTCGCGTTCGGCGCACACAGGGTGCCGTTGCCCGCGGGTGACGTGCGCGTCGAGCTCGTGGGTCCCGAGGGCGAGGTGTGGACATGGGGTGCGTCGGACGGCGACACCGTGCGCGGCACCGCGCTCGACTTCTGCCTCGTCGTCACCCAGCGCCGTCACGTCGACGACAGCGTGCTCACGGTGGAGGGGCCGTTCGCCCGGCAGTGGATGGTGATCGCCCAGGCCTTCGCCGGGCGAGCCACCACCGCCCGCCGCGCCTGATCCACGCCTCGAGCGTCGAGGCGTCGCTCAGGTGCCGCGGAACTCCGGGGGGCGCTTGGCGACGAAGGCGGCGACACCCTCGGCGCCGTCGGCCGACCCGCCGGTGCGGGCCATCGCCTCGGTCTCGAGCGCGAGGTGCTGGTCGAGCGTGTGCTCGAGGCTGCCGTGCACCAGCCGCTTGGCCGCTCCGTATGCCAACGTCGGGCCGGCGGCGAGCTGCGCGACGAGCGCGTCCGTCGTAGCGGCGAGCTCGTCGTCGGGCACGACCGTGGTGACGATCCCCCACTCGAGCGCCTCCGCTGCGCTCAGCACCCGATTGGTGATCGCGAGCTCGAGCGCCCGCCTCACCCCCACCAGCCGGGGCAGGAACCAGCTGGTGCCGCAGTCGGGCGAGAGCCCGATGCCGGTGTACGCCATCACGAGCTTCGTCGACTCCGCCGCGACCACCAGGTCGGCCGCGGCCACCAGCCCGAGTCCCGCTCCGGCCGCGCTGCCCTGCACCGACGCCAGCACCGGCGCGTCGAGGCGGACGAGCTGCGACACCGCCGCGTGCAGCGGCACCGTGATCTCCCGGATGTGGTGCCCGAGCCCGTCGCCCAGGTTGGCGAAGCCCTTGACATCGCCGCCCCCGCAGAACCGCGCCCCGGCCCCGGTGAGCAGCACCACGCGCACCGTCGGGTCGTCGGCCAGGCCGGTGGTCGCGTGCAGCAGCTCCTCGGCCATCCGGAGGTTGATGCCGTTGGCGGCGTCGGGCCGGTTGAGCGTCAGGTGGGCCACGCCCCTGCGGCGCTCGACGATCAGCGTCTCGTACTGCACGGCGGGTCCTCCTGGCGACGAGCGACGGTCATCCACGCCTCGAGCGTCGAGGCGTTGCTCACCGTCGTCGGGCGACGGTGAGCAACGCCTCTGGTTCTACTCGGTGTTGATGGCCTCGAGGACGTCGAGGCGGGCGGCGCGGCGGGCCGGGGGCACACCGGCGAGCAGGCCCGCGAGGCCGGCGAGGATGCCGAAGATCACCAGCTGGGGGATCGGGATCGCGAGCGCGATCCCGTCGGACGAGAACGCCCGCACGATCATCACACCGAAGAACAGCCCGATCCCGAGACCGAGCAGTGACCCGAACGACGCGGTGATGAGCGCTTCTCCCCGCACCATCCGGCGCAGCTGCACCCGGCTCATGCCGACCGCGCGCATCAGCCCGATCTCACGGGTCCGCTCGTACACCGACAGCGCGAGCGTGTTGACGATGCCCACGAGGGCGATGATCACGGCGAGCAGGAGCAACACGTACATCAGGCCGAGGATCTGGTCGAACTGCGCGATCTGACGGTCGATGAAGCCGGCCTTGTTGTCGGCCTCGATGCCGCCGAAGCGGTCGGCGACCTGGTTGACGACGTGCGCGGCTTCCTTCGTCGACACGCCCTCGGGCTTGATGACGCCGACGTAGAAGTCCTGCGGGTCGGGGAAGCCGTCCCAGTCGGCGAGCGACAGGATGAAGTCGGAGTCCGACGGCATCGCCTTCTTGTCGTCGAAGATCCCCTGGACGGTCACCGTGCCCGGCCCGCTCGGGAAGTTCACGTCGAGCACGTCGCCGACCTTCAGCCCGCGGCTGTCGGCCGCGTCCGTGTAGACGTACACGCCGCCGTCGGCGAACGCCGCGCGACGCGCACCCGGCTTCAGGCCGACGTCGGTCATCTTCGGGAAGTCCGGCGACGCCCCGAGCACCCCGACGCTGCCGCCGTCGAGCTCGATGGTGCCGAACCGGTACTCGACGACCGTGGACCCCGGCAGCCCGTCACGCACCGCCTGCGCGGCCTCGGGTGAGAACGGCGCGAAGCTCGTGGGCGAGAGGATGAAGTCCGCGGTGGTCTGGTCCTCGATCGCACTGCGGAACGTCTGCTTGAACGACGACGACATGATCGCGATCGCGCTGACCAGCGCGAGCCCGATCATGAGCGCGGCGGCGGTCGCGGCCGTGCGGCGCGGGTTCCGCTGCGCGTTCTCGCGAGCGAGGATCCCGGTGATGCTGTCGGTCTTCACCGCCGGCCACGTGAGCAGGCGCGCCGCGGGCTTCGCCACGAGCGGGCTGAGCATCGCCACGCCGATGAACACCAGGAGCGCCGAGACGCCCACGGCCGCGGCGGAGCTCCCGCCCGACATGTTCCCGAACAGCCCGAGCAGCAGCGCCACCACCCCGACTCCGAGGAACAGGCCACCCCACACGTAGCGGCGGCGGCCGGAGCTCGCGTCGAAGGCCTGGTCGCGGAGCGCGGCGATCGGCGGCACCTTCGCGGCCCGGCGGGCCGGCGCGAGCGCGGACACCAGCGTGACGCCCGTACCGACGAGGAACGACACGATGATCGTGCGGGGCAGTATCTGCAGCGGCCCGTTGGGGAGGTCGATGCCGAAAGCGGAGAGCAGGCCCTCGAGCGGTTTCACGATCGCGATGCCGAGGATGATCCCGAGGATCGACGACAGCGCACCCACCACGAGCGCCTCGAGGACGACCGAGCCCACCACCTGGCGGCCGCTCGCCCCGAGCGCCCGCAGCAGCCCGAGCTCCCGGATGCGCTGTGCGACGGTGATGGAGAACGTGTTGTAGATGACGAACGCACCGACGAACAGCGCGATCAGCGCGAACACCAGGAGGAACGTGTTGAAGAAGGAGAGGTTCTCCTGGATCTGGTCGGACTGCTCCTTCGCCAGCTGCGCGCCGGTGATCGACTCGTAGTCCTTGGCCAGGCCCTCTTGCCGCAACGTCTGGCGGACACGGTCGCGGAGATCGACCGCCGACACGCCGGAGTCGGCCTTGACCTCGATCAGGTCCCACTGGTCGACCCGGTTCATGACCTCCTGCGCCGTCTCGGGGACGAACGCCGCGAGGGTGGCCCCGGCGAGCGCGTCCTTCTTCCCCCCGAACAGGAACGTGCCGACGACCTCGAACTTGCGGGGCTCGACGGTGAGGAAGGAGATGCGCGCCTCGTCGCCGATCTCGAACTTGCCGTCCTCGAACGTCTTGAGGTCGAGCGCGACCTCGTCGGGCGCCCGCGGCTGGCGGCCCTTGGCGATCTCCGTCGACTCGTTCACCGACTCCCGCTTCGGGAACCAGGGCAGGCCCAAAGTGGGCGCCTGGTTGATGATCGCCTCGCCGTCGGTGCCGGTGACGAGCGCGTACCCGAGCAGGTTGCCCTGGGCGAGGTCGACGCCGGGCACGTCCTGCACCACGTCGACGAGCGACGCGGGCACCGGCGGCCGGGTCTGCTCGCCGCCGCCCTGCTGGTTCGACGCCTTGAACGGCTCCTTCGCCCGCACCACGACGTCGACGCCCTTGGTCGTGTTCGCGAAGAGGTTGTCGAAGACGCTGCCGAGGGTGTCGGTGAGCACGAACGTGCCCGCCATGAACGCCACGCCGAGCACGATCGCGATGGAGGTGAGGACGAGACGGAACTTCTTCGCCAGGAGACCCCGAAGGGTGGCACGCCACATGATCGATCGACTCCGGCCCGCGTGTCAGTCGCCGAGGCGCTTCATGCGGTCCATGACCGAGTCGACGGTGGGTCCGTCGATCTCGTCGACGATCTTTCCGTCGGCGAGGATGACCACGCGATCGGCGTAGGCCGCCGCGACGGGGTCGTGGGTGACCATCACGATCGTCTGACCGAGCTCGTTCACCGCGCGGCGCATGAAGCCGAGGATCTCCGCGCCCGACTTGGAGTCGAGGTTGCCGGTGGGCTCGTCGGCGAAGATCACCTCGGGACGGCTCACCAGGGCCCGGGCGACGGCCACGCGCTGCTGCTGGCCACCGGAGAGCTCGTTGGGCCGGTGCTCGACCCGGTCGGCCAGGTGGACGGTCTCGATGATCTGGTCGAGCCACTCGGGGTCGGGCTTGCGGCCGGCGAGCGCGAGCGGGAGCGCGATGTTCTCCATGCCGGTGAGCGTCGGCACGAGGTTGTACGACTGGAAGACGAAGCCGATCTTGTCGCGCCGCACCAGCGTGAGCTGCTTCTCGCTCATCGCGCTGATCTCGTCGTCGCCGAGGAACACCTGGCCCGAGGTGACGCGGTCGAGGCCGGCCAGGCAGTGCAGCAGCGTGGACTTGCCCGAGCCCGAGGGACCCATGATCGCGGCGTACTGCGCCCGGCGGAACTCGACGGACACACCGTCGAGGG
Source organism: Acidimicrobiia bacterium (assembly GCA_041659105.1). Classification (GTDB taxonomy): domain Bacteria; phylum Actinomycetota; class Acidimicrobiia; order IMCC26256; family PALSA-555; genus CAIUKV01. The sequence continues at coordinate 12,771 of JBAZYX010000059.1, forward strand.
CGTGGACCGCGGTGTCGCCCGATCCGTAGACCTTGGTGACTTCGACCGCTCGCGCGGCAGCAGTGGTGGAAATGGGGGCCGCATCAGTGGCGGTCACGGCAATCCTCCGCAGTCGTAGAGCGCCCGTCCGGTGGGGTGACCGGTGGCGCCAGGTTATGCGCTCGCGGCCGTGGCCGGATCTCCCGTTTCCTCCGTGGGCTCCGGGCGCCGCCCGAGCCAGAAGAACCAGATCGCGCCCAACACGAAGAAGCCCGCGCTGACCCACGCGTTCACCCGCAACGGTCCGATCTTGTGGGCGTCGTCGATGCGCAGGTTCTCGAAGAAGAACCGGGCGAACGTGTAGAGCACGACGTACAGCGCGGTGAGCTGGCCGCGCTTGAGGGTGAAGCGCTTGTCGATCCAGAGCAGCGCGATCCCACCGAGCAGGCAGTAGAACGACTCGTAGAGGAACGTGGGGTGGAACGTGGCGAACGTCTCGTACCCCGGCGGACGGTGCGCCGGCGCGATCTCCAGCGCCCACGGCAGCGTGGAGGGCTTGCCGAACAGCTCCTGGTTGAACCAGTTGCCCCAGCGGCCGATCGCCTGCGCGAAGAACAGTCCGGGCACCACGCAGTCGGCGATCACCAGCGCGCTCGCGTGCTTGCGCCGGGTGGCGATGATCACGCCGACGGCACCGCCGAGCACCGCGCCCCAGATCGACAGTCCCCCCTTCCAGATCTTGAAGGCGTCGAGCCAGTGACCGTGGTCGAAGCGCTGGTAGTCGGTGATGACGTGGTACACGCGAGCGCCGATCACCCCGCACAGCACCACGAAGAGCGCGCCGTCGAGGATCTCGTTGGGATCGCCGCCCCGCTGGCCCCAGCGGACCATGGTCACCTTGACGGCCACCACCACGCCGAGCGCGAGCATCAGCCCGTAGACGTGGATCGAGATCGGGCCCAGCTCGAGGTTCCCGCTGGCCGGGCTCGGGATCGAGGCGACCACGGCGTGCAGCACGGGCATGATCGTACGACGCCGATTCCAGTTCCCGGCACCGATCAGCCGATAGAGAACACGTGAAGCGCAGGTGGACGGTGCCGGCGGTCGCGGCCATGGCCGCAGTGGTGGTGGCCGCGTGCGTGCCGGCGCCCGACCCCGGCGGGGGCGGCCCGTCGTCGGCCACGGGGGTGCAGAACGGGCCGCTCGGCTCGTGCTCGGTGTTCCCGGCCGACAACGCGTGGAACACCGACGTCGCCGGCTTCCCCGTCCACCCGAGCTCGGCGAGCTACATCGCGAACATCCTCGCCAACGGCGGCGACTTCCTCCACGCGGACTTCGGGGGCGGCGGCGCGTACGGCATCCCCTACGTCACCGTGGCCGGCACCCAGGACCGCGTGCCCGTCGACTTCGTGGAGTGGCCCGAGGAGAGCGACCCCGGTCCCTATCCCGTGCCGCTCGGCGCGCCGATCGAGGGTGGGGGCGATCGTCACGTGATCGCGGTCGACCGAGACGCGTGCGTGCTCTACGAGCTCTACAACGCGACACCCGTCGGCGACCAGTGGCAGGCGAGCAACGGCGCCCGCTTCGACCTGCGGTCGAGCGCGCTCCGCCCGCTCGGATGGACGTCGGCCGACGCGGCCGGGCTCCCGATCTTCGCCGGGCTGGTGCGCTACGACGAGGTCGCGGCCGGCCACATCGACCACGCGCTGCGGTTCACCGTGAACGCGACCCAGCAAGGCTTCGTGCTGCCCGCCACCCACTACGCGTCGTCGAGCACCGACGTCAACCGTCCGCCGATGGGGCTGCGGTTGCGACTGCGGGCCGACTACGACGTGAGCGGCTACTCCGGCCAGGCTCGCGTGGTGCTGAACGCGCTGAAGCGGTACGGGATGATCGTGGCCGACAACGGCTCGAACTGGTTCATCACCGGTGCGGCCGACACCCGCTGGAACGACACCGACCTCGACCAGCTCAAGCGCGTCCCCGGCAGCGCCTTCGAGGTCGTCGACACCGGCCCCGTCCGCACCCACTGACGCCCGCCACCCCGTGCTCGTGCGGTGAGCGGTGCCATGGGCCGGTTGAACGCACGAACAGGCACTATGGCGGGACGATGAGGAGTGGACAGCGCGAGCGGATCGAGCCCGGACCGGGGCAGGAGTCGGCGTGGGACTACCCGCGGCCGCCCGCGCTCGAGGGCACGAGCATGCACCTCGTGGTCGTGCTCGGGGGCGTGACCATCGCCGACACGACGCGCGCGTACCGCGTGCTCGAGACGACCCATCCGCCCAACTACTACCTCCCGCCCGACGACGTGCTCCCCGGCACGCTCGTGCGCGCCGACGGCACCTCGTTCTGCGAGTGGAAGGGTCGCGCGCACTACTACGACGTGATCGGTGGCGACCGCGTCGAGGCCCAGGCCGCGTGGGCGTACAGCGCGCCGAGCACGCGGTTCGAGGCGATCGCGGGGTACGTCGCGTTCTACCCCGGCCGGATGGACGCGTGCTTCGTCGACGGCGAGCTCGTCACCCCGCAGGAGGGTGGCTTCTACGGCGGGTGGATCACCTCGCGCGTCGTCGGCCCGTTCAAGGGCGGCCCGGGCACGCGCGGCTGGTAATCACGCGCCCCGCGCCGGTGCGCGGGGTTAGCGTCACCGGCATGGAGATCGCGATCCTGCTGTTTCCGCGCCTCACCGCGCTCGACGCAGTCGGCCCCTACGAGGTGCTGCGCGGCCTGCCCGGAGGCGACGTGAAGTTCGTGGCCGCCGACCCCGGCCCGCAGCGCACCGACCACGGCGCCCTCGCGCTCGTGGCCGACTTCGCGCTCGACGCCGTGCCCGCGCCGGCCGTGATCGTGGTTCCCGGTGGCCCCGGCGAAGCCGACGCGCGCCAGGACCTCCGCGTCCTCGACTGGGTCCGGCGCGCCCACGAGACCTCCACGTGGACCACGTCGGTGTGCACCGGCTCCCTCATCCTCGGCGCGGCCGGCGTGCTCGCGGGCACGCGCGCCACCAGCCACTGGACCGCGCTGGAGGACCTCCGCCAGTTCGGCGCCGAGCCCGCCGACGAGCGCGTGGTGTTCGACGGAAAGGTTGTCACCGCGGCCGGGGTGTCGTCGGGCATCGACATGGCCCTCGCCCTCGCCGCGGAGCTCGCCGACGAGGACACCGCCCGCGCCATCCAGCTCGCGATCGAGTACGACCCGCAGCCGCCCTTCGACTCCGGGTCCACCGCGACGGCGTCACCCGACCTGGTCGACACCCTCCGGCGGGCCAGCCGCTTCTGGCGCGACTGACCCCTTCATCCGCGCGAGCGCGGTGACGAGCGCGAGCACGAACGCCGTCACGAGCACCACGAGCGCGACCACGAGCAACGTCGGAGTCGGCCACACCACGAGCGTGAGGAGCGCGACCCCGATGACGCCGGCCGACAGCGCGAGCCGGTTCTGGCGCACCCAGGCCGCCGGCGCGGGGATTTCGGGCGACGAGCCGCGCAGCTTCTCGGCGACCCCGCCGATCCAGCCCGGGTTGGACACCAGCGCCACCAGCGCGACGAACAGCCCGAACACCATCAGGAGCCACGCCCAGTCGCGCAGCGCCGTGACCAGCGTGTCGTAGACGGCCTTCGTCGCGTCGGTGTCCAAATCGGCCGAGGTGGCCTGGGACACCGTCTCCCGGCGTCCGAGGTCGAGACCGACCAGCACCAGCGACGTGGCCGCGGCCACGCCCAGGCCGACGCCCACCACGATGCGGCGACGTCGCGGCGCGAGCGCGATGGCCGCGATCACGACCGCCACGAGCAGGACCGGCAGGATCGCCGCCAGGTTGTCGAGCACGCGGAACGCGGTCTGCAGCTTCGGGATCAGGTCCGACTCGAACAGGGTCACCTCGATCGAGCCCTTGGGGATCGAGACGCGCTCGAGGATGCCGACGCCCTGGTCGACGAGCTTCAGGCGCACCTTGTCGGCCACCACCCCGAGGTCGAGCACGACGGCGTTGTCGTCCTTCGAGACGGCGTCCCCCTTGCCCGAGAACATCGAGACGACCTGCTCGTGCGCGACGCGGTTGGCCTGCTCCCACAGCTTCGCGAACGCGTCCGACTCGAGGAGGTTCTCGGTCTGGGTGGTCGCGAGGTTGCGCAACGAGTTGGTGAACGTGCGCCCGAGCGCGTCGACCGGACCGGGCAGCGCGTCGGTGACGCGCTTCTGGACGTCGGCGGCCTGGAACAGCTCGTCGACCACGCGGGTGGCGATGGCGTCGGTGACCGCCGGGTCGTCCACGAGCGGCGCGACCGTCTCGACGTAGCCGTCGGTGCTGAGGATGCGTTCGTGCAACCAGACGGCGGTGACGGTCAGCGGCGCGAGGAACGCGGCGAGGACGACGAGCAGGATCGCGACGACCGACCGCCAGCGCGCCGGGCGCGTCGATCCGGCCGGGACCTCGGGTGCAGCCGCGGAGGCAAGCTCGTCGGCGCTCACTTCAGCAACCGGGACATGCGCCGGTCGGCGAGGACCTTGCCGCCGGTCTGGCACCGCGAGCAGTACGTGACTTCGTGGCTCTCGTAGGACACGCGGTGCATCGTGTCACCACAGCGCGGGCACGGCGCGCCAAACCGGCCGTGAACGTCGAAGCTTCCGCCCAGCTTGGGTTCGGAGAGACCCCCCGACCGGGCCCGTTCGCGCTCGAGCCCGTCGGCCATCACGCTGCGGACGGCCTCGAGGAGCCGACGGCGCGCGTCGGCATCGAGCGACGCGAGCGTTGCGTAGGGCGAGAGCTGCGCGCGCCACAGCGCGTCGTCTGCGTAACCCCGACCCACCCCCGCAACGGTGCGCTGGTCGCGCAGGAGCGTGTGGATGCGGCGCCGGTCGTCGCCGCGCAGGACCAGCTCCGCGAAGGCGTCGGAGTCCGGCTCCGGACCGAGGTTCGCGAGCGGCCCGTCGTCACCCGGGGCGAGCACCCACCAGGCGGCCTTGCGCTCGGTGCCGTACTCGCGCACGAGCAGCGCGGGGCCACCGGAGCGAGCCTCCGGAGCTGCGTGCGGGCCGGCGCGATCAGGGAGCGACCCATGGAGCGGACCCAGGCGGATGCGCACCACGGCCCCGCGGGGCTTGGTCTTCTTCGGCGGGTCCTCGACGTCGAGCCGGCCCGCCTGGGAGAGGTGCACGAGGAGCCGACCCGCGGCACCCACGTCGAACACGAGGTACTTGCCCCGCCGGTCCACACCGACGATCGAGTGCCCGATGAGCGACTCCGGCGGCACCACCGTCTTCAGCGACGAGAACGAGTACGCGTCGAACCCGGCGAACGACCTTCCCCGCGCCACGGCGTCGAGCCGTTCGGCGAGGGCCTGCATCTGGGGCAGCTCCGGCACCCCACCATCCTCGCGTCAGAACGGCAGTCAGAACGGCAGTCAGAACGGCAGTCAGAACGGCAGTCAGAACGGCAGTCAGGAAGGCCGGCTGCGGAGGGCGTACTCGTCGATCTCCTCGGGGTGCTCCTCGAGCTCCTCGACGAACCGGCCCTGGGCGCGGTCGCGCAGCTCGGTGGCACTGCCCCGGGGCATGAGCAGCACGCTCAGGGCGCCCACCCCCACCACCACCAGCGTCATCACGAACACCGAGTGCAGGGCCCCCGCGAACGCGCTCCGCACGAGGTCCTGGGCCGACGCGGGGATCGACCGGTCGCCGCCCGGGGCCAGGAGCGACGAGGTGTCCATCGGCTTTCCGGGGAACGCGTCCGCGAGCCGGCTCGTGAGCCCGCTGAGCATCACCGCCGACGCCACCGCGACCCCCACCGCGCCGCCGAGCTGGCGGGTGAAGTTCACCAGGCCGGTGGCCACGCCCATGCGGGGCAGGTCGACCGAGCTCTGGGCGGCGAGCGACGTGGACATGAAGACGAACCCGGTGCCGAACCCGATGAACACCATCGCAACGCTCACGTCGAAGCGCGTGGCGTCGACCGTGAGCCGGGTCAGGGCGAACACGCCCGCGGCGAGGACCGCGAAGCCCGCGGTGCACACCACGCGGTACCCGAGCCGCAGCACGATCCGGACGCCGAGCGCGGAGCTGATCATCATCGCCAGCATCATCGGCGTGAGCACCTGCCCGGCGCCGGTGGCCGACGAGCCCACCACCACGCTCACGAAGAGCGGCAGGAACGAGATCATCCCGAACATCGCCACGCCGATCGCGATCGTGATCACGGCGGACGCGCGCAGCATCGGCACCTTGAACAGGTCGAACGGGATCAGCGGCTCGGACGCGCGGCGCTCGGCGACGATGAACCCCACGAACATGAGCGCGCTCGCCACGAAGCAGCCGACGATCACGGGCGAGCCCCACCCGTAGTCGCGGCCGCCCGACTCCAACGCGAACACGAGCATCCCGGTCCACCCGAGCAGGGTGACGATGCCGAGCCAGTCGAGCTGGTGCCTGTGCCGGTGCTCGAGCGGCTCCACCATCACCGTGGCCACGAGCACCATCGCGGCGATGCCGATCGGGATGTTCACGTAGAACACCCAGCGCCAGGAGAAGTTGTCGGTGATGAAGCCGCCGACCAGCGGGCCGATGATCGCCGAGAACCCGAAGAGGGCGGAGTAGAAGGCGGACACCTTCGCCCGCTGCTCGAGCGTGAAGAGATCGGCGGTGATCGTCTGCGCGACGGGGAGGAGGCAGCCGGCTCCGACCCCCTGGATGCCCCGGAACAGCACGAGGGCGGTCATCGACGTCGCCATGCCCGAGAACGCCGAGCCGACCAGGAAGATCCCCATGCCGCAGAGGAAGATCCGCTTGCGGCCGAACATGTCGGCGAGCCGCCCCCACAGCGGGATGGTCGCGATCTCGGCGAGCAGGTATGCGGAGAACACCCAGGCGTAGTGGTCGATGCCGCGCAGGTCGACGACGATGGTGGGCATCGCCGTCGAGACGATCGTGCTGTCGAGGCTCGCCAGGAACATGCCCGACATCGCCGCGATCATCGTGAGGACGACGCGCTTTCGCGTGAGGCGCGCCGCGTAGGCGGTGCGCACCGGGGCGTCGAACGCCGAGGTGGTCGCCATCAGCCCCGCCTCGTGAGCGCGGCCCCGACGAGCCGGGCGAACGGTTCGATGCTGAGCGCGACCGACTCGTCGCGCCGGCTCAGATAGGTGACGAAGAGGCCCCAGAGGAACGTCGCGATCACGTCGGCCGCGACCTCGACGTCGGCGTCGGGCGCGAGGTCCTCCGACGCGAGGATCACCTCGCTCCACCGCACGCGCCACGCGTCGGAGAGGCTCACCCCCACCGCGCGGGCGTCGTCGTCGCCGAGGGTGTCCTCCCGTTGCATGTGCCGGAGGAACTCCTCGTTCGCCTGCATCCGGGAGAACTCGTGCTGCGCCTGCTCGATGATGCGGTCGACGAGCCTGCGGGCGGTCGGCGGCACGAAGTCAGTCTCGGGGTCCCAGCCGGGCCGCACGCCGTTGGCCCGGTAGACCTCGCGGATCAGGTCGGCCTTCGAGGCGAAGTGGTAGTAGAGCCCGGGCACGGTCACCCCGGCGGCGTCGGCCACCTCCCGCACGCTCACCGCCGACGTGCCCCGCTCCGAGAACAGCCGCAGGGCCGCCTCGACGATGCGGTCGCGGGTGCTCGGAGCAGGCGGGTCTGCGGGCGGGTCTGCGGGCGGGGAAGGAAGTCGAGCGGCGGCCCGGGCGGTCACGCCGCCAACTTACTTGAGCGCTCGCTCAAGTTCGCAACTCCACCCTTCCGCCCGATCCGTTTTGGCGTCGCTCGACCCACCGATTCGGTTGTCCAGCGACGCCAAAACGGGAGGCGGAGCCCGTCAGCGGCGGCGGGCGCGGCGGTTGGTGGTCTTGCTCATGCGGTCGAGGATCACCCGGCGGCGCTCCTGGAGCTCCCGGAAGGTGAGCGTCTCGACCTCGGCGGGCACGAGCAGCGAGGCCTTCACGGCGTCGACGTCGACCGTGGCGTCCGAGGGGTTCATCCCGAGCTCCCGCACGAGCCGCTCGCCGTGCTGGGACAGGAAGTAGGTGTGGACGTGGGAGATCTCGCCCAGGAGGTCGAGGTCGGGGGCGAGGGTAGCCGTGGCCGCGTTGAGGAACATGAGGTTCTTCACGAAGAGCATCAGATCCTTCGGGGCCCGCGCCCCGTAGCCCAGGAGCTTCTTCACGAGGTCCTGCATCTCGAGCACCAGCTCGTCGGCCGAGAGCTGGGTCGGGTCCTTCACCGGCTGGTCGAGCTCGAGGTCGGCGTAGACGGCGTCGATGTCGGTGTCGGGCGGGAACGCGCCGAGGTCGCGCAACGCCGCGAGCTGGCCCTTCACGTCCCCCGCGGTCCCCGTGATCAGGAGGCGCAGGAAGGCGAGGCGCTGGACCTCGGCGAGCCGGCCGGTGATGCCGAAGTCGAACAGGACGGTCTGCCCGTTCGGCTGCACGAGCAGGTTGCCGCCGTGCAGGTCGCCGTGGAACACCCCGTGGATGAGCGCGCCCTCGAGGCAGGCGATCAAGCCGGCCCGGAGGATCGCGTTCGTGTCGAGACCGGCGTCGTGCATCGACTCGACGTCGTCGAACGCGAAGCCGCGCAGGCGCTCCATCACCAGCACCCTGCGGGTGACCCAGTACGGGTGCGGGCGGGGCACCACCATCGTGCGCTGCCCGGTGACCGCGAAGACGCGGGCGAGGTCGAGCATGTTCTCGGCCTCGAGCCGGAAGTCGAGCTCCTCCACGATCTGCTCGGCGAAGAGCTCGACGAGCGCGGGCGGGTTGGCCAGCGCGGCGATGGGGATGCGGCCGACGAGGAACGGGCCGAGCCACGAGAGCGCCCGCAGGTCGGACCGCACGAGCGCGGCCACCTGGGGCCGCTGCACCTTCACCACCACTTCCTCACCGGTGAGGAGGCGAGCGGCGTGCACCTGCGCGATCGACGCGGCCGCGATCGGCTCCTCGTCGAACTGGGCGAACACGGTCTCGAGCGGGCGGCCGAGGTCGGCCTCGACCACGGCGCGGACGTCGGCGAACCGCGCCGGCGGCACCTGGTCGCGCAGCTTCTTGAACTCGTCGACCAGCTCGTCGGGGAACAGGCCCTCGAAGGCCGAGATGATCTGGCCCAGCTTCACGTACGTGGAGCCGAGGCCCTCGAACTGGCGACGGAGGCGGCGCGAGATGCCCGCGCGCGACGCGGGCGTGCCCCGCTCCCGCACGTACCACGGGCCGACGGCCGTCCCGATGGCGACGAGCACCCGACCGAACCGGGCGACCGGGGGCACCCGCCGGTGCGCGAGGAGCCGGGGCACCTCGGCGCGGGTGCGGGCCCGCACGCGGTCGAGGCCGCGCATCCACACGAGACGCTCGGGCTCGATCGCCCACGGACCGTCGGGGGTGAACGCGCCGAGCTCGAGGTCGGATGCCGGCCCCGGGGCGGCCGCAAGTTCGGTCACCCTGACCAGGCTACGCGCACGCGGATGGGGCCCCGCCGAGCGGGGCCCCATCCAGGCAATGCGTCACACGACGGACCGCGCTAGCAGCGACCGCCCCACGCGCGGGTGCCCGACACGGAGTACAGGTGGGCCGCAGCCGCGTCCTGCACGGACGCCGGCACCTGGTCGGCCGGCATGCCGGCGTACTCCTCGAAGCCGGCTCCGGCGACAGCCGCGTCCCAGGTCCGCTGGGAGAACTGATAGGCACCGCGGTAGGTCCCGCTCCCGCTCACGGCGTTGTACCCGCCGGAGGTGTCGGACTCGTGCGCCTTGGTGCACTCGAGGAAGCAGGCGACGTCGCCGTTGCAGCTCCCGTAGCGGGTCGAGCTCACCGTGGAGCTCGAGTACCCACTGGACTGGGCGGCGACGGTCTCCACCGCTTCCATGTACCACGCCTCGAGCGTGGCTCGTTCCTCGGCTTCGGCCTGCTCGATCTGGGCGGCCAGATCGGGGTGCACGAAGACCTCTCCGGTCGAAGGTGCTGCGGCGACCGGCCGCTCCGCATGGAGCCGATCTCTCCGTTCCTGGGCGGCTTGGGCCGTGGCCGGGAACGCCGATGCAACGACGAATCCTCCGGCCACGACCGAGACGAACAACACGGGCGAGATGCGTTCGAGCATCCGTCGCATGGATTTCCTCCTGGTCATCGGGTCACGACGCGACCCCGTGCGGGGCGCGCGGCGAGAGCACCGTGGGAAAGGGAAAGGAGCTGCGAACCGGGAAACAACACCGGTGCAACTCCGCCCGAGACGGTACCCGGGGGCGGCCCCCGGGCGGGATCGGGCCGGGCCCTCATCCGCGCGTGTGGCGCATGTCACGCCGTAATACGTCACAAAAGCCGCGAGTTGCCGGGACGTGGTCTCGCCGGGGCCGACCTGCGAAGCGCCCGCGCGAGCGGGCCGGAGGCCCTGAACCGTGCCGCGGCGCCGCCATCGGCGTGCGGTACCGTCCTTGCATGCCGCGTTTGTGTGCCCGCCCGGGATGCAGTGCACCGGCGACGGCAACGTTCACCTTCGACGGCTTGCGCCGCATCGTCTGGCTCGGACCCCTCGCCGAGGCGTCGGCCTACTCCGCCGGCAACCTCTGTCGCCGACACGCCGAGCTGCTGAAGCCGCCCCGCCACTGGGAGCTCCGCGACGTGCGCCCGGTGCCCGGGTCGTCTGCGCCGGCGGGCTCGCCCGCCCCCAGCCGGTATGCGTCCCCGGCGACGCCGCCGCCCACGCCCGCCCCCACGCTCCCGTTCGAGCGGCCGGCGGCACGTCCGGCCGCGTCCCGCCCCGCCGCGGCCGCCGCGCACCCGTCCCGGCCCCTGCTCGGCCAGCCCGTCGACCTCGACCCCACGCCCATCGCGACGAGCCCACTGCTGTCGCGCGCCTTCCGCAACGCCGGCTGAGGCGAGGCGCGCCCACGGCCCCCGCAGCGGGGCCTCCGGCGATCGCGCGAACATCCGGGCCATGACCGACGACTTCCAGTGGCTCGACGCGACCGCGCAGGCCGAGCTCGTCCGCCGCGGCGAGGTGACACCCCGTGAGCTCGTGGACGCGGCGATCGCCCGGATCGAGGCCCTGAACCCCGCGCTCAACGCCGTGATCACCCCGCGGTTCGACAAGGCGCGGGCCGCGACCGAAGGCCCGCTGCCCGACGGCCCGTTCCGCGGGGTGCCGTTCCTGCTGAAGGACGGCGTCGCCCACTCGGCCGGGGACCCGTTCCACTGCGGCATGCAGGTGCTGAAGGACGCGGGGTACGTCGCGACCACCGACACCTGGCTCGTGCAGCAGTACCGCGCCGCCGGGTTCGTGATCGTCGGCAAGACCAACCTGCCCGAGCTCGCGTCGTCGGCCACCACGGAGCCGCTCGCGTACGGGCCCACGCACAACCCGTGGAACCTCGACCACTCCACCGGTGGGTCGAGCGGGGGATCGGGGGCCGCGGTCTCCGCGGGCATGGTGGCCGTCGCCCACGGCAACGACATGGGCGGGTCGATCCGCATCCCGTCGAGCGCGTGCGGCCTCGTCGGGCTCAAGCCGACGCGCGCCCGCAACAGCCTCGGCCCCGACTTCGGCGAGTACTGGGCCCTCACGACGCACGAGCACGTGCTCACCCGCAGCGTGCGCGACACCGCGGCCGTGCTCGACGCGACTGCCGGGCCCGCGCCCGGCGACCCGTACTTCGCGCCACCGCCCGCCCGCCCGTTCCGAGCGGAGGTCGGCACCGACCCGGGTCGGCTGCGCATCGGGTTCCGCGTCCGCCGGCCGGCACGCAACGAGGACGTGCACCCCGACTGCGTCGCCGCGGTGTCCGCGACCGTTGGCGTGCTCGAGGCGCTCGGCCACCACGTCGAGCCGGTCGCCATCCCCGCGCTCGACGACCCGTCCCTCGGCGAGGCGATCGGCGGGATCTTCAGCGCGTTCATCGCGCGCGACCTCGACCGGTGGAGCGCCACGCTCGGGCGCACCATCGACCCGTCGGAGCTCGAGCCCTGGAACGCGCAGATGGTGGAGGTCGGCCGAACCTTCACCGCCACGCAGTACATCGCCGCGCTCGAGCGGGCCAACGACTACTCGCGCGGGCTCGCGCGCTGGTGGGCGGGCGACGGCGCGGACGACCCCGGCTACGACGTGCTCGTCACGCCCCAGCTCGGCGCGCCTCCGCCGCGGCTCGGTGTGCTCGCACCGACGCGCGACCTCGCCGACCTGTCCGACACGATGAAC